>JAENWF010000095.1 GCA_016650215.1 Thermoanaerobaculia bacterium
ACCTGCATCTGCGGAAGCTTGTTGCGAAGGCCAGCCTCGTAGTCGTTCTTGTCGTGCGACGGCGTGACTTTCACGACGCCGGTCCCGAACTCACGATCGACGAGGATCGCATCACCGATGACAGGAATTGCGCGGTTGGCGATAGGGAGAATCACATTCTTCCCGATGAGATCGCGATACCTCTCGTCTTCGGGATGCACTGCCACTGCGGTGTCGCCGAGCATCGTTTCGGGGCGGGTCGTCGCGACGGTGAGCTTGCGATCGGAGCCTTCGACCCGATAGTCGATGTGGTAGAGCTTCGCGTCTCTGTCGCGATACTCGACTTCCAGATCGCTGATCGCTGTGCGGCAGTTGGGGCACCAGTTGACCATCGCGAGGTCGCGATAGATCAGCCCATCCTCAAAGAGCTTGACGAAGACGAAGCGCACCGCTTTCGAAAGGTCTTCGTCGAGCGTGAACTGCTCGCGCGTCCAATCGGCGGAAGCGCCGAGCCGGACGAGCTGGTCTTTGATCTCGGTGCCGCGCGATTCCTTCCACTCCCACGCTTTTTCCAGGAATTTCTCGCGCCCGAGGTCGAGGCGGGAGATGCCCTGTTTCGTCAGCTCCCGGTCGACCATCATCTGCGTCGCGATGCCGGCATGATCGGTGCCGGGGAGCCAGAGCGTGTTGAAGCCGCTCATCCGCTTCCATCGGGTCACGATGTCGATCAGTGTGTTGACCAGCGCGTGGCCGATGTGAAGACGTCCGGTGACGTTCGGCGGCGGGATGACGATCGAGAAGGAGGGACTCTCAACTCCGGTGTCCGGAGTGAAGTAACCGCGCTCCTCCCACTTCGCGTAAATCCGCTGTTCGAAGGTCTTCGGGTCGTATCGCTTTTCGAGTTCTTCTTTCATGGCCGATCGAGCCGCGGCATTATAGAGGCGTTGTTCGTGTTCGTGACCGCTTGCCATGATCCTCGGCATCGAGACTTCCTGTGATGAGACGTCGGTCGCGCTCCTCGCCCGCGATGGGAGCGTGCGGACGAACCTCATCGCCTCGCAGATTGAGCGGCATCGGCCGTTTGGCGGCGTCGTCCCGGAGATCGCATCACGCGAGCATCTGCAGCATCTCTTCCCGCTCGTGAAGCGCGCCATTGCGGACGCCGGAGTTGCATGGGAAGACATCGAGGCAGTCGCGGTGACATCGGCGCCGGGTCTGATCGGAGCGCTGCTCGTCGGCGTTGCTGGTGCCCAGGGTCTTGCCTATGGTCTCGGGATTCCTCTCATCTCCGTGAATCATCTCGAGGGACACATGTTCTCGCCCTACCTTCAGAAGGAGGGTCCTTCGATTCCGTTGCCGGGACGGTTTCTCAGTCTCGTGATCTCCGGCGGACATTCGTCGATCTACGACATCTGGATGCCGGAGGGGGCGCCGCTGGTGACGATGCTCAATCGCACGCGCGATGATGCGATCGGCGAGACCTTCGACAAAGTCGCGAAGTTCATCGGTCTGCCGTATCCGGGCGGACCCCAGATCGAGAAGCGTGCGCAGGGGGGGACTGCCGATGCGAAGCGCTTCCCGTTCCCGCTGCCGCAGTTCAAGGATGACTCGATCGATTTCTCCTACTCAGGAGTCAAGGCGGCAGCCATTCGATTTGCGCGAGCAAACGACATTCGTGTCGAAGGGGATGCAGCGTTGATGTCCGACTTCTGCGCGACGTTTCAGGACGCGCTGTTCGCTCAGCTCTTCAACCGGCTCGAGTCCGCATGGGAGCGGCTCGAGGAGCCGCGGCCCTCGGAGATCGCGATTGCTGGGGGCGTCGCGGCGAACGGGGTGTTGCGTGAACGGATCGCGGTGTGGGGAGCGAGGCGGGGGGTGGTCGTGCGGCTGCCGGAAAAGGAGTACTGCACGGATAACGCTGCAATGATTGCGTTTGCGGGGCTTCAACGCGAAGCGGACGCGACCGATCCGAAGCGAGTCGTGGCGCGCTCGCGCATCCGCTGAATCGGGCGCGAAACCTTTCCGTTTCCCGCCCGTCCCAGGATACGAGCGATACGAAGAACCTGAAGATCTCCTAACCTTCTAAATTCTCTCCAACCCTCCTACCTTTCTTACCTCTTTACCGCCGCCGTCCCGCTCAGACGGCGGCGTTTTTTTGTATGGGACAATTCCGGGAGTGAAGATCGTCGTCGCGGGCGGTACGGGATTCATCGGCGAGCCGCTCGTGCGGCGCCTCCTCGCGCTCGGGCATGAGGTCAGCGTTCTGACGCGCAATCCGGATAAGGTTCCAGCGGGTCGCGGCGTGAAGTGGGATGGAAAGAGCCAGGGGCCGTGGTCCTCGGTTATTGCCACCGCGGACGTCGTGATCAATCTGGCCGGCGAGAACATCGCCGACGGACGATGGACCGCGGAGCGGAAGCGGCAGCTGACCGACAGCCGTACGGATTCGGCGCGAGCGCTGGTCGCCGCCATGAAACAGGCGAAGCAGAAGAGGACATTCATCAACGCGTCGGCGGTCGGCTACTACGGAACGCGAGGTGATGAGGAGTTGAGCGAAGAGGGGTCGCGGGGAACCGGATTTCTCGCTGATCTGACCGCCAGCTGGGAACAGGAAGCGCGCGAGGCGGAAGCTGTTTCGCGGCTGGTCATTCTGCGGTTCGGCGTCGTGCTGGCGGGCGAGGGGGGTGCGCTCGCCAAGATGGCGCTGCCGTTCCGCCTCGGCGTTGGCGGCCGTGTCGGAAGCGGGAATCAGTGGATCTCGTGGATTGACCGCGAGGACCTCCTTCGAATGATCGAATGGGTGATTGCGAACGAGGCGGTGCGCGGCGTGTACAACGCGACAGCCCCAAAGCCTGTGACGAATCGTGAGTTCACAGCGGTGCTCGCGCGCGCACTGCATCGTCCTGCAATCATGCCGGCGCCTGCGTTTGCGCTGAGGCTGGCGTTTGGCGAGATGGCGGACGAAGTGCTCCTCGGCGGCCAGCGCGTCGTGCCATCGCGCGCGGTTGCGGAAGGCTTCGCGTTCCAGGTGCCGTCGATCGAGGCGTCGCTCCGCAACGCATTCGCGAAATAGCTGAAAAAGCCCGCGCATCGTTTCGAGCGAATGCCCCCGCGATTCGCTGCTCGGCGTGGCGCCGGCTTCAGCCGGCGGTCTTTCGTCTCCCGTTTCGCAACGCAGCGTGGTTGACGTTTCAAAGGCGATACGTCGATGTCACCTTCGCGCCCGGCATTGACGCGGCGCGTCCTAACGTACCTGTTGCGTCACGACTTCGCACTTGTGATGTGACTTGAAACACGCGATTCATCCCGCCTGCGTGCGACGTCATCACCGTGAATCGCGCGAAGTTCAATTGAACGTTCGCCGAAATTCGTTCCACCGAACGTTCACACCGCGTTCATGTCGCGCTCCGCCGCGAAAGTCGCGTGGAATCAACGACCTTCATCGCTTCGTGACACATGGCAAGTGCGGCTGCTCCTGTGCACCTCCTCCTGCCCGCTTGTACGAACTGTTTACGTACACGATTTAAAAGGAGGATTAGCATGAAGTATTTGCAGCGTCTATTGGTGGCGTTGTGCGCGCTGCTCGTTTCAGGAGCCGTATTCGCGCAGACCACCGGCTCACTCACGGGCAGGGCTACGCAAGACGGGAATCCGCTCCCCGGAGTCACGGTGACCGCGATATCCCCTAACTTGCAGGGCTCGCGTGTTACGAACACCGACGTCAACGGGAACTTCAACATGGGGGCGCTCCCGCCCGGCGAATACACCGTGAAGTTCGAGATGGAGGGACTCCAGACCGTCACGACGCGAGCGCAAGTGGGCGTCTCGCAGACGGGGCGCGCAGATGCTGATCTCAAGATCTCGGCACTGGCCGAGGCAATTACCGTCACGGCGGGATCGTCGGCTGTCCTCGAGACCACCGAGGTGCAGTCGAACTACAAACAGCAGCTCGTCGAGGATCTGCCGATTCAGCGGACCGTTCTCGCGCAGGGAAACCTGGCACCCAACGTCACCACGAACTCACCGTCGGTGGGGCAGCTGGTGATTTCCGGTGCGCCGGCCCACGAGAATCTCTATATGGTCAACGGCGCAGTCATCAATGAGAACCTGCGCGGCCAGATCGACAATCTCTTCATCGAAGATGCGATCCAGGAAACGACGATTCTCACGGGCGCGATCTCGGCCGAGTACGGACGCTTTACAGGCGGCGTGATCAACTCGATCACCAAGTCAGGTGGCAATCAGTTCAGCGGCTCGCTCCGCGACTCGCTGACGAACCCGGCATGGACCGGGATGTCATTCGACGATCAGCCGGATTTCACCGATGAGATCATTAGCGTCTACGAGACCACACTGGGAGGCCGTGTCATCCGCGACCGCCTCTGGTTCTTCCTCGCCGGCCGCTACACCAAGCCGACGCAGGATCAATTCCTCTACGAGACGAACATCCCGTTCCAGTTCCAGGACGAAGAGACGCGCATCGAGGCGAAGCTCACCGGTCAGGTCACGCCCAGGCACAGCGTCAGCCTCTCGATGCTCGACCTCAAGAATCCCGAGAGCAACTTCTGCTTCGGTGCGTGCTATGAGCTGTCGTCCATCGACCCGCAGCGCGAGCTTCCGAACAACTTCACCGCGCTCCACTACAGTGGCGTATTCACAAACAATCTCCTCGGAGAACTGAACCTGTCGCGCAAGCGATTCAAGTTCGAGGGCAGCGGTGGCGAGAATCCGGATTTCGCGACCGGCACGTGGGGCTATGTGCCCAGCGACTTTGCCTTCTTCGGCGCGCCGGTCTTCTGCGGATCGTGCGGAGCCGAAGAGCGCAACAACGATTACCTCGACGCGAAGCTGACCTACTACGCCGCTTCGCGCGGACTCGGCACGCACAACATCATCGGCGGCTATCAGAACTGGGCCGAGAACCGGCTGTCGAACAACTACCAGTCGGCTTCGAACTTCGGTGTGTACGTCTTCTCCGAACAGACACCGCTCTCGGGTCCGAACGATGTCTTCAAGCCCGTGCTCGCGCCGGGCGACCTGATCACCTGGTGGCCGATCTTCGAAGAGTCGCAGGGTTCCGACTTCAAGACGCACTCCTTCTACGTGAACGACAGGTGGGAGCTCAACGACCACTGGCAGTTCAATCTCGGCGTTCGCTACGACAAGAACGACGGGAAGGATGCGCAGGGAACTCCCCGTACCAAGGACTCGCTCGTTTCGCCACGCCTCGGCGCGACGTACGACGTTTGGGGGAACGGGCGTCTGCGACTCACCGGCAGCTATGGCCAGTACGCCGCGAAGATCGCCGAGACCATCGGTGGTGGCGCGACGGGCGCGGGAACGCCCGCTTACGTCTTCTATGTCTACGACGGTCCGGAGATCTCCGGTCTCCCGACGGTCGAAGCCCTTCAGCAGATGTACAACTGGTTCCAGTCGGTCGGCGGCACGGACGCGACTGACTACATCGTCTTCGCGCAGTTCCCGGGCGTGAACGTCACAATCAACGACGGACTCAAGTCGCCGAACGTGAAAGAGTGGTCGCTGGGAGCAGGCTCGCAGTTCGGCCGCGGATTCGCGCGATTCGACTTCATCTCCCGTGACTGGTCGAACTTCTATTCGCAGAAGACTCTCGGCACGACGGTGCTCGATCCGTTCGATCAGCAGTCGGACCTGCAGGAGATCTACACGACGAACGACTTCTTCGAGCGCACGTACCGAGCGGCGACACTGCAGGCGAGCTACCCGCTCTCGGAGCGGATCCAGCTCGGTGGCAACTACACGTGGTCGGAGACGAAGGGCAACGTACTTTCGGAAACGCGCGACAACGGTCCCGTCACCGAGAGCCGCTTCCAGTACCCGGAGTTCCGGAACTTCGACCGCAACGCCCCAACCGGTTTCCTCCCGAGCGATCAGACGCACAAACTGAGAGCGTGGGCGACTTTGAGCATGGAGACAGGCATCGGCAACTTCACCTTCAGTGCTCTGGAACGCTTTGACTCCGGCACGGCTTATTCGGCGATCGGCACGGTCAACTACGTCAGCGACCCGAGCCTCGGATACCTGCCGGCAGCGACGTACGCGCGTTACGCGAATACGCCGCAGGCGGTGAACTACTTCTTCAGCGATCGCGGCGAGCTCCGGTTTGATGACGTGCAGGCGCTCGACCTCTCGGTCAACTATCGTCTGCGCCTCGGTCAGGCCGAGTTGTTCGTATCGCCCGAGATCATCAACGTTTTCAACGAGAACTCGGTCATCCTCGGATCGACCCGCGTATTGACGTTCGACAACGACGATACGCTCGCGCCGTTCAACCCCTTCACTGAGACCCCGGTGGAAGGGATTCACTACGCGAAGTCGTCGATCTTCGGTCAGGCGCGCAACGCCAACGACTACCAGCTTGCGCGTACGTATCGGGTTTCATTCGGCGTTCGTTTCTAGAATCACAACGGGTTCAACGAGCGAGGGCTCCCTGCCATCCGGCGGGGAGCCCTTCGCGTATGCTGGCAGCGACCTCGATGACGCGCCGCGCAGCTGCTTTCCTAGCTTTCTGTCTCGCACTGGCGAGCTGCCGCCGTGATGCTGAAACGCGATCGAGCACATATCCGGCCGCGCCGGTGATCCTCATCTCGATCGACACGCTGCGGGCCGACCGGCTGCCGATGTTCGGCTATCGCGGAGTCGCGACTCCGCATCTCGACGCATTCCGCGGCGATGCAATCCTCTTCACCAGCGCTTTCTCGCACGTCCCGCTGACTCTTCCCTCGCATGCCTCAATGCTGAGCGGACAGTTGCCGGCCGAGCACAAGGTGCGTAACAACCTCGGCTATGTCCTCGGTGCCGATGTCGCGACGCTGCCGGCGCTCCTCAAGTCACGCGGATACGAGACCGGCGCCGCCGTGTCCGCGTATGTGCTGCGCGGCAGCACTGGATTGTCTCGATCGTTCGATTTCTACGAAGACTCGATCTCGAACCGCGGAGGTGCGGCGGCGGGGCAGCTTCAGCGCTCGGGGCGCGTGACGGCGCGCATCGCCACGCAGTGGATCGCCCCCCGCGCGGCGAAGCCGTTCTTTTTCATGCTGCACATCTTCGAGCCGCACTCTCCCTATGAGCCGGAGGCGCCGTTTCGAGCCGTTGCGAGTCCGTACGACGGAGAGGTCGCGACGGCCGACGCGATCGTCGGTTCTTTCCTCGACGATCTGAAGAGTCGTGGTGTCTACGATCGCGCGATCATTATCATCGCGTCCGACCATGGGGAGGGGCTCGGCGACCACGGCGAGCCGGAGCATGGAATCTTCGTCTACCGCGAGGCGATCCATGTGCCGCTGCTCGTGAAGCTGCCGCATTCGGCCATGGGTGGCGAAACGGTTGATGCGCCGGTGGGATTGTCGGACATAGCGCCGACGATCGCTCAGCTCACGGATCTGCGCGCTCCCGCCTCGTGGACCGGCCGTTCGCTTCTTGGCCCGCGACAGGACGGTCGGCGGATCTACAGTGAATCGCTCTACGGACGAATTCATCTCGGATGGAGCGAGTTGCGCTCGCTCGCGGATTCGCGATTTCACTTCATCGAGGCTCCTCGCGCTGAGCTGTACGACATGAAGGGCGATCCAGCGGAGAAGCGGAACGTCCTGGCCGAGGAGCGGCGGGTTTACGCGGCCATGCGGGAGGAGCTCGGCCGTTTCAACTCGGCTGCGGTGCTGCCCTCGGCGATCGATCCGGAGGAAGCGAAGAAGCTTGCGGCGCTCGGGTATCTCTCATCCACCCCACAGGCGGCTCGCGGGCCGCTTCCCGATCCGAAGGATCGCATCGGCGAGATCGCTGCCATGGTGCGCGCGACAACGCTGCTGCACGAGCGGCGTCTTCCGGAGGCGATTTCCGCGTTTCGCGAGATCGTGCGATCGAATCCCCGGCTGTCGGATGGTTGGAACCAGCTCGGCAGTGCGCTCGAGTCGGCGGGGCGATACGAAGAAGCCTCGGAAGTGTATCGGTCGGCGATCGAAGTTGCCCCGGAGCTCGCGCCGGAGCTTGGCCTCAAGCGAGGTTCGCTCCTGCTGCGGATGGAAAAGTTCGCCGAGGCGGAACGTCACGCGCGGCTTGCCTCGCGCACGAACAACGCCGGAATGCACCTGCTCCTGGCGCGAATCCATCTCGCGAGGAAAGAGTTCGGACCGGCGGAGGAGGAAGCGCGCCTGGCATCGGCCGACGCTTCGAATCGGATCGGAGCTGAGCTTCTGCTTGCGCAGATCTATTCGCAGCAGAACCGTCTGCGTGAGGCGGCGCAGCTCGTCGCGAGCGTGGAGAAGCAAATCGCGCGCGAAGGAATCGGTCCAGTCGAAACGTTCGAGTACGTCCGAGGCGACGTTCTCGCGCGGATGGAACGCTACGACGAGGCGATCGCTGCGTTCGATCGTGAGATCAAAGCGTTTCCGCAGCACCGCCAGCCGTACGCGAATCTTTACCTCGTCTACATGGTGCTGAACCGCCGAGCTGATGCGGAACGTGCGTTGGATGCGATGGTCAGCGCGACTCCGACGCGTGAGGCGGCGCTCTTTGCTGCGCGCAGTGCCGAGGCGCTCGGTGATAGTCCGCTTGCCCTTCGCTGGCGTGATCGCGCGCAGAAAATGGGGAAAACGTAGCGCCGCCGTTCTCCGGCGGCGCTACACCACCAGAACTAGTTGCGCGACGCCAGCATGTGCCACTCCGGATTCTCCCGGATGTAGGCAGGCCGCTTCTCCCGGATGCTGTGCACGTCGTTCGCTGTCTCCAGCATGAGCTGGAACTTGGCGATCATCGTCTTCTGCAGCGGCTTCGGGAGTGCGTGCAGATCGTCCATGAGTCGGGAGGTGAGAAAGTCTTCTTCCTTCAACTCCCATGGGGCGATCTCCTTCTCGACAAACCCACCGAAGAAGTCCGACTCCGTCAGGCCGTAGACGGCGAGCATGCGCTTGAGCTGGGCCAGCTTCAGCGAGCCGATACGCTGTCCGGTCTCGAATGAGCTGATGGTTTTCTCGCCGACTCCCGACATCTGGGCGACGTCCTTCTGACTCAGTCCGCGCATACGGCGGATTTCGCGTAGCTTCAGTACGAGGTCCATTTGCTTTCTCACCTTTCCTTCAGAACCGCCGCATCAGACCGACGACCACCCCCTGGACCGCGACCTCGCGGGCAGGGGCAAAGATCGGGCTCATCATCGAGTTCGCCGGCTGGAGGCGGACGCGTTCGCCCTCCTGATAAATCCTCTTGAGGGTCACTTCGCCATTGACGTTCGCGACCACCATCTCGCCGTTGTCCGCGCGCTCACGGCGGGAAATGATGACCATGTCTCCATCGAGAATCCCGTCCTCGATCATCGAGTCGCCGCGCACTTTGAGAACGTAGTTCTCGCCACGGCTCGTCAGATGTTCGGGAACGGCGATGGTCTCGTTGGAGACCTCGACGTCGAGCGGACGTCCCGCTGCGATGTAGCCGAACAACGGGAGCTCGCGCGTTCCGGATTCGCGCTGCTCCTGCTGATCCACGACTTCCACACCGCGTTTCTGGTTCCAGTCGCGCCGGATCAGACCCTTCTGCTCGAGTAGCGACAGGTGCTTGTACACCGTGCCGTACGACGAGAAACCGAAGCGGTCGCAAATTTCCCGATGCGTTGGAGCGATGCCTCGCTCGTTCTGGAACTCGCGGAGAAAGTTCAGGATGTCCCGCTGTCGCTCCGTCAAATACGCCATTGCACCCTCGCTTGGTGGCAATGTAGGCGGTAATGAAGCGAAAGTCAAGCGGAAGTTAGCGTAAGTAGAGCGCAAGTAGGCGTAAGTGGGTAGTGGTATCGATTGTGCCTGGAGTTGTAACAGTTCTTTCCGCCCATATTGCAACGCCCGCCAAAAAGTGCATAATCAGCGCGACTCCCCTAACACTCTGAAAAGAGGTTGCATGCGCATTCCGTGTTCATGGTCGAGCGCCGGTACGCGGGTGCATCTGTGTCGAGACGATGAGCGAAACGGTTTACCGGGTGGTGTTGCTTGCATGTAACGTGATCGGGGGCATAGCTGCCGGTTTGGGCGGGATGTACGCTCTCGATCACGGTTGGAGGGGACCCGCGTGGATGCTCGCCGGAGTGGTCTTGCTAGCAGTACCGCCTGGCATTGCCCTTCTTGCGAACATTCGTCGCTCAGGCATGGACGTTCGCGATTCGGCGTTGCTGACCCTGACCGAACTCTGCCATGTTCTTCTTGGCCTGCCGGACGAATGCGATGCCCGGGTTACGCTTCTTCGGGTCGATACGGTCCCCGCCACACCCGTCCTCCGAGCCGTTGCGCGCGGCGGGCGAGACGGGAAGGTACCCAGATCGACAATGACCATCCATCAGGGTGTGGCAGGTCTGTGCTACCGTTCGCGGCAAGTGGTTCACAAGCCAGACGTTATGGATTTCACGAGCGACATGCGTGACCTCGGATTCACGGACCAAGACATTCGTCAGTTTCAATCTGACCGGAAGTCGTACCTGTGTCTACCTGTTGTGGTTAATGGTGCGGTGGTTGCTGTTGTTAGTTGCGATTCGAAGACGTCAAACGTATTCGACCAACAGCAAGAAAAGACCGTCGAAAAACTTACACCGTTCTTTGGTCGTCTACTGAGCATCGAAGAAAAGGTGAAGGAATAGGACAATGCCTAGCACAGCGGAAGTTGTGACGCCCGAGCGAAAAGACAGGAAACTAGACCTGTCCCGTCGTGGCTACTCCCAGATCATGATCGGCAACACGGTTGTCTTTGTGCGCCCCATGTCTGCCGAAGTTCTCCGCACCGGTCGCATCATCAATGGTGAACTCGTGATCGGCGAGCGGACCCTCCAATGCTCAGATTTGAAGCGGAAAGATTAGGCTGCGGCGCTATCGCCAAACCTCAAATTGAGTTGCTAGGAGATCACTCGCGGTTCAAACGTTGGGTGAGGTGTTTCTTTTAGTACAGCTCCTTCTGCGCGACCCTCCCGCCAATCGCGTTTGTATCTTTGATCAGCCCGGTTGCGACACCATTCATGATCACGTACGGCTCCATCAACGGATTGACAAACCTAAATCGGTATCGTCGCGGATAGCCGGTTCGTTCCAAGATTGGCCCCCGTTCCATTTCACAAAATTCCTTAAGGTGCTGCGCAAAAGCCGGGATGTTGTAGTCCTTCCCGGTGATGACTCTCATCGGGTTCCGAACGTCTGCGGCAGAGAAGTAGCCGAGGGTGTCGGTGGGCGCCAGCGCGCAAGCGAGAAGCACCTGCGGGAAGAGGTTTGCCCGCGGGCTGTTCGTCGCCTGATGGTACGAACTGATAATGCTTTGCTGTGCGTCCGTCACTGCTCTTTCCATCGCAGCGATCACGTCGTCATGGGTGACATGAAGCTTGCCCTGGAGGACTGCGCGCTGCGAGGAATGGAGTGCCAACAGATGCGTGTAGTGAGGCAGGCCTTGAGACAGATCGGCGATGAGGGTTCGTGCGCTCGCATCAATAGACATGTCCAAGCCGCTCAATCCCCTATCGACGATTTCGTACAGCTCCGCTACGGACATCCGAGGCATGTGAACTTGAACGAGCGCTCTCTCTACCGATTGGTGGGCGGCGATCAAATTATCGACGGAATCCGCTACACCGACCAGGACGACGGTCGTATCTACGGAATGATCGGACAGGCTCTTGATGGTATCGGCCATCAATGTTTTCGTGTCCTCGTCGGCGATACGATCAAGCTCATCGAAGACGAGAACGGCCTTCGGAAGAGCGGAGAAAATGTGGCGAATGTCTTCCGGAGTGACACGCTCCCCTAACTTCGAGTCCATCGTGTGGACCATCTTCCGGGTGTCGGATGTGAAGCCGATCTCCGGATGCTCGCTGCATTGGGTAATCTGGCGTAACACGTTGTGCCACAGCGACGGGAAGGTTGTCAGTTGATTGCAGTTTTGCCTAGCAACGATGGCCTTTGACCTCAGGGCGGGGGAGATGATGTTCGCGAGCGACGTCTTGCCCACGCCTCGCTCGCCGTAAATAATCACGTGCTGTCCACGCTGGTAGACGGCGTTGATCACCTTCAGCAGCTGGTCGATTCGTCCGGCGAACAGGTCGCGGGTGCTAACCGGGGCATTCGGGCTGAATGTCTGAGCTATGTCAACAATCTTTGCCTGTGCCTGTTCGTCGGACAGCGGGGGCTGCATGGCCGCAATATAGCGCGATTGGAGGCAATATGCCAACCGTTGGAGCTACTTAAACCGTTTTAGCGCATTTACGACTTCATACGCTGGTCCCTCGCTCCTCGCCCCAAGCGCGCGGTCGACGCCCCTATTTTCGATCTCGGACTCTCGTTCGCCTGACAGATTCGCAGCGCTCGCCTTGCCGCCTATCTTTCCGCCGATCCGCCCGAACGCGGCGGCGGCTCGCGTCTTGTCCGTGATCTCTGGCTCCAGTCAGCCTCGTATTTCGCAGCGATGACATCCAGCACTCGGACGCCAGTCTGAACCTCCTACATCTTCAGGTTCAAACTGGACCACTACCCGTGAGTGGGAGGGCGAATGACGAATGACGAATGATGGATGACGCGTGACGAGTGACGAGTGACGCGTACGGCGAGCCTTGGGATCATTGCTGTGTCGAACCCAGCTACGCGTCACTCGCCCCGCGTAACTCGTCACCAACAAAAAGGCCAGCCCCTCGGCTGGCCTTTTCGAACAACGTGAGCGAGAGCTCAATCGAGTTTGATCGACTTCTTGGTCTTTTCTTTCCGCGATTTTTCTTTCGCGTCGTACTCGTCCATGCAGTCGCCCTGATCAACCATCGCGCACGTCAGGTAATCGACGGCCTCGATCAGGACGCCGCGGATGGCCTTGCCGACCGGGGTGTTCTGATGCTTCGAGAGGTTGCCGCCGAAGCCGCCGCGATAGAGGCCGACGTTGACGCCGCCGCCGCTCGAGCGCGCTTCAACCGTGCGCGAGAACTCGACGTCGCCGGTCGTCGTATCGACGACGCGCAGATCGATCGCGAGGTAGGCGTCCTGCTTCTTCCCGCCGACACTAACGCCGCGGAAGCTGACGCCGCCGCCCGTTCCCTTGGTGTTCTCTTCGAACGCGGAAACGTTCCCGAAAATCAGGTACTTCGCGCCGGTCACTTTGCCAACCTTCGCGCGCGTTGCTTTATTGATGCGGCCCGATTCGGCGAGATCCTGTTCGCCGAGCACGGCATCAAGCTTCGAGCGCTCGACGACGCGGAACTTGCCGCTGTTCGACAGCTCGTTCGACAGCATTCCGGCGAGGTCGCGGCCGACGCCGCCAGACCACCAGCCGGCCGAGGTTTCGTTGGTGAACTCGGCGACGCCGACGGCCGGATCGGCGGCGAATGCCGCGCTGGTCATGAGAAGAAGGGAAATCAACAGACTGAATCTGCGCATGTGGGTCTCCTTAGTTGTTTTGTCAGTGGTACCGGGACGTGCTGCGTAGTGTACATAACATTTGGCCCGGCGGGGTCATCAGCAACCGTTCAGTGACCGGGCGGCTCGATGAATCTCGGGAGCGAGAGGGTCGCGTCCCAGAACTCAACCCGGTTTCTCCCGCGATTCTTGGCGCTGTAGAGAGCTCGGTCGGCGCGGTCGATCAGCGCGGCGGGGTTCAGCACCTGGTCGTCCGCCCTTGCGTCAACGCTCGCGATTCCGATCGAGGCGGTGACACCGACCTGCGAGCCCGAAAGCTCGAGCTCGGTCATCTCCAGCCGCTGGCGGATCCGTTCGGGCACGTTCGGCGCCGACTCGAGATTGATCTGCGGAAAGAGGATGCAGAACTCCTCGCCGCCGTATCGTCCCGGCACGTCATATACGCGGCAGCAGTCTTTCAGGAGTTTGCCGACCGTCTGCAGCACGAGGTCGCCCGCCGGATGACCGTACGTATCGTTGATCCTCTTGAAGTGATCGATGTCGAGCATCATCAGCGACATCGGCGAGCCGTGGCGGAGCGAGCGGTTGATCTCCGCCTCGATTTTGTCGACGACGTACCATCGGTTGTAGAGCCCCGTCAGCGAGTCGCGCGCCGAAACCTCGGACAGAATCCTGTTCTTGATTGTGAGATCGCAATGCTCGCGCTCGAGCCGCTGCATCTGCTTCCGCAACTCCTCGACGCGCACCGCGTTTTCTTCCGACGCGTGGATGACTTCGAAGACAGCCTGCACGACTTCGCGCTCGGCAGAATTGAAGGCGCCGCCTTCGACCGAGACGATGCTCAGGTTCGGCGCCGCCAGATGGACGGAAAACTCATCGGCACGGTCAGTCTGCTCACCATCGACGACGCGCAATGTCTTGCGGATCAACGCCGAAAGCGGAGAGAGGACGCGTAGCGCGGCTGCATCGGTCTCACGTGACATTAGTTCTCCCGGGAAGCCGCGAAGTATATTCGACGCTTTCTGCCGCGCCAACCTGAAATTCTGGCGGACGCGTCAGCGGCGGTGCTCGATGCGGAAACGGTTCACTCCGGCACGGATCTCATCGCCCTTCTGCACCTTTGTGTTGCGCGCCGGAAGCGTATTCAGAAACGTCCCGTTGCGGCTCCCGAGGTCGCGGACGCGAACGATTCCTTCACCATCCACGACGACTTCGAAATGTTTGCGCGACAGGAACTCGTCGGGAACGCGCACATGCCCTTCGCGTCCGACGATGAGGCCCGCGGCCGGCACTTCGAATTCCTGACCCTTGAGCATCCCTTCGATGCAGACGAGGATGATTCGTTCCCCGCCCGATGGTTCTTCCGGGCGCGCGCGCGCCTCAATCGCATGGAGCATCGGCTCGTCGACGACGCTGGCGTCCGACTCCGAGATCGGTCCGACGCTCACCCCTTTCTCGTTGGTCGGCTCGACGCTGACCAGCGCGGTGCCGACGCGCAGCAGGTGAACGCCGTCGCCAATCACCGCCTCGTCGATCTTCTGTCCATCGAGGTACGTTCCCATGTGCGATCCGGCATCGCGAACGACGAGCTTGGAACCACGGACGGAGATGGCGCAGTGGCGCAGCGAGAGCTCCGACTCGGCGAGAACGACGTGACACGCCTTCCGTCCGATCCAGAGCGGGTGCTGGTGGATCGTGAAGACGGTATTGACCGATTCGTTCTCGCCGCGCGCGATGATGCGGACAGACCGGGGACGCGTTCGCGGATCTGACGGGTCGGGATCGGAGATCTCTTCGAACGGCGAAGGAGGGCGGTCGGGGACACGGAACGGCTGCAGATCGAGTTCCTTGATCTGTTCGGGGTTGAGCATCCGCGCGAGAACCGCGGCCTTGCTCCCCGCGAGCCACTCACCGCAATGGCAGGTCGCGATCGAGTTCGGAAGTCTGACCGCGACGGCGCCGGGCACGTCGTAAGCCTGGCCACACTTTGGACAGCGGATCAGCGGCACACGGCGATCATAGCGCGGGTCAGTGGGATAAACTCTGCAACGGGTCGATGGTCGTATCGGAACAGCAGAACCGGCGAGGCTTTCGGGCGGGGTTACGGACCAAGCTCATTCTCGCGCTCGCGATCCCGACGCTTCTCATCGCGGTTCTGATTCTGCGAACGCAGCGATGGGTCGTCCATGGCGCGATGGTGCAGCAGACGATCGAGCAGAGCCGCGCGATCGCGCGCAGCATCGAGACGACCGCCGGCTACTACGTCATCTTCGGGCTGACCGCGGATCTCGAGAACATCGTCGCCGATCTCAAGAAGAATCCGTCCGTCGAGTACGCCGACTTCATCGCGCCGGACGGGAAGGTGCTCGCCGCGACGTCGCGAACGCTGCATCCTCTGCTGAATGGACGGGCGCCGCAGCGCGTTGACGGCCTCGCGATGCCGGGCGACCTGAATCTCTTCGTCTCCCCCTTCTACGAATCGCAGGGAGATTCGGCCACTTCGGACGCAACGCCAAAGGGTTTCTTTCGCCTGCTGAGCAACGCCAGTCAGGCGGAACGTGCGCTCGCCGGTCTGAGCCGCTGGAACGCCGGCATCGCCCTCGCGGCCGTCGCTCTCTCGATCCTCCTGGGATACATCGCCGCGCGACTGCTCGCGCGGCCGATCCTGGCGCTCGCCAGGAGCGTAAAGCAGATCGCGCAGGGGGATCTCACGCAGCGCGTGCCTGTGACGACCGGCGATGAAGTCGGCGCGCTCGCCGAAGCGTTCAACGCGATGGCGGCAAATCTCGAGAGAACGGTGCGGAGCGTCGTGCAGTCGCAGTCGAAGCTCAAGTCGGTCGTCGATACGGTCGACAGCCGCTCGCGCACCGTGATCGAGAGCGTCGACGGCCAGCGATCGATCATCAGCGAGACGTACGAATCGATCGACCGCCTCAACGGCGGCGTGCGGAAGATCACCGACAACGTCGAAGCGCTCTCCGCATCGTCAGAGGAGACATCCTCTTCAATGCTCGAGATGGTGGCGTCGATGGAGGAAGTGACTCGACACACTGACACTCTCTGGGCCTCGGTCGAGGACACCGCTTCGGCGACGCACCAGATGGTCTCGTCGATCAGCGAAGTCGATCAGAACGCCGGCTATCTTCGGAACTTCGTGACTGACACATCGTCGTCGATGGTGGAGATGAGCGCGTCGATCGCCCAGGTCGAGACGAACACCGCGCGCTCGTATGAGCTGACGCTCGCAGTCGCCGACGCCGCCGAGTCGGGGATGAAGGCGGTCCGCGAGACGATCGAGGGGATGGAGCAGATCCGGTCGTCGGTTGCCGAATCGAATCGCGTCGTTGCGAAGCTCGGCGAGCGCTCCGTTGCCATCGGCAGGATCCTCAATGTGATCGAGGATATTGCCGAACAGACGAATCTCCTCGCGCTGAATGCGGCAATCCTCGCAGCTCAGGCAGGGGAATACGGCAAAGGCTTCTCGGTGGTCGCTTCGGAGATCCGCGATCTCTCCGAGCGGACCGCGTCATCGACGCGCGACATCGGAAATCTCATTCGTTCCGTGCAGGAAGAGGTAGCGAACGCGCTGAAGACCATGTCATCCGGCTCGGCGCTCGTCGAACAGGGCGTGTCGCTATCGCACGAAGCCGGAAAGGCACTGAACAGGATCCTCGACTCGGCGACGAGCGCGTCGGGAATGGGCAAAGAGATCGCAGGTGCGACGCGCGAGCAGGCGGCAGGCAGCGAGAACGTGACACGCGCCGTCGGGCGGCTTCAGGAGATGGCGCAGCAGATCACGCAGGCGACCTCGCAGCAGGGATCCGGCTCCGATCACATCATGAAGGCCGTCGAATCGATGCGCGAGGTCACACGCTACGTCCGGCAGGCGATGGTCGAGCAGAAGTCGGGATCGTCGATGATCTCCTCCGCCGCGGAGAGGATGATCGAGATGATTCACGAGATCTTCCAGGTCGCCGCGAATCAGGCGGCCGAGAGCGAGCGGATCGTCGAACGGATGGAGCAGGTTCGCTCCATCGCCGACAGCAACCGGACGTCGGCGGGCGAGATGAGCGAGTCGATCACACTGCTCAACGATGCGATCCGCGCCCTCGATGATGAGGTGCGCAAGTTTCGCGTGCACTGATGACCCCGTCGAAGCAATTGCGGCTGATCGCGTTCCGAGTCGGACCCGAGACATTCGTGCTCGACATCATGGGGGTCGGGCAGATCGTGCCGTATGCCGGATCGACAAGCGTGCCGACCGCGCCGAAGTTCGTCGAAGGGATCGTCGTCGTCCGAGGGGAAGTCATTCCGATCGTCGATCTGCGCGACCGGCTCTATCCGGATCTGAAGGAGCGCGAGGATCAACCGCTCGTGTTGATCACCAGGACCGGGGCGGGAACGATCGGGCTGAAGGTGGATGAGGTGCGGCGCATCGTGAACGTCGGGTCGGAGTCGATCCTCGCGCCGCCTCCGATCGTCCGCGGAGTCCGCGGCGAGCTGCTGATCGGCGTGATCGAGAACGCCGGCGAGCTGCTGCTGCTGATCGACCTCGAAAACGTGCTGACGATGGAAGAGAAGGTCGAGCTTCAGTCGGCGTCGTTGTCGTCGCCCGAGACCGCCGGCGCATCCGAGCGTTGATCGCGCCGGAAGCCATACGGGCAGTGCCGGCATCCCGACTCGCAGCAGTATCCGCGTGCGCGAAGAAACTTCTCCGTGAAGACCATGAACGGTCCCTCGAGGTAGTAGTCCTCGCCCTCGATCGGTTTGTCAGGCATGGGGTCTTTCGAGTGGTCATTGGTCAGGGGGCAGAGACGAGAAAGCCAGAATGCAGAACGCATTCTGCATTCTGCTTCTCCTGTTCGCTCTGTATGGCGCCACACAACATCCTGACCACTGGCCCCTGACCCCTGTCCCCTCGTAATGTATCCTTCGCGCGTGTTTGCGCGTGAGCAGCTTCTGCAACTTACGGAGGGGATGAAGGGGAAGCTGATCGTCGTCTATGGCGACATCGTGGCGGACCGGTTCATTTACGGAACTCCGAAGCGGATCTCGCGCGAAGCGCCGGTCCTCATTCTGCGGCAGTACCGCGACGACATCCTTCTTGGCGGCGCCGGCAACGCGATGAACAACATCCTCTCGCTCGGCGGTCTGCCGATGCCGGTCTCCGTCGTCGGGAACGACCCGGAGGGGCGTGCGGTGATCGAGCAGCTGACGGCGCAGGGCGTCGAGTGCGGAGCCATTCTCCGTGTCGACCGCTACAGGACACCGACGAAAGTTCGCATCCTTGGCGGGATGCCGCACTCGACGCGGCAGCAGATCGTCCGCTACGACATCGAAGACTCGCTCGAGATCACCGAGGACGAAGCCAATCGCTTCTCGTGGCTGCTGCGCGATCAGATCGGCACCTGCCACGCGGCGCTCATCAGCGACTATGGATATGGAGTCGTGACGCCATCGCTTGCTGGGAATCTCACGGGTTTTTCCAAAGGGAAGCCGGTGACGCTCGACTCGCGCTACAACCTGCTCCGCTATCCTGACGTCACGGCCGCCACGCCGAACGAGGAAGAAGCGGCTGCGGCCGCGGGCATGTCGCTGTACGACGACGACAGCAACGGCGAAAACGTGGAGTTCGTCGCGCAGACGCTGCAGCAGGGTCTCGACTGCGAGGCGATTCTGATCACGCGCGGCAGCCGCGGCATGGCGCTCTTCGAGCGGGGCGGAAGCGCGCCGCTCATGATCCCGGTCTATGGAACCGATCAGGTCGCCGACGTCACCGGCGCAGGCGACACGGTGATCGCGACCTTCACGCTCGCGCTCGCTGCCGGCGGCTCGTACGCCGAAGCTGCGAAGCTCGCGAACTACGCCGGCGGCATCGTCGTCATGAAGATGGGAACGGCGACGGTCTCGAATGAGGAGCTGCGGCATGCGATCGAGCGCGATGAGGAACTCGAGGGCCGGGAACCGGGTCGCGGTTAACCGTTAACCGTTAACCGTATGAAGCCGGTGACCGAAATGATGAATGCGGCGATCGTTTCTGAAGATGAGCTCGTGCGCCTGCTGGCTTCAGCCCGGGCCGAAGGGAAGCGTGTCGCGTTTGCGAACGGGTGCTTTGACGTTCTGCATGTCGGGCACATTCGCTATCTGC
>JAENWF010000096.1 GCA_016650215.1 Thermoanaerobaculia bacterium
AAGAGAGCGGCGGTGAGGGCGGTGGCGAGGAAGGCTGCTGTTGCGCGGGAGTCGCGCAGGGGCGAATCCGGCCACCTCCCCGCACTGGACGGCGGGCGAGGGCGCCCGCCGCCACACAGAAGCAGCGTGCTCCAGAGAATCGCGAGGACTAGTGCTGGCTCGAGGAAATGATGATCGATGTGATTCCTGCGCGAGATGCTGATCAGGTACGGGGAGAGTGCGAGCGCGAGGCCTGCGATCGAGCCGAGGCGGAGCGTGACGGCGGCGGCGAAGAGCGCGAAGGCGATCGGCGGCAGCCATGAAGTTCCGCCGAAGAGCTTCTGCACGGCGCCGGCGGAAAGGTCGTAGAGCGGAGGCCAGGGCGTAAACGCGCCTCGCTCTCCGCGATCGACATCGAGATCGAGCAGGCCGGGAAAACTGGCGATGCGCTTTGCGTGATACGCGTCGTCGAACGGGGGGACGCCATCGCTGGCGGCGCGCAGGAGCAGCACAACCGTGAAGATCACGATCGCCGCGAGCTTGTGTTCGCCTCCCGATTGCCTCACTCTAGTTCCGTCCAATCTCATTCATGCGGCCCGCGCTTTTTGCCGTGCTCGTTCTTGCGTCGCCACTCGTGTGGGCCGACAGCTCTGCTACGCGCTGCGCTGAAGTCGAGCTTCAACTCGCCGGACAGCAGACCGTCTCGCGCCTCGAGGGCTGCGGCGAAGAATACCCCGACGATCTGCTCTGGCACCTCGACCGGATCGATCAGATCGATGGCGCGCTCGACGGCTCGTACGATCGCAACGAAAGCGGCTCCGGGGCAGTCGTCTACGTGATGGACACCGGCGTCCGCGCCGATCATCTCGAGTTCGAAGGTGAGAACGGGACGCGCGTCATCGCGGGAATCGACACGAGCGGCGCGGTCGCGATCGGACGTTCGTCCTGCCGCAGCAGCAACCGCTCGCTCGCGCCGTGCTACGGATCGCCGGACGAGCTCGCGTCGGCATCGCACGGAACTGCCGTCGCGTCGATCGTCGCCGGACGCACAACCGGTGTCGCCCCCGGTGCGTGGATCGTCAGCGTGCGCGTCATGAACGAGCGCGGACTCGCGACGACGCGCAGTTACCTCGCTGCGCTCGACCTCATGATCCGCCACGCCTGGTCGACCGATGCTCCGCCGTTCCGCACCGCCGTCGTCAACATCAGTGGATGGATGCTCGAGCGGATTTCCGGCGGCTACGACGACATGCCGGTCGTGCCATACACCACCGTCGAAGCGAAAATCCGGACGATGATCGGCGGCGTTGGACCCGACGGCAAATCCGATCCGGAGGGCAAGCGCTTCCTCTTTGTGGTCGCCGGCAACAATCGCGACAGCGGCTGTGGCGCCTCAGGGCTCGTCGACCGTTTCCCGGCAGTCCTCGGCTACCGCACCGATGGCCTCATCACCGTCGGCGGCATGACACCCGACAACGCCTGGTGGAACGGCGGCTGTCGCGGCGGCATCGAAGTCCTCGCGCCCGCGGAGCAGATCTTCAGCGCGACCATCACCGGACGCGATCATTACCGCGGCCGCAGATTCCGCTCCGGCACATCCTTCGCCGCCCCGATCATCGCCGGCATCGCCACGCGCCTCCTCGGCGCACATCCCGATCTAACGCCTGTAGAACTCGAAGCACTGATCACGAGCACGCCATCCCGCATCGCGAACCCCTCCGCCGCGTTCGCGGACGGGAAAGTGGCCACGTTAGGGTTACGAGTGACGAGTGACCGGTAGAGAGTCCTGAGTGCTGGGCACTCAGCACTCAGGACTCAGGACTCGACTATCATCCCGGCGCGAATGACGACCTACGATTCATCAGCCATTGAAGTCCTCACGGGACTCGAGCCGGTGCGCAAGCGGCCCGGGATGTACACGCTCACCGAACGTCCTAACCATCTCGCGCAGGAGGTGATCGACAACTCGGCCGACGAAGCGATCGCCGGGTTCTGCGACGAGATCACGGTCACGCTCCACGAAGACGGATCGGTGTCAGTCACTGACAACGGACGCGGGATGCCCGTCGACAAGCATGCGAAGGAAGGGGTGTCGGGCGTCGAGGTCATCCTCACGCGCCTCCACGCCGGCGCGAAGTTTTCTGACAAGAATTACCGCTTCTCCGGCGGTCTGCACGGCGTCGGCGTCTCGGTCGTCAACGCGCTCTCGAAGAAACTGCAGGTCTGGGTGCGCCGCGACGGCAACGAGTACACGATGTGGTTCGCCGACGGGAAGAAGAAGGCGGAGCTGAAAGTCGTCGGTCAGGTCGGCAGGCGCAACACCGGCACGACTGTCCGCTTCTGGGCGGACGAGAAATTCTTCGACTCGCCGAAGTTCAGCGTGCCGCGCCTCAAGCACGTGATGCGCGCGAAAGCCGTGCTCTGCCCCGGTCTGCGCATGCGGTTCGTCGATGAAGCCGACAAGAGCGCGAGCGAGGAGTGGCATTACGAAGATGGTCTGCGCGCGTATCTCGTCTCCGAGCTCGACGGGCAGACGACCGTGCCCGCGCAGCCGTTCATCGGACACTTCAAGGCACCCGATCACGAGGTCGATTGGGCGGTGGTCTGGCTTTCAGAAGAAGGGGAGATCATCGGCGAGTCGTACGTGAATCTGATTCCGACCACGCAGGGCGGCACGCATGTCAACGGGTTCCGCACCGGACTCACCGATGCGATCCGCGAGTTCTGCGAGTTCCGGAATCTTCTGCCACGCGGCGTGAAGCTGACGCCGGAAGATGTCTGGGCGCGCTGCAGCTACATCCTTTCTGTGCGGATGAGCGATCCGCAATTCACCGGACAGACGAAGGATCGGTTGTCGTCGCGCGAGGCGTCAGCGTTCGTGTCCGGGTTAACGCAGGACGCGTTCTCCCTCTGGCTCAATCAGAACACAGGCGAAGCGGAGCAGATCGCGCAGGTTGCGATCGCGGCCGCGATGGTGCGGCTCAAGCAGGGGAAGAAGGTCGAGCGGAAGCGGCTGACGAGCGGGCCGGCGCTTCCGGGGAAACTCGCCGACTGCACGAGCCAGGATCTCTCGCGCACCGAGCTCTTTCTCGTCGAAGGTGACTCGGCCGGCGGCTCCGCGAAGCAGGCGCGCGACCGCGAGTTCCAGGCGATCATGCCGCTGCGCGGAAAAATTCTGAACACCTGGGAAGTCGAGTCGTCGCAGGTGCTCTCGTCGCAGGAAGTCCACGACATCGCCGTCGCCCTCGGCGTCGATCCCGGATCGTCGAGCCTCGAGGGGCTGCGCTACGGCAAGGTCTGCATCCTCTCTGACGCAGACTCGGACGGCGCGCACATCGCGACGTTGCTATGCGCGCTCTTCGTCAGACACTTTCGCAAACTCGTGGAGGAGGGGCACGTGCATGTCGCGATGCCGCCGCTCTTCCGCATCGACGTGGGCAAGAACGTCTACTACGCGCTCGACGACCGGGAGCGCGACGGCATCCTCGCGCGCATCGACGCTGAGGGGATCCGCGGCAAGGTCAACATCCAGCGCTTCAAAGGCCTCGGCGAAATGAACCCGATGCAGCTTCGCGAAACGACGATGGACCCGAACACGCGGAGACTCGTGCAACTGACCCTGTCCGAAGCAGACGTGGCATTCGCGACGATCGACATGCTGCTCGCAAAAAACCGCGCACCCGACCGCAAGCAGTGGCTCACGGAAGAAGGCGATCGGGCGGAGATACTGGATTAGCGGTTTCTTAGCTCTCGGCTGTCAGTTCTGCAGTCCGAGGTTTGACGCCTGACCAGCGGAACTACTCGTCAGTTCCAATCGTCGCAATGGAGCCATGAAGAGTTTCTCGGTGATTCTTCTTGCAATCGTCGCTACGTCCGCGGCTGGCGCGACGAACGTGACGTTGCAGCGCGAGGGTGCCGCGGTGGAGGGCGAGGTCTGCCGCTTCGCGGCGCTGGATCGGGAGAATCCGTTCGAGCGATGGCTGGCGTCGTCCGAGGTCGTGTGCGTGAGCGCGGCGGCAGCGGTCGAGTTTCCGAAGGGATTGTGGAACGTGTTCGGTCGCTCGGGCGATCAGTTGCTGTCCGCGCCGGTTTTCATCGATGGCGGTGCGGCACCCTCAACGACGAGCCTTACGATGATGCCGGCTGCGGGACTGAATCCATCGCTTCCGCGCAATCGTCGCGCGATCGTCTACGTCCCGCGACGCGCGCTCGCGTATCCGGTTGCCGGTCGAACCGCCGTTCCACCTGATGAGCCGCTCTGGTTGATCGTGCTCGACGGCGCGAAGGTGGTTGCGGTGCATCCGGTCGCGCCGCTCGAGGCAGGATCATCGCGAAATATCGAAGTGCCGTTCGTCTCGCCGAACACCCTGCTCGCATGGATAAAGGTTCAGGATACCGGCGCAGTGAACGTCCCGCGCGTGCATGTGAAGATTGGTGATGACGACCTCGAATCGGATCCGTTGCCGCCCGCCGATACGATGGACGGCGCGTTGATTCGTGTCGCGGGAGTGGAGGCGGGGGACGCCGCGCTTGCGCTCGACGGAAGGGATTGGATTGCGGATCGCCGCCGCGTTCGCATCCAGCCGGGGGTGACGACTGTGGATGCGCCGCTCGTTGCGCGCGGCGCGGCGTCGGTTGTGATCCGATGGAGCACGTCCTCCGATCTTCCTCTGCTCGAGCGCTCGATTGGAGCGTGCGAGCCCGCGGACGAGGTGCGAGGCGCCGAGCTGACGCTTTTGCGTTGTGCGGCTGCATGTAGCGTCGTGCGAAGTGAAACCTATCCGATCGACGCGCGGCGGGGAGACCTGTCGGTCGCCGGTCTCGCTGCCGGGCAGCACCGCGCCGAGCTGCGCTTCGGAAAGCTGCCCGCGGTGAGCGCCGAAACGACACTCGCGGTTTTCCAGCAGAGGACGATCAGCGTCTTCGCCGACTACCGCGAACTGGGAGGAGCACTGACTCGCGGCGGGAAGCCGGTCGAGAGAAAGTCCACGGTCCGAATTGGCTCCATCGCTGCCGGCCTTGCGCAGGAGGGTGAGTATCGCGCCGTCGCTTCCAGAATGATCCCCGCCGAGTCGGAGATCACGATCGCTTCATGCGACGGCACATTGCGCGCGACGCTCCTCACGGACGCGCCGATACCTCCGGACGTTCGCTACGACATCGACATCCCGGCGAACGAGCTGCTCATTGAAGTGATCGACACATTCACACGGCTTCCGATCGGCGGAGCGACCGTGCAGTACACAGCTCTTTCGAGGCTTGCACCGAAGCGCGCGGTGTTGACGCGCAGCTTCACGGTGGCGGCCGATACGGCGCGCTTCTCGATCGGCTCGATCCCGACCCGAGAGATTCAGCTCGTAGTCGGTCACCCCGAGTATGAGAAGAAACATCTCGCGCCGTTCACGATGGAAGAGAGCGGGACGAAGACGATTGAGGTGCAGCTCATGCCGCTGCGGGGCGATCGCGGCAGAGTGACCTCGGCGCGGGTGTTCGAGAATGCAGTGATCGTCTGGTTCTCCGCCTCCGGCAGGCAGACCGAGCGGGCCGAGCTCGCGGCCGATGGCGTGTTCGTCTCGACCGGCGGTCATGGAGTGGACGAGTCGATGACGATTGTCTCCTCGTCGCATCCGCTCTGGACCACGCGCGCGCCGCAGCTTGATCCGCGCCGTCCCATCGATATCCGCTTTCCCGATGAGGTGCTCGTTCGAGAGTTCGAAGTGTCGATGAAAGGGGCCGATTTGCGCGACGCCCGCTACTTCGGATTGATGGTCGGAGGTGTGCGCGTACCACTCCCAGCGTTGCGCATGCACGCGGAGATGCGGCGCTTCTCTCCGACCGTCAAGGGGAGCGCGATGACCCGCGTGCGTGACATCGCCGAGAGCGGGCCGATCGAGATTCGTCTCGGACCGCGGGTGGAGCGCGTGCGAGGCTTCGGGGAGGATCCGTTTGCCTCGCCCCCGTTCGGCCTGGCGCCTGGCGTGCGCCTCGGACCAGACGTAACGTGGATCG
>JAENWF010000097.1 GCA_016650215.1 Thermoanaerobaculia bacterium
CCGCGGTGCCACCGTTGATCCTTCGCCGTCTTCGCGGCTCAGGATGACGGTTGGGCGCACCCCGCATACTTCACGGTCATCGCATTCGGCATCCCCGCCGGCACCACAGCCGCGATCGCGGCGATCGCATCCTCCATCTCCTGCGGCACGGTCTCGTAGCGTTTGAGAAATCCCTCGATCACCGCGCGATCGCCCTGCGACTCCGCGCTGAGGATCTCCGCGGCGAGCGCGTACAGCGCCGGCTGAAGTCTGCGTGTGACGATCGACCATTTCTTCGTCTCGCGGTCAAATTGAATCGCGCCGTTCCTGCGCAGATACTCGAGCACGACGCGCGACGCCGGGCCATGCGGCGGGGGCGCGTTGCCGCGCTTCACGTCGGCCGCCGCGTAAAGGGCCATCGCGACGGCCATCGCCGCCTGATCGCGCGCGTCATCCTTCGATCGCATCTTCTGCTTCGCCAGCCAGTCGGTCGCCAGAACGGCAAGCACGTCGGCTTTCGCAATGTTGACCGAGTCGTATCGCTCCCAGCCGTGGATCGGAAACTCCTTTCCGGCCCGATAGGTCGTGAACCGCGCCGCGTACCAGCCCGTGAGTGCTTCAGGCTTCAGTTGACGAAGCGATTCGGGCGTCAGTGCCACGGTGACCGCAGGAAGAATCTCCCGCTCGAACCAACCCTGCTCGATCGCGTTGCGCCAGTAGACGAAGCTCCGGCCCAGCTCCGAACGGAGCGACGGATCGAATGGTGGATACGTCCCGCGCGGAAACGATCCGCTGCTGTTCCATAACAGATCGGCAACGACGAAGCGGCCAACCGGTGTCGAGAATGCGCGCCACGAGTGCTGATAGCCCGGCAGGGTCTTCTCAAACGCCTCGAAGTTCGTCGCGAGATATGAGAGCCAGCGGTTCTGATCCGGGAGCGCGACTCCGATGATCCGGTCCGTCTTGTCAGGCCGCGCGACGACAACGAGAGGCTCGTCGGCGGCGGCGATCCACAGCCGCTCCGCCTCCTTCGCGTCATTGCTCGCGATGTACGCGGCGACTGTGTTCAAGCCCGCGGTCGAAGCGCTGCCAGCGAGCGCCTCGCGCGTCTCGCCGCGCACGAATGCCTCCGCCCACGCGCGCTGCGGAGGCGTCAGCGAGTTGCATGAAGGCGCGACTACGATTTCGTCGCCGAACAGGGAGAACGCGAGCAGCAAGGGAAGCAACGCAACGATTCGCATGCACGCTCTGACGGATTTCTTCTGTCAAGGTTCGTTTAGAATCGGTGACAAACCGACAACGGAGGTTACTGCCGATGACGAACGACTTCGTCGAGCTCGATGTGGACGTCTCCCACAGTCCTCTCTGGAATGAGGACCTCGCGCCCACTCCGCTTTCGCGGCGGACGTGGTCCACCTACAACATCGCCGCGCTCTGGATCGGCATGTCGGTCGTCATCACGACGTACACGCTCGCCTCCGGCCTGATGGAGCAGGGAATGACGTGGTGGCAGGCGCTCACCACGATTCTCCTCGGCAATGTGATCGTGCTTCTGCCGATGATCCTCAACGCGCACGCCGGAACGCGCTACGGCATCTCGTTCCCGGTCCTCTGCCGCGCGAGCTTCGGCGTCAAAGGGGCGAATGTGCCGGCGCTTCTGCGCGCGATCGTCGCATGCGGATGGTTCGGCATTCAGACGTGGATCGGCGGCCTGGCGCTCGACGCCCTCATCGCGGCCGCGTGGAAGGGATGGGCATCGCTGCCGGCGCACGCCGCGATCTCGTTCCTGCTGTTCTGGGCGCTTCAGGTCGTGATCATCATCAAAGGAACGGAGGGGATCAAGATTCTGGAGAGCTGGTCCGCACCGGTTCTGCTTCTCGGCGGCGCCGCGCTGCTGTACTGGGCCATCCGCAACGGCGGCGGCCTCGGGCACATCCTCAGCGAGTCTTCCAAGCTGCAGAAGGGACGCACCCCGTTCTGGGATCTCTTCCCCGCCGCGCTGACCGCCAATGTCGGCTACTGGGCGACGCTTTCTCTCAACATCCCCGATTTCACGCGCTACGCGAAAAGCCAGCGCTCGCAGGTTCTCGGGCAGGCGCTCGGCCTTCCGACGACGATGACTGCGTTTGCGTTCATCGGCGTCGCCGTCACCAGCGCGACGATCGTGATCTTCGGAAAAGCGGTGTGGGATCCGATTCAACTCATCACGATGATCGGCAGCCCCGCGGTGATCATCTTCGGCGCGATCGTCATCCTCGCGGCGCAGCTCACCACGAACATGGCAGCAAACGTCGTCTCACCCGCGAACGACTTCTCGAATCTGAATCCGAAACGGATCTCGTACGTGACGGGCGGGCTCATCACCGCGGTTCTCGGGATCGTGATGATGCCGTGGAAGCTTTACTCCGACGCATCGGCCTATATCTTTACGTGGCTGATCGGTTACTCGAGCCTCATGGGTGCTCTCGGCGGAATCCTCATCGCCGATTACTGGGTCTTGCGCAGGCAGAAACTCAACCTGCGCGATCTGTTCGAAGTGAACGGCGAATACACCTACTCGAACGGCTGGAACTGGCGCGCCGTCGCGGCGCTTGTTGCCTCGATCGCGCCGGTCGTTCCCGGATTCATCCGCGCCGCAACAACCCCGGGCGGCATCGTCAGCAATCCGACACTCTTCGACCACCTCTACACCCACGCCTGGTTCGTGACGTTCGGCCTCAGCTTCGTGTTCTACCTGCTGCTGATGCGGAAAAAAGAATCGTGATCAGCGCGGTTTCGCGCTGAGTCTCAGAACGGCGCCGTCATAGACGACCGTTCCTTCGCGCGTAATGACCGTGCGCCACATGAGGTACGTGCGCGAGTCGACGAAATAGCGATAGAGATCGCCGCCGGCCTGCTCGTGCAGGACGATCCATCTGCGGCCGCGCCACGACTCCGGATCGCCGAGGCTCAGATCGGCGGCGCGCATGTTGGCGCCAGGCTCGGTGCTGAGCTGGCGCTTCCAGTCCCAGAGTGAGATGACCTCGAGACCTGCTCCGGCGGCATTCCGCATGTTCTGCACAGACCACGCACGTTCTTCGGGCGCGTCAAGCATCGGATCGGTCACTCGGATCGTCTTGCCGTCCGACGTGACGAGCACGCGGCCGTAGCGCTCGACGTCGAGCGTAGCGTCGATCGTTGACGGGCTCCGATAGTTGAAACTCCCCTTCAGCGACTGCTCGCCGCGGCGGCTCTCGAACGCGATGTCCGCCGAAGTGATCGATTCGTACGCGGCGCGCATCTTCGCCAGGAGCTGCTCCACTTCCTGCGCTGCGCGGACGTGAGTGGGCGGCGCGGACGTGCCGGCCTCCATGACAGGCGAGAGCTTTCTGATGCGGCTGTTGCGATGATCCGCAACGAAGAGATTGCCGGCGGCATCGCGAGCCATCAGATCGAGGACGGCAAACTCGCTTTTCGCGGCGAGCCCGTGATCCCCGTAGAAGCCGCGCTTCTCGCTCCCCGCGACCCGGACCAGCTTTCCCTCCGGCGTGACTCGAACAATGCGCGTGAGCTCCGAGATCAGAAGACTGCCGTCGGGCTCGAACGCGAAACCGCCCGGCTCGTTGAGTTGCGCGGAGAGCGCGTCTTCACCTTCGCCTGCGTTCCCCGCGACGCCGGTTCCCGCGATCGTCTGGATGATTCCGTCGGGCGATACGCGGCGCACGACGTGATTGCGGAGATCGGCTATGTACATGTTGCCCTTCGCGTCGAACGCGAGCGCAGCTGGGACATTCAGTTGCGCGCTCGCCGCGGCGCCGCCATCACCCGCCCGCCCGCTCGCGCCGTTGTAACGCAGCACTCCGCTTCCCGCCCATGTCGTGATCGTTCCGTCCGCAGCCACGCGGCGAATGCGGTTGCCTCCTCCCTCAGAAATGAAGAGCGCTTCTTCCGGACCGCGTATCACGTCGGTCGGATGGCGAAGCGTCGCATCGGTCGCGCGACCTCCGTCGCCGATGTCGCGACCATGGCCCGAACCGCCCCCGGCAATGGTCCGGATGATCCCCGCCACATCGACGTGACGGATCCGACCGTTCTGTGCGTCGGCGATGAGAAATCCGTCGTCAATGACCCGAACGCCGTAGGGACCGGACAGCTGCGCGAGAGTCGCCGCTCCGCCGTCGCCGCTGAATCCCTGTGCCCCGGTCCCGGCGACGGTCGTGATCGTCCCGTCAGGAGCCACACGCCGGATCCGATGGTTTGAGTAGTCGGCGATGTAGACAAATCCTCGCGCGTCGACATCGACGCCGGTCGGACGATTCAGTGTCGCGCAGAGCGCGCCCCCTCCATCCCCTGCAAACCCCTCAGCGCCATCTCCCGCGAGCGTTGTGACGACGTATTCGGCAGCAAGTGCTGGCCATGAGATCGCAACGAGGACCACAGCGGCAATTTTCATGCTGGAAATCTAGCACTTACTTCGCTTTCCCGCAGCCTCCCGTTGCAGTAAGTTCACTCTCGCGCCGCGGTGCTACACTCCACCCTCTACTACGAAGGAGCGCCCATGGCAGATCTGTCGACGGTCTTCACAGGCATTCGGTTCGAGAACCCCTTCCTCCTCTCCTCGGCGCCACCGACCGAGTCCGAGAGCAACATCCGGCGAGCGTTCGATGCGGGTTGGGGTGGCGTCGTGACCAAGACCATCGGCCTTCATCCGGTGGTCAACGTGAAGGGGCCGAAAACCAAGTTTCTGCGCGCCGACACGGACTCCTACCGCCTCTCGACGAAGAAGCGCGCCAACGCCGCGCTGCACTCGTCATGGAACTGGGAGCTGATCTCGGACAAGCCGCTCGACGCCTGGATCGGCATGCTCAGCGGGATCAAGAAGGCGTATCCAACGAAGATCCTCGTCGCGTCGATCATGGCCGGCTCCGGCAACGACAAGGAGCTACACAACTGGCAGACGCTGACCAAAGCGTGTCAGGACGAAGGGGTTGACGCGGTCGAGCTCAACTTCTCCTGTCCGCACATGGACCGCATCGACATGGGATCGAATGTCGGCAAAGACAAAGTCCTCTGCTCGGTCGTCACGCAGGCGGTGAAGGAAGTCGCAAAGATCCCGGTGTGGGTCAAGCTCACGCCCGCAACCGCCAACATCACCGAAGAAGCGGAAGCGAGCTTCCGCGGCGGCGCTGATGCGATCTGCTCGTCGAATACGTTCCCGTCACTGCCTCTCATCGATCCCGAAACCCTCGAGTTCGAAATGAATGTCGACGGCTACGTTTCGAGCGGCGGACTCGGCGGCCCCGCGATTCTTCCTCTGTCGCTCGCAAAGATGGCGCAGATGACAAAAGCGTTCCCCGATCGCGAGTTCTCAGGCATCGGCGGCATCTCGAACTTCGATCAGGCTCTCGGCTACTACCTCCTCGGCTGCGGCACCGCGCAGGTCTGCACCGCCGCGATGCTCGACCATGCCGTCGGCCCGAATGTCATCAAGGCACTCCTCGCCGACATGACCGCGTTCCTCGAACGAAACGCAAGCCGCGGCTGGCACTCCCTCGCAGACTTCCGCGGCCTCCGCCGCGACCGCGTCGTCTCCCATTCGCTGATCAAACGCCCCGATGAGCGCGAATACCACGGAGGCTATAAGGATGAAGAGCACGAGGGATACGCGAAGCCGAAGAGCACGTTAGTGTCATCCTGAGCCGCGAAGACGGCGAAGGATCCCCCGCATGCCGCGACCAAACGTCCAGCAATACTTTCTCTATTTGCTGACAGATGACTGGAGAAGCGTGCTGTACACAGGCGTAACGAACTCCCTGGAAAGACGGATCTGGGAACACAAGAATCAAACTTTTCCAGACTTCACGAAACGATACAACTGCAAATTGCTGGTTCATTTCGAGATCTACGACGACATAAAGCAGGCGATTGCACGAGAGAAACAGATCAAACGATGGACGCGTGCGAAGAAGGACGCGCTAGTCGAGCAACAAAACCCCAAGTGGAACGACCTTGCTGCCAACTGGTACGAGCAGCGTTCTCCGGCGGGGGATCCTTCGCCGTCTACGCGGCTCAGGATGACAGAAGGAAGAGGAACTGCTCATGACTGATCTACTCGAAGACACCGATGTATTAACCAACTACAAATCCCACATCTGGCCCGCCGCGGCTACTTACTACGAGAAGCCGATCGTCCTCGATCGCGGTGAGGGGATGCATGTCTGGGACGATCAGGGGAATCGGTACCTCGACTGTTTCGGCGGGGTGCTGACGGTTTCGGTCGGGCATGCGAATGCAGACGTGAATCGCGCGATTCATTCGCAGATCGACAAGATCACGCACACCTCGACTCTGTATGTGAACAAGCCGGCGGCGGAGCTGGCGGCGAAGGTCGCAGAGGTCACGCCGGGAAAGCTCAACTCGAGCTTCTTCACGAACAGCGGATCGGAGGCCGATGAGACGGCGATCCTGCTCGCGAGGCTCTACACGGGCCGGCAGGAGTTGATCGCGCTGCGACACGCGTATCACGGGCGAACGATGCTCGCGATGAGCGCGGCAGGGCATTCGACGTGGCGGCATGGCGGCACGGCGGTGGCGGGCATTCACCACGCGATCGCGCCCTACTGCTACCGCTGTCCGTTCGGACAGACGTACCCCGACTGCGGCGTGAAGTGCGCACAGGATGTCGAAGAGGTGATTCAGACCACGACGAGCGGGAAGATTGCCGGCTTCATCGCGGAGCCGATCCTCGGCGTCGGCGGCTTCATCGTTCCGCCGAAGGAGTACTTCGGTCTCGTCAAGGAGATCGTCGCGCGCTACGGGGGCATTTTCATCGCCGACGAAGTGCAGACCGGCTGGGGCCGCACGGGCGACAAGTGGTGCGGCATCGAGCATTGGGACGTCGAGCCCGACGTGATGACGTTTGCAAAAGGAATGGCGAACGGCTCGCCGATCGGCTGCACGACCACCACCGACGAGATCGCGAAGGCATTCCCGGGACTCACGTTCGCGACGTTCGGCGGCAATCCGGTCTCTGCGGCTGCGGCCGTCGCGACGATCCGCTACATGGAAGAGCACGAGCTCCCGCGCAACGCCGCTGTCGTCGGCGCGTACCTCCGCGGGAAGCTCGAGGCGCTGAAGGAAAAATACCCGATCATCGGCGACGTCCGCGGCATGGGACTGATGCAGGCGATCGAGTGCGTGCAGGATCGGAAGACGAAAGAGCCCGCGCCGAAAGCGGTGCTCAAGGTCTTCGAAGAAACGCGGAAACGTGGAGTGCTGATCGGCAAAGGTGGTCTCTTCGGAAACGTCATCCGCCTCGGCCCACCGCTCATCGCATCAAAGAGCGACATCGACGAGCTGGTGACAGCGCTCGACGCCGCCTTCGCGACGGTTTAGGCGATCCGCACGACGCCTTCAATCTCGAGCAGAAGATCGCTGCGGCAGATGTCGCTTTCGACGAAAAGAAACGTCGATTGCGGCATTGCTTCGCGGAGGCGCGCGGAGATCGCGTCGTAGTCGGAGGCGTTGCGGATGTAGACCTTCGCGCCAAGCAGATCCCCGAGCGACGACTTCGCGCCCCTCCGGGCCGCCGCGGTGCTGATGATCACCTCGAGATTCGCGAGCGTCTCGTCGAGCTGCGCGATCACTTCGCCGACGTGCACAGACTCGTGGCCGACGACGCTCGAAGTGCCCGCCACGAAAATCTCCGAGCCGGACAACGTCGCGCGCGCAAACGACGGAGCCCGCCGGCCATACTGCGGTGGATACTCGTACGCGCTCACTTGACGCGGATTCTCCACCTGCTCCCCTGCCTCACGTCCTGCAAGAAAGTAGATGAGAAGCCCGCGCTCCGACATTCCGACCGCGCTCGCTGCCGGAAACTGTTCGCGGGAGAACCCATAGCCGGTGAGCGCGTCGTGCCGTCCCGCCGAAAAACGTTTGTAGCGCTCGACCCCGTCTTCTTCGAGATTCACGCCGCCGAGATGATTCCACGCGCGGATCAGGTGCGGATAGCCCGCGGAGCGGATCGCTTCGACGATTGCGCTGTACGCCGCATACGCGGCCGCGTCGGTGCTGCGATCCCCGGCAACGCGGACCGTGCCGAACATCGCGCCGTTCGTGCTGACGAACGAGACATCGCCATGTTTTCCGCCCTGCACCTTGCCCGAGTCGCTGCGCCACACCTCGGCCACGCGTTGCGATCCGAGCTGTCTCATCGGCACACACACCGACGCGCGCGTGCAGGCATCGCCGAAACCGACGACCGCGAGAACGTTCTCGGAAGGGATCGCAGCGATGTCGTGGTACTCCGGCCAGACCGACGGCATGTGGTCGCGCATTATGGGGTCAGGTCTTGATTTTTGCTTCTCCGCCGTGCGGAAACGCAAATTTCAAGACCTGACCCCGTTCTCTCTGACCCCGTTCTCTCGGGGAGATAACTCTACTGGGGAGGAGGGTCAGGTCTTGATTTTTGCTTTTCCGCCGTCTCGAAAAGCAAAAATCAAGACCTGACCCCGCATTAGAATCGCGGGCATGCGCACAATCATCCGTAACGGCAGAATCGTGACCGCGGTCGACGACTACAACGCGGACATCCTGATCGAGGACGAGACGGTGGCGGTGATCGGGCGCTCGCTCGACATGGAGGCGGACAAGGTCATCGACGCGAAGGGGCGGCTCGTCATCCCCGGAGGCATCGATCCGCACACGCACATGGATCTGCCGTTCGGCGGGACCTCGTCATCCGACAACTTCGAGACAGGCACGATCGCCGCGGCGCACGGCGGGACGACGACCATCATCGACTTCGCCGTGCAATACAAAGGTCAGGCGCTGAACGAAGCGCTCGACGAATGGTTCCGCAAGTCGGAAGGGCGCACGTCCATTGACTACGGCTTCCATCTCATCTGCACCGATCTCCCGGACGAGCGGCTGCCTGAGATCAAGACGCTCATCGATCAGGGCGTCACGAGCTTCAAGCTCTTCATGGCGTATCCCGGCGTCTTCCTCGTGGACGACGGCGTCATCTACAAGGCGATGACGACCGCCAGCGAGAAAGGCGGGTTGATCTGCATGCACGCGGAGAACGGCGTAGTGATCGACGCGATCGTCAAACGCGCGCTCGCCGAGGGGAAAACCTCGCCGAAGTATCACGCGCTGACGCGCCCGACGAAGGCGGAGGCCGAGGGGGTTCATCGCGCGATCGCGATCGCCGACATGGCGAACGCGCCGGTCTATATCGTTCACCTCAGTTGCGACGACGCGCTGCAGGAAGTCACACGCGCGCGCGACGCAGGCATCCCGGTGTATGCCGAGACGTGTCCGCAGTATCTTTTTCTCGACGACACCGTGTACGAGAAACCGGGATTCGAAGGCGCCAAGTACGTGATGACGCCGCCGATCCGCGGGAAGCACAACCAGGAGAAGCTCTGGCGAGGGCTGCAGTTCAACGATCTCCAGGTCGTCGCGACCGATCACTGTCCCTTCTGCTTCAAGGAGCAGAAAGAGCTCGGCAAAGACGACTTCACGAAGATCCCCAACGGAGGACCGGGCGTCGAGCACCGCATGAGCCTCGTTTACAACGGTGGAGTCGCGACCGGGAAGATCTCGCTGAACCGCTTCGTCGAGATCGTCTCGACCAATCCCGCGCGGATCTTCGGACTCTTTCCGCGCAAGGGGACGATCGCCGTCGGGTCCGACGCCGACATCGTGATCTTCGATCCGGATGAAGAGATGACCATCAGTGCGAAGACGCATCACATGAACGTCGACTACTCCTGCTACGAGGGGGTGCGCGTGCGCGGCGTCACAAAGACCGTCCTTTCGCGCGGCAAGGTCGTCATTGAGGAAGGCAAGTACGCCGGCAAGCCGGGCAACGGCAAGTTCCTCAAGCGCGGTCTCTTCAACTCACCGCGTTAGCCGCTCGACCCACCCCGCGCCACCCGTTACCCGCCCCGCCGAACCGTCGGGATAAGCGGCCTCGACCCCCATCGGCGTGATCACGATGATCGGTATCGAGATCCGGCGCGACTCGGCGCGGTCGTATGCCGAAGGACTGGGCGCCGTGTACGGGTGCGTATGCAGAACCGCGATCGCCCCTTTCGGAATCGATCCGCGGTAACTCGCATGCCCGAATTTCCTCGTCGGCCACGGCTCAGTCGTCAGCGTGCCGTCGGACTCGCGAATGAGAAAAGCGGCCACCTCGAACGGAAGGCGGCCGTATCCGCCGCGCTGAAGCAGATCGGCGTAGTAATGAGCCGCGTTGCGGCTGCAAAGATCGGAGCACGGGTCCGGGGTGAGAAGTGACGCTGCGAGAACGAGTGCGAACATGCCGCGAGAGTCGCGCGAGGCAGGGTCGCGAGACCTGCGAGAGATCTGGCAGAAACCTCATTTCGAGGAGGACATAAACGTTCGCGTATCCTCTGCGTAACTATTCGTATGCGAATCCATTTCGCCGGCTGCACCTTCGACTCCGCCCGCCTCGAGCTCACGCGCGGCGGAGTCCGCGCCGCGTTGACGCCGAAAGCGTTCGCGCTGCTCGAGACGCTCGTCGCTGCGAGGCCGGATGCAGTCTCGAAGGAAGCTCTGTACGAGCGGCTCTGGCCTGCGACCTTCGTGGAGCCGGGCAATCTCCACAACCTCATCGCCGACATTCGCGCAGCAATCGGCGACGACGATCACACCATCATCCGGACGGTGCACCGCGTCGGTTATGCGTTCGATGCAGCGATCCGGGACGAAGCGCAAGCCGCAACGTTCATCGTCGTGATCGGCAACCGTGAGTTCGTGCTGCGGCCCGGCGAGAACTTCATCGGGCGCGATCCGGACTGCCGCGTCGTTCTCAACACCCCCGATGTGTCGCGCCGTCACGCGCGCATTACCGTCGGCGCCACAACGACGATCGAAGACCTCGGCAGCAAGAACGGCACATTCGTCGGGCAGAAGAGAATCACTCAGGCGGAAGCGATCGGCGAGGGCGCCGCAATCGTCGTCGGCCGGACCCACCTCACGCTCCGCGCGCAACAGGTTCTGGAGCCGACGATCACCGCCTCGTAGTCACTGGAAATTCCGGATGAGCACGACGTCGCGCATCGGATTGCCTCGTGCCAGCGCGATCCGCTTGCCGTCGCGCGAGACATCGTACGAGAAAATCTCCCCCGCTTCGAACGCGGTGATCTGGCGCGGCTCGCCACCGGAGAGGTTCTGCAGCCAGAGATTCGCGATCCCGTCTTTCTTGTCGATGAAGGCAAACGCCCGCCCGTCGGGCATCCAGTGAAATTCAGGCGACACGGCGAAGCGAGGCACGTCGAAATATCGCGGCGAATCGTTGCTGCCGATCGCCATCACAGCTGTCCGCCAGAGCGACCCGCTGCCGCCGCGCGAGCGGAGCCGGCACAGCAGCGACTGGCCGTCCGGCGAGAGATGCGCGCGGCTCGTCGGCACATGCGTGAGTTGCTGTGGCGGTCCGCCGGAGACCGGAATTCTCCACGCGAACTGCGAGACTCCGCTCGTGAGATAGATGACCGAGCGGCCGTCAGGGGCGAACTCAGCCCTTTCTGCGCGTCCGGTGTGCGTCAACTGACTCAGCGAGTCGCCCGCGACGCCCGACGTCCAGATCTCCATCGGACCCGACTTGTCCGAGGCGAAGGCGATTCTCTGGCCGTCGGGCGAGATCACAGGGTCCCATGAGTTCACCGAGGAACCGGCACGAGCTGGTTCGCCGCCGGAGGCATCGACCGATAGAAGAGTCGGCCTGCCATTGATGAACGCGGTGAACAGAAGCTTGTCGTCGCCCAGCCAGCGCACGCCTCCGTAGCCGAAGCCGTTGCCGATTCCGCTGGTCACGGCTTTCACGTCGGACGGGCGGTCGAGGCGCGCGATGGCGATGTTCGCGTCCGGCTCATCGCGGACGGCGGTGAACGAACGTCCGTCGGCCGCGATCTGAATCGAAGAGAACGCGCTGATGTCCGACGTGATCTTCCGAGTCGCACCGTCCCGCCGCGGGACGAACCAGACCTGCGGCGGCTGCTCGCGGTCGTAGGCAGCGATGAGAAAGCCGCTGCCGTCCGGTAGCCAGGCGATCGACCCGATACCGGCCCAGTCAGGGGTCTTGATCCGATCGATTCTGCGGCTCTTCAGCGATATCTCGAACAGTCCGCCGGAAGGCTTCGGCGCGTTGACGCCGCTGACGAACGCGATCGAATCACCGCTGGGCGACCACATTGGTGTAGCGAGAAAATCAGGAAATTTCCGTCGCAGCAGGATCGACTCGGGCCCGCCGTCGATCGGCGCGATCGTCAGGCGATGCTCGCGGTCGAACGCGTTGTATCGGCGGAAAACAGTCCGCGTGCCGTCCGGCGAAAGCGTGAACTGGTACTCGGTATCAGCCGCGATGCGGTGCGGCTGGCCGCCGAGAATCGGCAGTTGATAGATGTCTCCCACGTTCGGCTCCGCCACCGTCGCGCGCACGTAGTAGACGTAGTTGCCGTCGTGCGAGACCTGCACGCTGAAGAACATCGACGCCTCGGGGCCAAGGATGCGGACCGTCGTTCCGGTGGCAATCTGCTTGACCCAGATCGACTGCATCTGTCCCTCGCCCGCCGCGTACACCACGTACCTGCCATCGGGCGACATCGTCGCCGAACCGACTTTGCCGCTGTTGGTGACGCGCAGCATCATGGTTTGCGGCTGTGTCGAGGGATCGGCCGCGGGCGCGAAGCCTGCTCCCGGCTTGAGCCACAGAAATGCGGCTGCGAGAATCGCCGCGGTGGAGACCAGGGGCCATGACCGCCGCTTCACCACGTGCGGCTTCTCCGACGAACGCGCGTACTCCCGCAGATCGAGTGCGATGTCGCGCATCGAGTGATACCGCTCCTCGGGATCCTTCGCGAGGCAGCGGCGGACAACGCGCCCAATGCCGTCAGCGATGCCGTCGAACGAAGGCTGTTGATGCAGGACGTTGTGCATCGTGTCAACCGGTGTCGCTCCTTCGAATGCTTTTCGCGAAGTCGCAACCTCGAAGAGCACGGCGCCCAGCGAGAAAACGTCCGACCGGTTGTCCACGGTGCGCCCGTCGATCTGCTCCGGCGACATGTACGCAGCCGTGCCGAGGAGTGCGTCAGGAGCGGTGTCGGAGCCTGAGCGCTCGCCATCGGCCCGCTCGATGAGCTTCGCGATTCCGAAATCGAGAATCTTCGCGTAGCCGCCGCGCGCCACCATGATGTTGTCCGGCTTGAGGTCGCGATGAACGATGCCCGCGGCGTGAGCGCGCGCCAGACCATCCGCAACTTGCGCCATCAGCTCGATGCCCCGCGGCAGATCGCGCCGGCCCCGAAGCCATTTCGACAGAGGCTGCCCGTCGATGAGCTCCATCGCGATGAAGCAGTGGCCGCCGGCAACTCCAGCGTCGTACACGCTGACGATCGCCGGATGGTTCAAGGCCGACGAAGCCTGGGCCTCGCGTAGGAAACGCTCGATCCGCACCGCGTCAGACTGCGAGCCGGCCGGAAGCAGCTTCAGCGCGACCTCACGTCCCAGCGACTCGTCGATCGCCGCGTAGACCTCACCCATGCCGCCGGAAGCGATGAATGATCTGATGCGGTAACGGCCGATGGCCGTCCCGGCATCGATGGCCGGACTGCCTGGCTCCGTCATCACCATCCTGTTACGGCTCATGGCGCGCAAAGTTAGCCCTTCCGCGGGATAATGCGGTCCCCTTTCTGAAAACATATGAGGAGAGCTCGATGTCCCGAATCGTCAAGGGCGGATTGATTCAAACCTCGCTGGCATCCGATGTCTCCGAGTCGCTGGAGACAATTCGCGAGAAGCAGATCGAGAGGACGCTCGTGTTCGTCGAGCAGGCCGGCAAGCAGGGCGTTCAGATGCTCTGCATGCAGGAGATCTTCACAGGGCCGTACTTCTGCGCCGAACAGAACACGCGCTGGTACGACTCGGTCGAGAAGATCCCGGATGGCCCGACGACGAAACTGATGCAGGAGTACGCGAAAAAATTCGGCATGGTCATCATCGTGCCGCTGTACGAGGAAGAGTCGGCAGGCGTCTACTACAACACCGCGGCCGTGATCGACGCGGACGGCAAGTACCTCGGCAAGTACCGCAAGAATCACATCCCCCACGTCGCGCCGGGGTTCTGGGAGAAGTTCTACTTCCGCCCAGGTAACCTCGGCTATCCGGTGTTCGACACCCAGTTTGCAAAAGTCGGTGTCTACATCTGCTACGACCGGCACTTCCCCGAAGGGGCGCGCGCGCTCGGCCTCGCCGGAGCTGAGATCGTGTTCAACCCCTCTGCGACGGTCGCGGGGCTGTCGGAGTACCTCTGGAAACTCGAGCAGCCTGCGCATGCGGTGGCCAACGGCTACTTCATCGGCGCGATCAACCGAGTCGGCTTCGAGAAGCCGTGGAACATCGGTGAGTTTTACGGGCAGAGCTACTTCTGCGATCCGCGCGGACAGTTCCTCGCGATGGCCGAACGCGACAAGGATGCGCTCGTCGTCGCGGATCTCGACTTCGACAAGATCCGCGAGGTCCGCAACACATGGCAATTCTTCCGCGACCGCCGGCCCGAAACGTACACAGGGCTGGTGAAGCCTTAGTGCGTCATTCGATTCTCGGGTTCGCGCTGCTCCTGCTCTCGGCATGCGCGCGGTCGCACGAGTCGGTTCCTGTCGTGCCGGTGCGCGTCACGCTTCCGATGAAATCGGAGACGCTGCGGCTGGTTCTGACGAGCGATCTGCACACGTTCGGCGGGCCGAAGATCGCGGGCGGCATCGCGAAGATTCATGCAGAGAAGCCGCTCGACGCAATCCTCATTACAGGCGACAACTTTCATCCATGTGGCGTCAGCTCGATCGATGAGCCGCTCCAGTGGCAGTACGTTCTCCGTCACCTTTCGCCGCTTGGGATCCCGATGTATCCCCTTCTCGGAAATCACGACTACGGCAATCCGAAGAAGCGGTTTTTCTGGACGCGGATCTGCGGCGATCCGAACCCGCAGGCACAGATCGACGCGTCGCGCGTGGTCCCGAACTGGAAGTTCCCCGCGCGAAACTACGTGATCTCGACCGCGGTCGCCGACATCGTGATGACCGATAGCACGCCGGTGGCGCTCGACCGCAGCGAGCCACTTCGCGGCAGTGCGAGCGCTGATGCGATCCGGGCGTTCACCCGCGAGCAGCTCGCGCTCTCGCGCGGCAAGTTCCGCATCGTGGCCGGCCATCACAACATCCGGTACTCGGGGAAGCTGCGAATGAAGAGCAAACCGACGCGGACGAACATGGACGCGTTCGGCGAGCTGCTGACCGAGGCAAATGCAGATCTGTATGTGTGCGGGCACCAGCACCAGCTCGAGCTGATCGTGCCACCGGATGACGCGCCCGTGATGCTGATCAGCGGCGCGTCGTCGCGTCCGAAACCGACGGAGCAGCTCTCGCGGCGCGACGAATATTCGAAATTCGTGAGCGGTTTTCCGCGGCGAGGCGGCGGGTTCGCCGTTCTCGAAGTGAGCCGCACCTGGTTTCGCGTAACCTTCTACGACCGCAGCGGCAAGGCGATCTCTCGCCCGTTCCGCTTCGACCGCATCGAGAATGACCGCCTCCGATTCACGCCCGAATAGCGCGCGCCGCGACGTTGCGATTCTCATCGCTGCATTCGCGTTCGTGGCCGCGGTGCGGATCAGCGCGCCGAGCGATCTCGCCACCGGCGATCAGCCGTATCAGGTCGACTACATCCGCGACGTCGTGCACAACGGCGCCTGGGCGGCGCAGCATCTCGCAAACGGCACCGCAGCGACGAAGCCGCCGCTTTACAACTGGCTCGCCGCGATCGGAGTCATCGCGACCGGCAGCGAGAGCGACTTCGTGCTCAAGCTGCCGTCATTGCTCGCGGGTCTCCTCACACTTCTCCTGATTTGGGACCTCGCGCGCGATGCGGCCGGACCCGACGCGGCACTCTTCGCGGGACTGTTCCTCGTCTGCTCGACGATGTACTCCAAGCAGATCTACTTCGCGCGCACCGACATGCTGCTGACCGCGCTGATCGTCGTGCAGGTCTGGGCAGCACTCCGTCGCGGCGGTCCGCTGCTCTTCTGGCTCGCCGGCGCGCTCGCAATGCTGACGAAAGGGCCGATCGGCGTCGTGATTCCGATCCTCGGCCTGTCGATCTGGTGGTGGCAACGCGGCGAGCTGCGCCAGCGCTGGAGCGAGATGCACTTCGTGTGGGGGCTGATCTTCGTCGTCGCGGTTTTCGGCGGCTGGTTTCTCATCGCGATCAGGCACGACCCCGGCGTCTTCGACCAGCTCGTGTATGCCGAGACGATCGATCGCTTCAAAGCGACATCAATGAAGTCGAAGGAGAACCGCCACGTTTTCTACTACATCCCCCACTTTCTGGGACGCATGGCGCCGGCGTCGATCTTCGCGATCGTCGCCGTGGTCGCGCTGTTCCGCGAACGTCTCCAGCGCGAGAAAGCCGGCGTGTACCTCTGGTGGTTTCTCGCGACGTTTGTGCTGCTCTCTCTGGTTCCGTCGAAACGCGCGGACCGGCTATTTCCTCTTTTCCCGGCAGTCTGCGTTCTCGCCGGATGGGCGGCCGCGCGGCCGTTCCCGCGCGTCATCCGCGCGTGCGGCATCCTGTTCGCGCTGATCGGACTCGCCGCCGCGTTCTCGCCGCTGTTCATGAATACGGGAGCGCTTTTGGTGGCCGCGGGCGTCGTGATTCTCGCGTCCGGTCTTGCGGCTCTCCGACTCACACCGCGATCGGCGGTGATCGCGATCTCGGTCGCCATGGTCGCGATGATTACTGCGTACCAGCATTCGGCACCGCTACGCTGAGACAAAGCGGCGGAAGAGACCGACATCATTTCGTGTCATCGCGGCGCGCGGCGCGCGCTGTAAAGTGGTCGCATGAGCGACCCTCGCTATCCGATCGGACCTTTTCAACGCCGCGACTATCTCGAGGCCGGCGAACGCCGCGAGATGATCGATCTGATCGCGGCCGCGCCGCAGAAGATGCGCGCTTCCGTCCGCGGTCTCGACCCGAAACAGCTCGACACGCCGTACCGCGACGGCGGCTGGATGCTGCGCCAGGTCGTCCATCATGTTCCCGACAGCCATCTGAACGCTTACATCCGCCTCAAGCTCGCACTCACTGAGCACGAGCCCGCGATCAAGCCGTATGACGAGGCGGCATGGGCGGAACTTCCCGACTCGAAGCTCGTGCCGATCGAAACCTCCCTCGCGCTACTCGAAAACGTGCACGAGCGATTCGTGGTGCTGCTTCGCTCGATGAACGGAAGCGACTTCGCCAGAAAGTTCACGCATCCGGATCACGGCCTGATGACGCTCGACTGGCTCGTCGCGATGTACTCCTGGCACAGCCGCCATCACGTCGCGCACATCACGAGCCTGCGCGAGCGCATGAAATGGTCTTGAGCTCCACGGCGCTCAGCCGCCTTTGACTCAGTCATCCTTCACTCCTCGCCTCGAGATGCGCGGTTTGTAGTCTGTTAGCATGCTGAGCCCGACCATGGAACGCTACATCTGCATCCACGGCCACTTCTACCAGCCGCCACGCGAGAACCCATGGCTCGAGGCGGTGGAGACGCAGGATTCGGCGCATCCGTACCACGACTGGAACGAGCGGATCACAGTCGAATGCTACGAGGCGAACGCGACCTCGCGCATCCTCGACTCGGCCGACCGCATCCAGAGCATCGTCAACAACTACAGCTCGATCAGCTTCAACTTCGGCCCGACACTTCTGAGCTGGCTGGAGGCGAAAGCGCCGCAGACCTACGAGGCTGTCATCGAAGCCGACCGCGTGAGCCGCGAACGCTTCGGCGGCCACGGTTGTGCGATCGCGCAGACGTACAACCACATCATTCTTCCACTCGCCAATGATCGGGACAAGCAGACGCAGGTGCGGTGGGGCATCCGTGATTTCCAGTCGCGGTTCGGGCGGCGGCCGGAGGGGATGTGGCTCGGCGAGACCGCAGTGGACATCGCGTCGCTGGAAGCGCTCGCCGCCGAGGACATCGTGTTCACGATCCTCGAGCCGGGACAGGCCGCGCGGTTTCGTGCGATCGGGAGCGAGCAGTGGATCAGCGCGAACGGCTCGCTGTCGCCGACAACGCCGTATCTCTGCCAGCTTCCGTCCGGCCGGTCGATCGCGATCTTTTTCTACGACGGCCCGATCTCGCGGGGCGTGGCGTTCGAGAAACTGCTCGCGCGCGGAGAAAACTTCGCGCACCGCCTCACCGGCGCCTTCGCCGACTCAGTACGCCGCCCGCAGCTCGTCAACATCGCGACAGACGGCGAGACGTATGGGCATCACCACCGTCACGGCGAGATGGCCCTCGCCTATGCCCTGCAGTACATCGAGGAGAGGAGTCTCGCGAAGATCATCAACTACGCGCAGTTCCTCGAGATTCATCCGCCGGTGTGCGAGGTCGAGATCACGGAACGGACCTCGTGGAGCTGCGCACACGGCGTCGAGCGCTGGCGCAGCGACTGCGGCTGCAGCACGGGCGGCGGGACCGGCTGGAATCAGCGCTGGCGTGCGCCGCTCCGGGAGGCACTCGACTGGCTGCGCGATGAAACCGTTGCGATCTTCGAGCGCGAGAGCGCAGGACTTCTGCGCGATCCGTGGCAGGCGCGCGACGAATACATCGACGTGATCCTCAACCGCGCTGAGAACAACGTCGACACGTTCCTCGCGAAGCACAGCATCGGCGGGAATCAGGTGCGCGTCCTTCAGCTCATGGAGATGCAGCGCAACGCGATGCTGATGTTCACGAGCTGCGGCTGGTTCTTCAACGACATCTCCGGAATCGAGAGCGTACAAGTACTGCAATACGCGGGACGCTGCATTCAGCTCGCGCAGCAGCTCTCCGGCCGCGACCTCGAACCGGAGTTTCTCTCGCAGCTCCGCGGCGCGCAGAGCAACATCAAGGAGCAGGGGAGCGCACGAGAGATTTACGAGCGCGAGGTCATCCCGAGCCGTCTCGATCTGCGCCGCGTCGCCGCTCACTACGCAGTCGCTTCGCTCTTCGACAACTTCGACGACGAGGCGCGCATCTACTGCTACGACGTTATCCGCCACGACATCGAGATCCAGAAAGCGGGGCGCGCCCGCATCGCCGCCGGCTCGCTCAC
>JAENWF010000098.1 GCA_016650215.1 Thermoanaerobaculia bacterium
AGCCAGGCAGCCATCCGCGAGTTCCGCGTCATCCGCAACACCTATAGCGCTGAGTACTCGCGGGGTGGCGGCGGCACGATGAACGCCATCACCAAGAGCGGCACGAACGAGCTCGACGGCGAGCTGTTCTTCTATCGCCGCGACAAGGAATGGGCCGACAAGCGCCAGATCAACGGCGCCGAGGAATCGTTCGACGCCCGCGATGCCGATCAATACGGCTTCGCCCTCGGTGGCCCGATCATGCGTGACCGCCTCTTCTACTTCGTGAACGCCGACATTCAGAAAATCGAGGAAAATTTCAACAGCATCGACTTCCGCGCCCAGAGTCAATTCAACGCACTTCCGGCAGACGTTCGCACCAGCGTGGTTTCCCGCCTGGAGCAGCTCGTCGGGCACTCGCTCGACGAAGAATTCGCGTATGGAACCCGCAAGAACCAGGACACGTGGCTGGCAAAGATGGACTGGAACGCAGGCAACAGCCATCACCTCAACGTTCGCTGGAACTTCTCCGACTTCAACAACTTCCCGTCCGAGGCGACGGGAACGTTCTCGAACCAGGGAGAAGAGTTCAACACGGTCAACAGCTATGTCGGCCAGCTCGACTCGGTGCTGACCAGCTCCCTCTACAACTTTGCGCTCTTCCAGTACTCACTCGAGGAGCGGCCGATCAACGCGCTCACCACGAGCTTTCCGCAGGTCAACATCTCTGGTTTGCAGAGCAGCGCAGTCCTGTTCGGCCAGAAGGACTTTCTTCCCAACGGTACCGACGAAGAAAAATGGGAGCTGAAGGACACGCTCACCTGGGAGCGCGGCGCGCACACGCTCCGCTCGGGCTTCAACTACCTGACCGTCGACATCGCGAACCTGTTCGTCCGCGACCTCGCGGGTGACTTCTTCTTCAACACCCCGGCCGACTTCCTCGCAGGACGTCCGAATCGCTTCGAGCAGGGCGCCGGTCCAGTGGCTGTCACCGCATTCGATTTTGATCAGTACGGCGCATTCGTCATGGATACATGGCGCCCGATGCCGAAACTCACACTCGACTTCGGCGTTCGCTATGACTTCATGACCATGCCGAAGCCAGAGCGCAACATTTACGAGGCGACAGCACCCGACCTCGACAACAACTTCCAGACGGACGGCGACAACTTCGCCCCGCGCGTTGGATTTGCTTACGATCTTCGCGGCGACGGCAACTCGGTCGTCCGCGGCGGCATCGGCAAGTACTTCACACCGATCCCGGGCATCCTGCTCGCGCAGCCGCTTCAACAGGCCGCTGGACTCTTCAACAACTACACGTTCGTCTGCTCGGCGACGGTGCAGTGCCCGACCTTCCCGAACATCTTCAGTCAGGAGCAGCTCAATGCCTTCAGCGCCGTGGGTCTGGCCGACATCACCGGGATCTCGTCGGACTTCGAGTCGGCCGAGTCGGTCCGCGGCAGCCTGGGCTACCAGCAGCGACTCTTCGAGAGCTACAGCTTCGAAGTCGAGGGCATCCTTGCTGAGCACACGAAACAGCAGCGCCTCGTCAATGTGAACGCGGTGCCCAGCGGTCTCGTTTTCGGCGACCTCATCCAGTACAGGGTCGACACTCCGAACAAGCGCTATCCTTCGTTTGCAAATGCGCGTCTGCACGTCAGCGACGCCGAGGCGACTTACAAGGCTGCAACCGTAGGCCTGCGCAAACTCGCGCTTCAGGGCAGCAAGCTGTCGTGGCTTGCGCACTACACCTGGTCGGAATCAATCGATCAGGACACGAACTCCCGCTCGACCTCCACGTCGTTCTCGTATGACCCGTACGACCCGAAAATCAGCGAAGGTCCTTCGGACAACGATGTGACGCACAAAGTGGTCGCGAGCGCCACCTATCAGCTGCCGTGGGGCTTCATGGCCTCCGGTATCTTCAACTGGCGCACGGGTCAGCCATACACGCGCAACATTTTCTTCAGCGGCGGACCGGGAAGCCTCACGGGCCTTGCACGCATCGGAACGAACGTGCCCGTGTTTGTCGATCGGGACGGCAAAGTCATCGACATCACGCAGGCCATGGGCGGCGCTGCCAACATCACGCCCGCCCAGCTCGCGACGTTCATCAACGATCGCGGGGGCAAGATTCTCGGCCGCAACACGGAGAACCAGCCGGACTTCATGAACCTCGACATGCGTATTTCGAAGCGCTTCGGCCTTCCGATGGGCATGGACGTCGAGCTGATTGGCGAAATCTTCAACGTCTTCAACGAAGCGAACAAGTTCATCACGACCAACAATCAGAACGAGTTCAGGATCACGCAGACAGGCACAGGCGCTGCGACGCGTTACGTCATCACGCGGAGCCCCACCTTCGGTGTCGAGAACGGTCTCGACTTCAACAGCCCGCCGCGCCAGTACCAGGCGGCCCTCAAGTTCACGTTCTGATCTGATTTCGATTGAGTTCGAGAAGGCCACCGGCAACGGTGGCCTTTTTTTTGATAGCCATGAGATACCTCGCACTTGCACTCGTCCTTCTGACCGGCTGCGCGACAGTTCCCGCGCCCCCCCTTCCGACCACGGCTCCATGCAACTTCGGCCTGGCGCTGGTGAACGCTTCGCTCTGGGTTCAGCTTGCGTCGGAGTACGACGCGAGCGCGATTCAGACGTACAACGCGGCTCGCCGCGCCGTCGACGCCTCCGTGGTGGCGGGCGGCGAGAAACCGCTCGCGGTGATCCTCGATGTCGATGAGACGGTGGTCGACAACACCGCCTTCGAGGGGCGGATGGTCCGCAAAGGGATCACGTACGACAAGACCGATTGGCAGCAATGGGTCAGCGAATCGCGGGCGAAGGCGATTCCGGGCGCCGCGGAGTTTCTCGCGCACGCCCGCGCTCGGGGCGTGACGCCGTTCTTCATCACGAATCGCGACGTCTCCGAGGAGCCGGCGACGCGGAAAAATCTCGAGACGCTCGGCTATCCGCTCGGCACCGCCGAGGACACGCTGCTCACGAAGGGCGAACGTGAGGAGTGGAATACGAGCGACAAGTCGGGGCGGCGCGAGTGGGTTGCGTCGCGCTATCGCGTCGCGGCGGTTCTCGGTGATGACCTCAACGACTTCATCGACGCGCACTCAGCGTCGCAGCAGGAGCGCGACGCGCTCGTTGCGCGCAATGCGGCCGAGTGGGGCTCGCGATGGTTCATCCTCCCGAATCCAATGTATGGCTCATGGGAGAGCCCGATCCTCGAGGGTACAAAAGAATGCACTGCGCTGCAGAAGAAAATCGAGGCGCTCGACAGGTGAGAGCGTTCGCGCTCGTTCTCGCGCTGTACGCGGCGACCAAAGCATTCGCCGAACCGCCGCGTCTGGTCGTTGTGATCTCAGTCGATCAGATGCGCGCCGATTACATCGCGCGGTTCGACGCGTTCTTCGGCGAGCGGGGATTTCACCGTTTCACGGCGGGGGGCGCGGTTTTCCCCGAGGCTCGGTCCACGCACGGCGTTACGTACACGGGACCGGCGCACGCCACAATTTCGACGGGACGTCCTCCCTCCGAGCATGGCATCGTCGGCAACTACTGGTTCGAGCGAAACGCGGCGTTCGACGCTGCAGCGTGGAAGTTCTACGTAAACGACTCGACGCTCTTCCGCGCGCCGAATGTCATCGCCGATCCCGCCCGCAGCCCCTGGTACCAATCGATCCGCGGCGTACCGCGCTACTGCGTCTACGACAGCGCGACCGGAGTCTCGCCCGCCGCGCTCGAATCGGAGGGACTCGGCGACGCGCTGAAGAAACAGTCGGCCTCTTCCCGCGTGATCTCGGTCGCGTTGAAAGATCGCGCCGCCGTGCTTCTCGGCGGACACAGCGCCGACACGGCGTACTGGTTCGATCACGCGCGCGGCGCTTTCGTCTCCTCCGAGCACTACAAGTCGAATCCCCGCGCGCTTGCCTTCAATTCGAGCGTCGCCGGCTACATCCCCGCGTCGCGCGAATGGACGCCGTCGATCGCGATCGGGGAGCTGCAGAAGATCTCGTTCGATCCGCCCGCAGCGTGGCCGCTCAAGAACGGCCGATACAAGGGAACGTTTCCTCATCCCGTGACCGACGCGCGCGGCGTCGCCTACTCGCCGTTCGGCAACGACCTGCTGCTGGACTTCACGCTCCACGTCGCCGCGGCTGAATCCCTCGGCAGTGACGACACGCCCGACATCCTGTTCGTCGGTCTCTCGTCAACCGACTACTTCGGCCACTACTACGGACCCGACTCGATGGAAGTCGCAGACGGAATGATTCGTCTCGATCGCTCGCTGGCGCGTTTCTTCGACACGCTGGAGCGGCGGATCGGCGTGAACATAGTGGTTGCACTCACCGCCGATCACGGCGTCCAGAGAAATCCGGAGATCGCAAAACTCCAGAACCCGCGGGCCGACGCCGGGCGTCTTGATCTTCGAAACGCAGTCCCCGAGGCGATAACCATCGCTGACCTTCCTCCGCAGCGGATCGAGCTCGAGAAACGGATTGCGTCGGCGCTGCGGCTGCGGTTCTCGCCGGCGACTCCACTCGAGAACGCGTTCGTGCTCTTCTTCGAAGAGCCGGGGCTGCATCTCAACTGGCAGAAGGCGCGCGCGATGAAGATCGACCCGGAGCGGCTGAAACGCGCCGCACGCGATGTCGCGCGGCAGCTTCCCGGCGTGTCGAACGCATGGACGAGCAGTGAGCTGCGAAGCATGGAGACGCCGCTCTCGCGCACCGGACAACTGATGCACGCGTCGTTTCGCGGCGACCGCTCGCCCGACGTCGTCATCGCGCTCCGTCCCGGCTGGATCTGGACGTGGGGGAGCAACAGCACATCGCACGGGCAGCCGGTCGACGCCGATCTTCGCGTGCCGCTGATGTTTTTCGGAAGCGGAATCCATCCGGGCACGTACGAGATGGTTGCATCGCCAGGCGATCTCGCCCGCACGCTGGGCTCCCTGATCGGCGTCGAGATCGGAAGCGGCGAGGTTCTGCCGGTGAGTCGATCGAACGAGCTCTCCGATGTGATTGCGGTTGCTCTGCGTCAGATCAACGCGCCGGCGGACGTGAAGCTCGTCGCCGGACGCGATCTCGGACGCGCGGCAAGAATGGCTGCCGCATCTCTCGGCCCGCTCGTCGAATCATCCGACCTCCCTGAGGGCCACGTCCGGATCGATCGCGCCGAGGTGTCAGGGAACAAGGCTGCCGTCAACATCTGGACCGGCCCGATCCCCAAAGCAAAGCCGGGCGAGATCCTGCTCGACTGCGGCAAAGGCCACATGTTTCAGCTGGAGAAGAACACGGACGGGCGGTGGGTGGTGACGGGAATCGGGGTTTCAGTTTGCTGACGTGATTAAGAACCAACCCTGAGCGGAGCGAAGGGTCAATGGTTGCACCGGGTCGCTCATGCCACGAAGAGATGAACGACCGTTTGAGAGTCATTCCGAGAGTGAGCGAGGAATCTGGGGAGGGGAAGTAGCGCGGCCACCCCCGGCCTCGAGGCAAGACCCTGCCGGTGCCACCATTGACCCTTCGCTTCGCTCAGGGTTAGATTTTTTCACAGGCCTAAACCACGGCGCCGACTAAATCGTACGGGTGCGCGTCGCTGACTTCGACTCTCGCGAACGCGGGCAGCGGGCCGAGGCGATCGATTCCGTCGTTGATCAGCAGACGTCCATCGATCTCGGGCGCCTGTGACACGAGGCGCCCTTCGAGCAGGTGCTCGGTCTCTTCGCAGACGCCGGTGATGATCGCGTCGTATGTCTGGCCGACTCGCGACTGATTGCGCGAGGTGGAGATCTTCTGCTGCAGCTCCATCAGCTTTGCGCGCCGGCGCTCGGCAGTCTTGCGCGACGGCAGGTCCGCCATCTTCGACGCAGGCGTGAACTCCTCCGGCGAATAGACGAATGCGCCCATCTGATCGAACTGCGCCCACTCGACGAAGTCGTACATCTCGCCGAACTCTTTGGGCCCTTCGCCCGGATGTCCCGTGATGAACGTCGTGCGAAGCGAGAGATCGGGAACGAGCTCGCGCATGCGCGTGACTATCTCGCGATACTCCTTCGGTGATCCCGGCCGCCGCATCGTCTCCAGTACCTTCGCCGCAACGTGCTGCAGAGGGATGTCGCAATACGACACGAATCGCTTCTCGCGCCCCATCAGCTCGAAGAGCGACCAGTCGAGGCTTCCCGGATAGGCGTAGAGGAAACGGATCCATTCGAATCCGGTCTCGGCAAGCAGCGTTCGAACGAGCTCGGTCAGTCCGTGGTTGATGCCGAGGTCCTGGCCGTAGCGTGTGGTGTCCTGAGCGACGAGGCAGAGCTCTTTGACGCCCTGCGCCTCGAGCTGCTGCGCTTCGCGCACGAGCGACGCGATCCCGCGGCTGCGGAACTTGCCGCGCATCTGCGGAATCGCGCAGAAGGTGCATGAGTTCGAGCACCCTTCCGACACTTTCAGATACGCGTGCGCATTGCCCTGCGCGAGAACGCGCGGAAGATCTTCGTACAACCGCACCGACATCTTCCGCTTCGATGGCGCCGCATCGACCTCACCCGTTACCGCCTGGGTGATCTTCTCGAGGTGGTCGAGCCCGACGAACGCATCGATCTCAGGAATCGACTCCTGCATGTCGCTCCGGTACTTCTGGACCATGCATCCGGTGACGATGAGCCGCTCGATCCCCTTCCCTTTTTTCGCCGCAATCTCGAGGATCGTGTCGATCGACTCCTGCTTCGCGGCGTCGATGAACCCGCACGTATTGACGATCACTACATCGGCCTCGGCGAGGTCGTTCGTGATCGTGACGTCAGCGTCGGCCTGGAGTTGCCCCAGCATGATCTCGGCATCGACGAGATTCTTCGGGCAGCCGAGGGAAATCATCCCGACGCGGCGGTGCGGCTTCGTTTCCAGCATGGAAATGGTTGAACCGACAGGGGGTTCGGGGCATTCCGGGGGCTAGTGCTGAGTGCTGAGTGCTGAGTGCTGAGTGCTGAGTGCTGAGTGCTGAGTGCTGAGTGCTGAGTGCTGAGTGCTGAGGAGGATACCCGACAGACCTGGACAGTGCTACGAACAAAAGGATTGAGGTTCGTCGGCAGAAACTCCTACGTGTAGCGACACCACTCAGTCCTCAGTCCTCAGCACTCAGCACTCATTCCTACTCTTAAAATCGCCCCCTCCGCCCCAAACCCTTCCACGTGCTTCGTCAGCGCATGGTTCATAACCCCTGTGTTGAGCAGAATCTGCGCGTCGCCGGGGTCTGCGGGGGTTAGTGAGAGGGCGAGGGCGGCGGTGACCTGGTCGAGGGTGCGGTTGTGGAGCTGCGCGATCATGTCGGAGATCGTTTTCGCGGGATTGACTTCGTGAGTCGCCGCGAGCGCTTCGCCTCTGAGAACGTACGTCGCGCACTTGCGCTCGCGCGCCCAGTTGAGCGCGCAGGCGAGCGTGACGAGGTGCCAGTTGCGATGACGGCGGTAAATCTTCGAGATCTCGCGGTTGCGCTCTCCCGCCGGCTTGTAGACATTCGGCTGCACTTCCCAGATCAGGAGGACGTTCGATTCGGATTCGAATGTGCCGCTTGTCTCGCCGACCGATCCGGGGATCGTGTGCTGCTGGCCAATGCTTCTGCCGATTGCAATCGCGTCGTCGAGATCGGTGGCGACGATGTCGAAGGAGACCGTATCGTGACGGCCACCAAAGTGCGCGTTCTTGCCGAAGAGGAAGAGTCCTTCAGGCACCGGCTGGTCGTCGCCCACGATCCGTTTGGCGGCCTCTGGAATCGGTCCCATCGGAACGACGAGTCCGGACGCACGCCCTTCGGCCTCGCGCGGATACCAGAAGCTCGGCGTCGGTGTATTCGACGTCCATCGCGGATGATTGCGGCGAAGGTACCGCTCGACGACGAGATGCCGGATCGGGACAGTGTCTTCGGGGCGGAGTGTCGATGGTGCGGCGGCGCGCTCAGAGATGTCGCCGAAGACCTCGAGGACTTCCGATCCCATCGAGATATAGAGATCGTAGAGCGCGGCTTTTGTGTCGGCCGCGATACCGAACGCCTCGAACACCCGTTCGATGTGCGAGGGAAACGGCATGCGTCAGGCCGCGGCTGCGCGGTCGAGGGCGGCGGCAAGAAGACGCTGCGCGTCGGTAACGGACTCGATGCCCTGGAGTCCGTTGCGGATGTCCTTGCCGTGCGGGATCCCTTTCGAGAACCAGCCGACGACCGTGCGCGCCTTGTGAAGCTTCCACTTCTCCATGTTCGGCGCGCCCTCGATCTTCGAGAGGTAGCGCTGCATCGCGTCGATGCGCCGCGCGATCTCGTCCTGCGTTCCGAGCGTGTGCGCCGTCCCGTTCGCGTACGCGTTGATGTCGCGGAAGATGAACGGATTGTGAAGCGCCGCGCGGCCGATCATGACCCCATCGACGCCCGTGGTCTCGAACATCCGGATCGCATCTTCCGGCGTCTTCACGTCGCCGTTGCCGAACACCGGGATCTTCAGCTCACGCTTCACCTGGGCGATGTAGTTCCAGTCGCTCGCGCCGGTATACGACTCGCTGCGCGTTCGCCCGTGGATCGCAATCGCCGCGACTCCGATCTGTTCGAAACGCAGCAGCAGCGGCAGAACGTTGTCGGTCTCCCACCCCTTGCGCACTTTCACGGTCACCGGGATCTTCACGCGCCGGCAAATCTTCTCGACCACATGCGCGGCCTTGTCGAAGTCCTTCAGCATCCCCGACCCGGCGCCGCTGGCAACGACCTTCCTCACCGGGCAACCCATGTTGATGTCGACGATGTCGACCCCCTCGGCTTCGACGATCGCCGCCGCGTCGTCCATCCGATCGGGGTCGCCCCCGTAGATCTGGATCGACACTGGCCGCTCGTTATCGTTGAAAGCGAGCATCTCATGGCTCCGGTCGTTCTTCCGGGTGAGCCCTTCCGCCGAGATGAACTCCGATACGACGAGCCCTGCCCCACCCAGCTCCTTGATGAGGGAGCGGTAATGGGTGTCGGTCACCTCGGCCATCGGCGCGAGGGCCAGCGGCGGGTCGATTCGGACGCCCCCGATGTCGAAGCTGCGAGCGAGGTAGTTCATCTCCGGAGCCGACTTTAACGCAATTACCGCCCCTGATGTTCCGTTAGAATCGCCGGCGTCCAAATCGAAAAAGGGAGGCTTCAACCATGCGCAAGATCGCGCTCGTGACCGCATTTCTGGCAGTAACCGCAGTGGCCGAGGCGGCTACCGTCGGCGGAGTAGACATCAGCGACAAGACCACGGTCGGAGGGCAGACGCTCGTCCTCAATGGCGCCGGTCTCCGGAAGAAGTTCTTCATCAAGGTATACACCGGCGCTCTCTATCTGCCTTCGAAGCAGACCTCGC
>JAENWF010000099.1 GCA_016650215.1 Thermoanaerobaculia bacterium
GAGGCTGCGTGGCGACTATCTCGCGATCGTCACGCTCGGCTTCGGGGAGATCATCCGCGTAATCCTCACCAACGTGGACAAGGTCGGTGCGGCCCGCGGCTTCTCCGGCATCCCGGTCTGGGCGAATTTCTTCTGGGTCTTTTTTTTCGCAGGCGTCACGATTCTCATCTCGAACCGGCTCGTGCACTCAACGGTGGGCCGTGCCTTTCTTGCTGTGCGCGAGGATCAGATCGCCGCCGAATCGATGGGTGTCGACACGACGCGTTACAAAGTGAAGGCTTTCATCATCGGATCATGCCTCGCGGGCGTGGCGGGCGGACTCTTCGCGCACTACACGCCGGCATACCTGAACCCGACGATGTTCACGTTCATCCGCTCGTTCGAGGTCGTCGCGATGGTCGTTCTCGGCGGCCTCGGCTCGATCTCCGGATCGGTTCTCGCCGCGATCATCCTCACATTCCTTCCCGAGGGATTGCGCGGCGTGAAGGACTACATGCCGGGCGGCCGCGATCCGCGAATGGTCATCTACTCGCTGATGCTCATCACGCTGATGCTCACGCGCCCCCAGGGCCTTCTCGGCCGCCGCGAGCTGTGGGAAGTCCTCGGGCGCCGCAAAGACTCGGTTCCGAAAGAGACGCGCGACCAGGGCGATGCGGACGACAAGATGGACCGCGATGCCGGCCCTCCCGTGACGTGATGGCAGAGAACGACATCGTCCTGCAGGCGAAGAACGTGACGATCCGCTTCGGCGGACTGACCGCGGTGTCGGATTTCGATCTGACGATCCGCTCGCACGAGCTCGTCGGTCTCATCGGACCGAACGGCGCCGGCAAGACGACCATCTTCAACATGCTCACCGGCGTCTACAAACCGACCGAAGGAGAGATCTTCATCGGCGGGCAATCGACGCGCGAGCTGAAGCCGCACAAGATCACGAGTCTCGGCCTCGCGCGCACGTTCCAGAACATCCGGCTCTTCAAAGAGCTGACGGTTCTCGACAATGTGAAGATCGGTGGCCACATTCATTACAAGTACTCCGGCACCTCCGCCGTGCTGCACACGAACCGCTTTCGCGAGGCGGAGGATGTCGCGGAAGAGGATGCGATGAAGCTCCTCGACATCTTCAACCTCCGCCACCGCGCGCACGTCTACGCGAAGAACCTTGCGTACGGCGATCAGCGGCGGCTCGAGATCGCGCGCGCTCTCGCCGCACGGCCGAAGCTCCTGCTCCTCGATGAGCCCGCCGCGGGACTCAACACCGGCGAGACGATGGGGCTGATGGACAAGATCCACGAGATCCGCGACCGCTTCGGCGTCGCGGTGCTGCTCATCGAGCACAACATGGAGCTCGTCATGGGCATCTGCGAGCGAATCATCGTCCTCAGCTTCGGCAAGACGATCGCGCAGGGAACGCCCGAACAGGTGCGGAACAATCCGACCGTGATCGAGGCGTACCTGGGTGAACCGGCGGAGGCCGTCGAGCTGTGAGCCCGATCCTCAGCGTCAGCGGAATCGAAGTCTCGTACGGGACCATCCCCGCATTGCACGGCATCGACCTCGAAGTCGAGAAAGGGGAGATCGTCACGCTCATCGGCGCGAACGGCGCGGGCAAGACGACCACGCTCCGGACGATCTCGGGTCTGCTCAAGCCGCGCAAGGGCTCGGTCACGTTCAACGGAAAGAACATCAGCGGCGTCAAGCCGCACATCATCACCGGCATGGGCGTGTCTCATGTGCCGGAGGGACGCGGAATCTTCTCCAACCTCACGGTGAACGACAACCTCGAGCTCGGCGCGTACCTGCGCAAAGACAAGATCACGAAAGAAGAGTATGAGCGCGTCTTCACGCTCTTTCCGGTGCTGAGGGAACGGATCAAGCAGAGCGCGGGGACGCTTTCCGGCGGCGAACAGCAAATGCTCGCGATCTCTCGTGCGCTGATGTCGAAGCCGCAGGTGCTCCTGCTGGATGAGCCCTCGCTGGGCCTGGCGCCGCAGATGGTTCAGACGATCTTTCGCGTGATCCGCGAGATCAACGCGGAGGGAACGACGATCCTGCTCGTCGAACAGAACGCGCACATGGCGCTCACGACGGCGCACCGCGGCTACGTCATGGAGACCGGGCGGATCATCCTGACGGACTCGACCAAAGCCCTGCTGGCCTCCGATCGAATCAAGAAGGCATACCTCGGGGGGTAGTGGCCAGAGGTCAGTGGTCAGTGGCCTGATCCCTGACCACTTCTCCGCATCGTTCTTGCAACACATCCATCGCAGAATCGATAGAGTTCGTCACAACTGAAGGAGAATTTGTATGCAACGTAGCCTCGTAACCACATTTCTCGCCCTGATGATGGCGGCGAGTCTCGCCGCTCAGCCCGATCAGGCGATCACGATCGATCAGGCCCAGCAGGCCTTCAACGCGGCGCAGACCGCGGGGGCCGCCACGCTCGCGCGCGAGCTTTACGATGAGGCGCAGTGGCGCCTCCGTCAGGCGCACGAGAACTGGGACGCAAAGAAACGCGACGATCGGGACAACGCCCGGATCAAGGCGCTCGAGGCGCTCTGGGCCTCCCGCGCGGCGCTCGCAAAATCGCAGTGGCTCAGCGCGAATGCATCGATCCGGGGTCTCCAGGGCGACATCGTCCGCTTCGGCGGCAACGCGCCGCTCGACATCGAAGACGAGGCGGCCGGGCTCGCGTTCGCGCGCGGCACCACGTCGAAACAGCGCGTCGAATCGGCGCAGCGCGCCATCGACCGCGCGAAAGCCGCGGGTGGCCAGAGTGTCCCCGCGAACGAGCTGAGCATCGCGCAGGCAAATCTCGACTCGGCGAAGAAGATCGTCAAAGTCGACTCTCAGAACGACTCGGCGGATCATCTCGCGTACGTCGCCGAGATGCGCGCACGTCGCGCCCTCTACCTCGCGTTTCTAACTGATTCGATCAAATACCTGCAGCCTCTGCAGATGGAGCGGACGCGCCTCGCGCAAGCCGCGGCCGAACTCTCGGCAGCCGCCGAGCGGACGCGACGCGAACAGGCTGAGCGCGAAGCTGCCGAGATGCAGCGCCGGCTTGCCGTCGAGGCCTCGAGCCGTGAGGCGCAGGCCGTCGAAGTCGATCGTCTCCGTCAGCAGGTTGAAGAGAACCGCCGGATGATGGAGCAGCGAGTCGAGCAGGACCGCCTCGCGCGCATCGAGGCGCAGAGGCAACTCGATGACGTGATGAAGCGCTACGAGTCGGCGATCGGCAGCGCAAGCTCCGCCGAGATCGAGACACTCCGCCGCCAGGTCGAAGATCAGCAGATCTCGCTCCGCGCCATTCAGGAGCGCGAGCGTCTGAACGAACAGAGTCTCTCGGCTGAGATCAATTCGCTTCGCGGCGAGCTGCAGACCTCGCGCGACCAGGGGAGTGCGAACGTGCAGCTTCTCTCCGAGCGGCAGGCCGAGCTGCAGCGCCGCGAGGAGGAGTTCCAGCGCCTCCGCCGCGATCGCGAGCAGGACCTTTCGCAGCGCGCCGACCTCGATCGCCAGCGTCAGGAAGCCATCGCCGAGGCGCAGACGCGACGTCAGCAGGCCGAAGCGCAGGCTCAGGAGCTGCGCATGCAGGTCGAACAGGCGCAGCAGCAGACCGAAAAGACGAAGGCCGAGCTCGAGCTTACGCGGCAGCAGGCGCTGAGCGCGCAGGCTGACCTCGATCGCGCGCGGCTCGAACTCGCGGCTCGCGATGTCGAAGCGCGCCGCATGAAGATGCAGGCCGAGCTTTCTCGTCTGGCCAGCACCCGTAGCGACCAGCGCGGCTTCATCGTCACGCTCCCTGGCATCTTTTTCGATACCGGCAAGAGTGATTTGAAGGCGGGAGCCCGCAACACGCTGACGAAGATCGCCGAGCAGCTTCGGAGCGACGACTCGGTCCGTGTAGCGGTGGAAGGTCACACCGACAACGTCGGCAGCGAGGAGTCGAACCAGGCGCTCTCCGAGAAACGGGCGAACGCCGTCCGCGACCTCCTCGCCAGCGCCGGCATCACCACCGACCGCATCGGCTCCTCAGGCCGCGGTGAATCGACCCCGATCGCAACCAACAAGACCGCCGCCGGACGCCAGCAGAACCGGCGAGTGGAACTGGTCATCACGAATCAGTAGTTTTTCTCTCGCGTTGTAAACACGATCCCTCGCCTGGAAACGGGCGAGGGATTTTTCTTTGGGAGGGTGGGGGAGAAGCGAAATGCAGAATGCAGAATGCATTCTGCATCTTGAATTCTGCTTCTCCCGCCCCCCATCTAACTTTCCCCTCTCCCGCCCGTCTAACCCTCCAAAACGGAGGAACACTCATGCGACGTCAGATCATCGGATTGCTCATTCTCATCGGCGCGACGGCAGCATTCGCGCACGAGCGGCATCAGAACGTCAGTGTCAGCGTCGAAGACGAGGACCAGATCATCGATTGCAGCGATGTGAAGGTGATGTTTGCGGGAGAGCGCGCGACGATGATCAGCGACGACATTCCGTTCCGCGGAAACAGCTTGCGGCTGCGGAACGAGAATCACGGCGGAATTCGAGTCACGGGGGGATCTGCTTGGGGAGTGAAGGTCTGCAAGGCGGTAGCTCCCGGTTCCGACCCGAACCTGATCACGATCAGGACGCGAGGCGACGAGATCGTTGCGACCGGTCCTGACAAAGACCGATGGATCGCCTATTTTCTGATCACGGCTCCGCGTGGCGCGATGCTCGATCTTTACTCGACGAACGGCCCGATCTCGCTCGACCGCGTCGACGCAAACGTCACGGCGCGCGCGGTGAACGGGCCGGTCAGCGTGAAGGGATCATCGGGTACGATCGATGCGACGACCACGAACGGTCCGATCTCCCTCGCCGGCGGATCGGGGACCGTGAAGCTTGCGGCGACGAATGGGCCGGTCTCGGTGAAGCTGGACGGCAAGGGCTGGAACGGAAGTCTCGACGCGACGACCCAGAACGGCCCGGTCTCCCTCAAGATCCCGCGCGGCTATCAGTCCGGCATCGTCGTAGAAGCCCTCGGTCACGGCCCGATCAGTTGCAAGGCGGAGGCGTGCCCCGACGTGCCCACCCGTCGTGGCTGGAGCGATGACGACGATCGCCCGCGTCGCATCGAGCTCGGCGCCGGGCGGCAGGTCGTTCATCTCGCGACCACGAATGGCCCGCTGACCATCAAGGAAAGCGACTGAGTCATTGCGTTGAACGGTGAGGAATCAGGAAGGCGGAACTTCCTGATTCCTCACGCGCGACGGGCGTGAACCGCGGGTTTCTTCTCGCCTTATGTTCGTTGGAAACAGCTCCTGCCCGTACAATCTCCGCTGTGTCCGATCCCGCCCAGTCCGGCACGCGCAAGTTACTGACAGTGCTCGGCATCACGTTCGCGCTAGCGGTCGGCGTCGGCAATACGATCGGAGCGGGAATCCTCAGGACGCCCGGTACGATTGCGACGTACCTGCCTGACTTCTGGCCCTTCATGGCCGTCTGGGTCATCGGCGGAGCCTACGCGCTCCTCGGCGCGAACGCGCTCTCGGAACTGGCCACGATGGTCCCACGCTCGGGTGGCCAGTACGTTTTTGTCCGGCGAGGATTGGGCGATTACGCCGGGTTTGTCGTCGGTTGGAGCGACTGGATCTCGACATGCGGCACAACCGCTGCGGTCGCGATCGTCGTCGGCGAATACACGGTCGGTCTCTTTCCCGAGCTGCGGACGCACCAGGTGGTGGCGCTCGGCGTTGTCGCGATCTTCACGGTCATCCAGTGGTTCGGCGTCCGATGGGGCGGCGCCGCGCAGACGCTCACGAGCCTCATCAAAGCAATCGTTCTGCTGCTGTTCATTGCCGCCTGCTTCGCTCTAGGCAACCGGAATCCGACGGAGGCGCTCTTTCACGCCGACCGCGAGATCCCGCTGATCGCCGCGATGATCATCGCGCTGCAATCGGTGATCTACACCTTCGACGGCTGGACCGCGCCGATCTACTTCTCTGAGGAGATCAAAAAGCCGGAGAAGAACCTGCCGCGTGCGATGTTCGGCGGGCTGGCGATGGTGATCGTGATCTATCTGCTGCTGAACGTCGCGTTCGCGACGGTGGTGCCTCTCCCGACGCTCGCGGGCAAAAATCTCGCGGCGGCCACCGTCGCCGAGCACATCTTCGGAATTCACGGCGACATGGTGATGCGGCTCGTGATGGTACTCGCGCTCCTCAGTGCGGTGAACTCCAACGTGCTGATGGCGCCGCGCGTCGTCTTCGCGATGAGCAGCGACCGCCTCTTCTGGCGCGGCGCGAGCGAGGTCAACGCTGGCGGAACACCCGACGTAGCTCTGCTGATCAGCAGCATCCTCGCGGGAGCATTCATCGTGACCGGCACATTCGAGAACGTCATCGCGAAGCTCGCGTTCTTCTTCGTTGCGAACTACACACTCTCGTTCGTCTCGCTCTTCGTACTTCGCCGCCGCGAGCCGGAGACGCCTCGCCCCTATCGCGCGTGGGGCCATCCGCTCACGACCGGTCTCGCGCTGCTGGCGTCGGCCGTGTTCCTGGCGGCGGCGGTTGCCGGCGACACCGCGAACAGCCTCTGGGCGATCGTCCTGCTGTTTCTCAGTTTTCCCGCCTATCTTATGATCCGCAGCCGATCACGATGAGTTACCAGTTCGATCCACGCCTTCCCTTCGCGTCGACGATTCCCTCGAGCTTCTACGTCGACGGTGCGACGCTCGCCGCGGAGAAGACGAGCGTATTCGGGCGGACCTGGCAGCTCGCAGGACATGCAAATCAGGTCCGCGAGCCAGGGCAGTTCTTCACCGCTGCGGTCGGGGACGAGCCGCTGCTGATCGTTCGCGGTAACGACCACGAGCTCCGCGCGATGTCGAACGTCTGCCGCCACCGTGCGGGGCCCGTCGCGAAAGGGGAGGGGAAGCGTCCCGTCCTGCAATGTGGGTATCACGGCTGGACATACGGACTCGATGGGCGATTGCTCGTCACGCCTGAGTTCGAAGGGGTCGAGTGTTTCGACAAGGCATCCGTGTCACTCCCGAAGTTCCGTGTCGAGGAGTGGAACGATCTGCTATTCGTGAATCTCGATGATGCCGCTCCACCGCTTCGCGACTACCTCGGCGATCTCGTTGCCGCCATGCCGAAACACGACTACAGAGACTTCCGACTCGCGGCGCGCAAGAGCTGGGAGCTCGACTGCAACTGGAAGGTTTACGTCGACAACTATCTCGAGGGTTATCACATCCCGATCGTTCATCCGGGACTCTTCCGCGAGCTCGACTACCCGAACTACCGGACCGAGACGCGGGGCAACTACTCGATCCAGTTCGCACCGACAAAACGCGCGGATCGCATCCGAACCGTCGCCGGTGACGACCAGGTTCGCTACTTCTGGCTCTATCCGAACCTGATGCTGAACGTCTATCCCGACAATTTCTCGACGAACCTCATCGTCCCGATCAGCGCGACCCGGACGCGCACGGTTTTCGAGTGGTTCTTTCGCGATCCCGAGATGCCGAAAGTCAGGAGCGATATCGCGGAGACGATCGCATTCAGTGACGAGATTCAGCTCGAAGACATCGAGATCTGCGAGGCGGTGCAACGTGGACTCGCGTCGTCGACGTATACGAGCGGCCGTTACTCGCCGCAGCGGGAAAACGGGGTCCATCATTTCCACGGGCTCTACGCCGAGGCCATGGGGATTCGGTAAGAATGCATTCTGGTACACCTGCACCGACGACAACCACGTCGAACTTCCCTTCGGGAGGTTAGTGCTGCTCGGGCCCGCCGCCGCGCTAATCGGCGACGATCTCGCGCCACGGAAGTTTGCGCACGAGAAGAATCTTCTCGTCGATCTCCAGCTGCGTCGCCTTGTCGCCGAGCACACGCCGCAGGTAGATGACTTCCGTCGATACCAGCTTGTTGTGCCTGGGGAGGAGGCGAACCGCAGCGGTCTGGAGACTACGTTCCGAGACGGAGACGAGCTTGGGAACTGTTCGAAGCTTCGCGCTCATAAAAAAAGCAACCCTCAACGTTGAAGAAACAATCCCGTAGATGAGCCGCTTACCGTTTTCGAGGGTTCGATGTCACGCGGGCAGGCACTGAATTACGAAAGTTGAACGAGTCCTGCAGGAGCGTCCGCCGCTCGGAGATGCAGGTGCAGAGAGCGCATCGCGCACCGTCGAGGTGTGCAGCGCTGGAGTGAGAACAGAGCTCGCATTTCTTCATTTTGTTCGCCTCTTGCCAAGCCCATGAATCAAGATTGGTGCCGGGATTCGAGAGTAACCGGGCGCGACCGTGAATCAGCCAATCTCTCACCCGTGTAGAGCTCGCGAACTGTCGGTGCGAGTGAAGGCGCGGTCGCGGCAGCTCGGGAAATCCTCAACCCGTAGACTCCCCGATCGCCGAAATCGCGTTATCGTTTTGGACATGAGCGATATCTTCGAGGCGATCAAGTCGGGGAACGCGAGCGCGGTTGCCGCGCTCATCGAAGCCGATCCGCGTGCGGTCGATGCACTCTCGAAC
>JAENWF010000100.1 GCA_016650215.1 Thermoanaerobaculia bacterium
AATCAGCCGTCGCAGGAGTTTCAGAGCGAGGAAGACCGCACGCTGACGATGCGGATCGCGCGTCGCGGGGTCCGCGAGGCCGCGGAGCTCGTCGCCGAGCAGAACGATGCGAATGCGGTCGAAGTCCTCCGCGCGCTCAACCCGGCCGTCACGCAGGACATCCTCGCGGAGCTCGACGCCGACCGCGTACGCCGCCTCCTCGCGTCGGTCACACCTGCTGAGGCCGATCAATGGAAGAAGAATCAGACGTATCCCGACGACACAATCGGCTGGATGATGGAAGCGCCGACCGCGACATTTCTTCCCGAGGTTACGGTCGCGCAGGCGACGGAAGTGATCCGGGAGCTGGTCAAGCGCGCATTTGTCACATACGGATTCGTCATCGACAAGTCGACGCGCCTGCTGGGCCTCATCACGATGCGCGACCTGCTGCTCTCGAGCCCCGGCGCGCGGCTCGGCGACATCATGCTGAAGGACGTTTTCTACCTCGCCCCCGACCTGCACCTGCGCGAGGCGATGAAGCTCGTGCTCAATCGCCACTTTCCCGTCTATCCCGTCTGCGACTCGACGCGGAGGCTCGTCGGCCAGGTGCGCGGGCAGGCGATGTTCGAGGAGCAGGCTTACGAGATCAGCGCGCAGCCGGGAACGATGGTCGGCGTCGACAAGGAAGAGCGGCTCGCGACCCCGTGGGTGCGGAGTCTGAAGTTCCGGCATCCGTGGCTGCAGCTCAATCTGCTGACCGCGTTCCTCGCGGCCGCGGTCGTCGGCGTGTTTCAGGAGACGGTGGACCGCGTTGTGATTCTGGCGATGTTCCTGCCGGTGCTCGCCGGCCAGTCCGGGAACACCGGATGTCAGGCGCTCGCGGTTGCACTGAGAGGCCTGACGCTCGGCGAGCTCGCTGCGGGAAGGGAGCGCGAGCTCGTCGCCAAAGAAGCATTCCTGGGATTGCTCAACGGTGTCTTCGTGGGGATGACCGCGGGTATCGGAATGTTTGTCGTCGCGTCGATGCAGAAGAACCCGTCGGCGCTCGTGCTTGCGGCGATCGTCTTCATCGCGATGACGGTGAGCTGCGTGATCAGCGGCATCGCCGGCGCGCTGATTCCACTCACGCTCCGCAAACTTGGCGCCGACCCCGCGACCGCCTCGAGCATTTTCCTCACGACCGCGACAGACGTCGCAAGCATGGGGATCTTTCTGGCATTGGCCACCCTGCTCGTGGTGACGTAACAGGATCACCGGCTGAAGCCGGCGCTACGTCGCTTACGGATGCCGCCATGAGCCATGCATGACGTGGCGCCGGCTTCAGCCGGCGGCTTTTCGTCCCCTTCGGATTGCTGAAAGCGCGAGATCGGGACGCGCGAGAAGAGAATCGTTGCGAACAGGTCGCCGCTCGCCATCATGCCGCCGACGCCTACGACCGAGCGGATTCCGTACGCCTTGACGAACTGCTCCTGCGCGACGATGTACGGGCTGCCCAGGGCCGTCGGTACGAAGAAGACATTGAAATTCGCACGGCCATCGTCGCTGGAGAATCCGCGAGGAGAGAACGGATCGACGCCCGAATCGCCATCATCTCCATGAATCCGAAGCGCCTCAGGTTGTACATTGGCGAAAGAGTAAACGATGGAGGCCCGAATGAAATCGTTTCGTGTTGTCTGCCTGCTGCTGATCGTGAGCGCGTTGCCGCTGTCGGCTCAACGAACTCAGAAGCCACCGCTGCACGGCCGTCATTGGATGGCGATCACCGGCAAGCCGCTCGGCGCAACTGCCGGCGCGATGATGTTTCAAAAGGGAGGCAACGCAGTGGACGCCGCGGCCGCGATGCTCGCCGCGACGTGCACGATGTGGGACACGCTCGGATGGGGCGGCGAAACCCAGGCACTCATCTACAACCCTCACACGAAGAAGGTCATCGGAATCAACGCCCTCGGCGTCGCACCGACCGGCGCGACGGCTGAGTTCTATCGCTCGAAAGGGATGAGCTATCCGCCCGAGTACGGCCCTCTTTCCGCGGTCACTCCCGGCACGCCCGGCGGCCTGATGGTGATGGTCGCCGAGTACGGCAAGCTCTCGCTCGCCGACGTACTCGCGCCGGCCATTCAGATGGCCGATGGGTACGCGATCGAAGCGCAGGCGGCCGACACGATCGAGCGTCAGAAGAAATGGCTCAAGCAGTGGCCGTACTCGGCGAAAGTGATGCTGCCGCACGCGAAGTCCGGCGATGCGAGCGCAGCAACGGCGACTTCCCCGGCCGCCGGAGGCGCGACACCGGCGCACGATCGGGTGGCCGGAGCACTTGCGGTCGCGCAACGCGAAGGGCCCGCTCCCGGCGAGATCTTCCGTCAGCCCGATCTCGCCGCGATGCTGAGCAAGCTCGTCGAGAGCGAGAAGCAGGCTCTCGCGCGCGGCCGCAGCCGCAAGGAAGCGATCTACGCAGCGTACGACCGCTTCTACAAAGGCGACATCGCGAAGGAGATCGCGCGCTCCACGCAGGAGCAGGGCGGTCTCATCACCACAGGCGATCTCGCGCGCTGGCAGGTGCGGACCGAAGAGCCGGTCATGACGACGTACAAAGGGATCGATGTTTACAAGCTGACCGTCTGGACTCAAGGCCCCGCGATGCTGCAGGCGCTGAACATCCTCGAGAACATCGATCTGCGCGCGATGGGATACAACAGCGCGCGATACATCCACACGGTCTATCAGGCGATCAGCCTCGCGTTCGCCGATCGCGATTTCTACTACGGCGATCCTTACTTTCCACCAGCCGAACCGGTCCTGGGACTGTTGTCGAAGGACTACGCGAAGGAGCGCGCGAAGCTCATCCGCGCTGATCACAACGATCCGGCGATCGCGCCCGGCGATCCGTATCCGTATCAGCGCGACACGAATCCGTTCACCGATCTGCTGCGCAAGTGGAGCACGTCGCCGGGAACTCCCGATCCCCATGAGGGAGGGACGACGTCGATCGAAGCAGCCGACGCCGAAGGGTGGGTCGTCTCAGTCACGCCGAGCGGCGGATGGATTCCGGCGGTCATCGCAGGCAACACCGGTATTGGGCTCTCGCAGCGCGCGCAGTCGTTCACGGTTGACCGCGCGGAGAATCCATACAACGTCATCGAGCCGGGGAAGCGTCCGCACGTGACGCTCACGCCGACCCTCGCACTGAAGGATGGCGCGCCATTCCTCGCGTTCGCCGTACAAGGCGGCGACACGCAGGATCAGAATCTGCTGCAGTTCTTCCTCAACGTCGTGGAATTCGGAATGACGGTGCAGGAAGCCTCGGAGGCCGCGAATTTCAACAGCTCGCAGATGCGCACCTGGCTCGGCGATCACAAGTCGCAGCCGGGACGGGTTCTGCTCAGCGAGTCAACGCCGCCATGGGTGCGCTCGGAACTGCGGCGGATGGGATACGACATGACATTCGCCGAACGAACGTCAGGACCGATCAACGCAATCTGGTTCGATCGGGCGCATGGAACGATGTGGGGCGGGTCGTCCAACCATGGAGAGGATTACGGGATCTCGTGGTAGAGAAGGGGGGCGGGGGGGCGGGCGGGGGGCAGGGGGACTCAGGGTCGCACG
>JAENWF010000101.1 GCA_016650215.1 Thermoanaerobaculia bacterium
CCGCCGGCTTGAGAGCCGGCGCCACATCGTGCATGGCTCGTGGCAGGATTCGCGCGCGACGTGGCGCCGGCTTCAGCCGGCGGGTTTTCGTCACCCTGTGATTCATTGCTTCTCGAGGATCGCCACGGGGAATCTTGCGAAGATTTCGGCGAGACGCGTTTCGGCGCCGGTAACACTGAGCGGGTCGCCGGTGAAGACGCTCTTCCACTCGCCTGGCGGAATGCCCTCGAGCACGGAGTTTCCCCAGACTTCACCAACCGGCGGAGTGCCGGCGCGGCCGAGGCGGCTTGTGAGACGCGGCACCGCCACCACGATTCCGTCGCCGCGCATGAAGGCGCAAACATTCGGTGACTCGCTTCGCAGCCGGCTGTAGCTGCCGTCGCGGAAAGTGTCCGCGTGACGCTTCCTCGCGTCCAAGCCGCGCCAGGTCACGAAGAGCTTGATTCGCCCGTCGAACCAGCGCCGCAGCATCGTTGCGATGTCGAGCGATCCCCGCTCGACGCCACTCTTGAGTTTTCGCAGCATCGATGCGCGCTTCTCGTAATCGACGACACGCCGGTTGTCGGGATCGACGAGGCTCAGATCCCAGATCTCGCTTCCCTGGTAAAAATCGGGTGCGCCGGGCGAGGTGAGCTTCAGCACGAGCTGCGAAAGAGCGTTCAGAAATCCGTGAAACGCGACGCGCTTCTGGGTCCGCATGAACGTCGCGCGGAACGCCTCGTGGTCGAGAATCGCGCTCGCGAAATCGACCAGCGATTTCTCGAATTCGGCGTCGGGCGAGATCCAGCTCGTATGCGTCTTCGCTTCGCGCGCCGCTTTCTCGAGGTACTGCCGCAGCCGCTCGTTCACCGTATCCGTATCGTCGTCATCGAGCGGCCACATGCCGAGGAGCGTCTGGTAGATCAGCAGCTCCTCGTTCGCATCGGGGACGGAACCCTTGCGCAGCGGCGCGTTCATCTCCGACCAGCGCTTTGCGTCTCTCTCCCACGACTCCGGTGCCTCGGAGAGCACGCTGATGCGCGCGCGAACGTCCTCGCTCCGTTTGGTGTCGTGCGTGGAGGTGCCGTTCATCGTGTGCGGCCAGTCGCGTCCGATTCTCTCGTTGCGGAGGTGAAACTCGTCCACCGGATCGCTCGAGCCGTCGCGTCCCGGCTCGCTGCCGACTTCATTGAGCGAGATGAGGCGGTTGTAGTTGTAGAAGCTCGTGTCCTCCACACCTTTCGCCATGACACGGCCTGTGAACTGCTGCCAGCGCATCACGAACGCAAGCCACCGCTCGCGCTCCTCGGCGAGGTACGACGGCGGCTCGACGAGTAGCACTGACTGCAGGAAGTTGAGGACGCGCTCGTCGATCGTCGTGCCGGCGCGGCGCCGGGCCCAGTCGACCGCCTCGCGCGTGTACCGCCGGTCAGTGTCCGCAGTCGCGCCTGCGCGAACGTACGTGCGGTAGACGTGCATGCATGCGGTGATCTCGGTCAGCGCGGTGAGAAGCTCCGTCGGCGTGAAGTCGCGCGCGTTGCGATCGTGCATCGAGAGCTCGCCGAGTTGCTTTCCGAGCCCGCGCATCTCACCCGAGAAGAGCTCCTGGATCACCTGCTTCTTGCGCTCGTAGCAGATGTCGTCGAACGTCTCTGTCATACCGGTGAAGTTGCGGTAGAACTTCGTCAGGCGTTGCAGGCCGGCCGGATCGACGAAGACCGCGTTCACCGAGCCGAGAAAGTCGTACCCGGTCGTCCCCGCCACCGCGAACGCTGTTGCCAGCTCTTCGTTCTTCGCGAGGATCTTCTCGACGACGATGTAAAACGAGTGTGGCTGCGGCGCACCTGGCTCCGCGAGCCGTAGCTGCAACTTCGTCATGTGTCCGATCGGATCGAACAGCCCATCAGGGTGATCGATGCGCAGCCCGGTTACCTTTCCCTCCGCGATCAGCTCGAGCGTCCGGCGGTTCCGCGCCTCGAACACTTCCGGATTCTCGACGCGCACGCCGACGAGATCGGTCACGTCGAAGAATCGGCGGTAGTTGATCTTCTCGCTCGCGATGCGCCAGTACGCGAGCCGGTAGTACTGGCTGTCGAGCAGCGTGTCGAGATCGTTGAAGCTGTCGGGAGTGCCGGGAGCCCCGTTGAAGCCGAGGATCGTCGCGTCGAGCGCCGCGCGAAAGTCTGTGCTCGACTCGTAGATGCGGGTGAGCGTGTCCTTGAGGAAGCGGCTGTTCCGAACTGTTTGATCTCCTTCGATGAGATCGCGCAGCTCGATCGCCACTCCCTCTTTCGGCAGCGACTCGACGCACTCACGCAGGACCCGTCCGTACGATTTCGGCGCCAGCGGCAGACGCTTGTCGAAGTAGGTGAAGTAGAAGCCGTCGGGATCGAAGGCGAGCTTGATCTCGCCCGACTCGATCGCCTCCCCGTACGGTTTGCCAAGAATCGGGAGCAGAACCTTGTTCTCCGTGTGCCCCTTGGCCGTCACCGGTCCCCACTCGATGTCGAAATAGTGGAGAAAACGCGAATGGGGTCCGTTCTCGAGCACGCTCATCCACCACGAGTTTTCCTGACTGGCCGCCATGTGGTTCGGGACGACGTCAAGCAGCAGCCCGAGTCCGAGCTCCTCGAGTTTTTCGTGAAGCGCAGTGAACTGCTCCTCGCTTCCCAGCTCCGGATTGAGAGACGTGCCGTCGGTGACGTCATACCCGTGCGTGCTCCCCTTTCGCGCCTTCAGAATCGGAGAGGCGTAGAGATCGGTGATCCCGAGCTCGGCGAGATATGGCGCGATGTGACGCGCGTCTTCGAACGTGAAGCCGGCGTTGAATTGAACTCGATACGTCGCTAGAGGCACGCGGTACATGGATCAGCCCGAGAAAACGGCGAAGCCTGGCGGAATGGAAAGCAACTGCTTGTCGATGGATGCATCGCTCGCGATCAGCGGCTTCCACGTCCCTTTGAACGGAATGTCGATGTGCTGCGCGCCGTCTCCGAAATTGAATGCAATCAGAATGCTTGCACGCCGGACGAGCAAGACCTTTCTCTCCTCGTCGGCATGGGTCGCGACGGCGCTGAGGTCGAGCGTGCGCAGATCGGGAGTGCCGCGCCGCAGCGCCAACAGCTCCTTGTACAGCGCGCGGAGCGAGGCATGATCCTTCTCGCCGAGAAGATTCCAGTCGAGCCGCGAGTCCTGGAACGACTTCTCGTGGTTCGGATCGGGCGGCTCCCCTTTCCACTCGAAGTCGTCGAATTCCTCGAGACGTCCCTTCCGCACTGCCTCGATCAAGTCTTTGTCTTCATGACTCGTAAAGTAGAGGAACGGCGCTTTCTCGCCGTACTCCTCCCCCATGAACAGCATCGGAACGAACGGCGCGAGCACGACCGCTGCCGCCGCGATCCGCAGCTTCTCGGGCGACACGCTTGCCGCGAGGCGATCGCCGATCGCGCGGTTCCCGACCTGGTCGTGATTCTGCGCGCAGACGACGAACTTCGAGCCGTCCTTCGTGTTCGGCTTCGATCCGTAGCGCCGGTTGCGGTAAAGAGAGCTCTGCCCCTGAAAGTAGTAGCCGCTCTCGAACACCCGCGCGAGATGTCCGACCGTTCCGTAACCAGCGTAGTAGCCGTCACTCTCGCCGGTCAGCAGCGTGTGCAGCGAATGATGAAAGTCATCGTTCCACTGCGAGTCGAATCCAAGGCCGAGTTTTTCCGGAGGCGTGATGACACGAACGTCGTTCAAATCGCTTTCTGCGATCGTCCACACCTTCCGCCCGAGTTTCGACGCCCTCTCGCGCACCGCCGTGCAGAGGTCCTGCAGAAACGGCTCGGCGGTGTGATCGACGATCGCGTGGACCGCATCGACGCGCAGGCCGTCGATGTGAAACTCATCGATCCACTGCAGCGCGTTGTGGATGAAGAACCAGCGGACGTGATCGCTGTGCGCGCCGTCGAAATTGAGCGCGAGTCCCCACGGCGTCTTGTAGCGATCGGTAAAATACGGACCGAACTCCGAGAGGTAGTTCCCCTCGGGTCCGAGGTGGTTGTACACAACGTCGAGGAGCAGCGCCATCCCGCGCGCGTGACCTGCGTCGGCGAGCCGCTTCAGCCCGAGCGGGCCACCGTATGAATTCTGTGCCGCGCCAACGTACACGCCGTCGTAGCCCCAGTTGCGCGTGCCTGGAAACTGCGCGATGGGCAGCAGCTCGATCGCATTCACGCCGAGATCCTTCAACTGATCGAGCCGTCCGATGACCGCATCGAACGCTCCCTCGGGCGTAAACGTCCCGACATGCATCTCGTAAATCACATGCTCTTCCAGCGGAATGCCACGCCACTTCGAGTCTGTCCACGCAAACTCCCGCGAAACGACTTCGGACGCTTTGTGCACCCCGTCGGGCTGCAGGCGTGACGCTGGATCGGCGCGCTCGACGTTGCCATCGAGGACGAAGATGTAGCGCGTGCCCGCGGGACAGTTGTTGACGGTCGCCTCGTGATAGCCGTCGGCGGTTTTCGTCATCGGGATGCGCCGCTCGTTCCCGCCGAGGAGTTTTACCTCAACTGACTTACGGGCCGGCGCCCAGACGCGGAACTCGCAGCGCTCACCGTCGAGGATCGCGCCGAGCGGCAGACCAAATGGCCGCGTCGGCGCACTGCTATTCGTCAACGTCTTCCTCCGCCGCTTCGGGCTCGTTGACGAGGAAGAGCGCGCTGAGCGGAGGCAGCATCAGATTCACCGACCACCGCCGGCCATGCAGCGGGATCGGGGCAGCATCGGCTCCTCCCATGTTCCCCTGGCCGCTTCCACCGTAAATGGCGGCGTCGCTGTTGAGAATCTCTTTCCAGCGACCACCGCTTGGAACACCGATGGCGTAGTTGTGCCGCGGAATCGGTGTGAAGTTGAGGACGACTACGATCACGTCCTCGGGATCCGACTTCGATCGGCGCATCAGACTCACGATGCTCTGCTCGGAGTCGCAGCAGTCGATCCACTCGAAGCCGTCGTGCGATGTGTCGAGCTCGTGAAGCGCAGGCATGTCGCGGTACGTGCGATTGAGATCTTCGACCCACCGTTGCAGTGAGGCGTGCGGAATCTGGTCGAGCAGACCCCAGTCGATACTCCCGTCGTGATTCCACTCTTTCCACTGGCCGATCTCGCAGCCCATGAAGAGCAGCTTCTTGCCCGGTTGCGAGTACATGTGCGCGAACAGCAACCTGAGATTCGCGAACCGCTGCCACTCGTCCCCCGGCATTTTGCGGATGAGCGAGCCCTTGCCGTGCACGACCTCATCGTGAGAAAGCGGGAGCACGAAGTTTTCGGTGAACGCGTACATCATCCGGAACGTGAGGTCGTTGTGATGGAACTTCCGGTGGATCGGATCGGTGGAAAAGTAGCGAAGCGTGTCGTGCATCCACCCCATGTCCCACTTCATGCCGAAGCCGAGGCCGCCGACGTAGGTGGGTCGCGAGACCATCGGCCACGCCGTCGACTCCTCGGCGATGACCTGCACGTCGGGATGGACTTTGTAGACGTCCTCGTTGAGCCGGCGCAGAAACGAGATCGCCTCGATGTTCTCGCGGCCTCCGAACTCGTTCGGGATCCACTCGCCATGCTTACGGGAGTAGTCGAGGTAGAGCATCGATGCGACGGCGTCGACGCGCAGAGCGTCGGCGTGATACTCGCCGAGCCAGTAAAGCGCGCTGCTGAGAAGAAAGCTGCGCACCTCGTTGCGGCCGTAGTTGAAAATCAAACTGCCCCAGTCGGGATGGAAGCCTTTGCGCGGGTCGGCGTGCTCGAAGAGATGCGTTCCGTCAAAGTACGAGAGCCCGTGCTCGTCGGTAGGGAAATGAGACGGGACCCAATCGAGAATCACGCCGATGCCGTTCTGGTGGAGCACGTCGACCAGGTACTTGAAATCCTGCGGCGTTCCGAACCGGCTCGACGGCGCGAAGAAGCCGGTGCACTGATAGCCCCACGAGCCGAAAAAGGGATGCTCCATGACGGGCAACATCTCCACGTGCGTGAAGTTCATCTTCGCGAGGTAGAGCGCGAGCGGCTCGGCCAGCTCGCGATAGCTCAGCGAGCGCCAGTTGTTCCCGTCGTCGCTTGTTCGGCGCCATGAGCCGAGGTGACATTCATAAATCGTCATCGGCGCCGTCGTCGCGTTGAGCGCGGCGCGATTGCGCATCCATTCCGCGTCGTGCCACTCGTACTCGAGGTCCCAGACGATCGAGCCGGTCGCCGGCGGCGTTTCGTGGTGCACGCCGAACGGATCGGCCTTGTTGACTTCGTACCCGTTGTAGCTTGAGACGATGTGGTACTTGTAGATCGTCCCCTTGCCGACTTTCGGGATGAATCCCTCCCAGATGCCCGATGCCGCGCGAACCTCCAGCGGGTGCGATTCGTTGTTCCATCCGTTGAACCCGCCGACGACAGAGACGCGGTCGGCGTTCGGCGCCCATACCGCGAACTGTGTCCCCTTCACGCCGTTCCGCACGGTCAAGTGCGCTCCGAGCTTCTCCCACAGTTTGTGATGCGAGCCTTCGTTGAAGAGATGAAAGTCCGTGTCGGAGAGAATCAGCGAATCCGCCGGAGGCTGCGCCGTTCCGGTCGGGACCGCGACACTCGGCACGACATCTGAGCCGAGCGTCTGCAACTCCTCGGTTGTGACCTTCTTCTTCGTTGCAGCGCTCATAGTCTCGTCGCTGCTCTTACCCTTCGTTGCCATCGACTTCCCTTCGCCTCTCGTTCACCTCGCGCAGTACGCGGGTGACATCAGAATCGCTGCGCATCTCCTCGAGCGTGTGCCGCAGCTTCTTCGTCCAGCTTTTCTCCAGGTTTCCGGGGACGTTCTGCGGCTCGGTCTCGAGCCAGAGATCCTCGAGGTTGACCAGAACGATTTCGGCGGAACTCGAAGCCAGCCGGCGCAGGAGCGCTTCGAGCACCGCCTTCGTATCGCCGCCTGAATCAGAAAGCAAGCTGCGCGCCTTCGGATTCTCCTTCCAGAACGTCGCAAAGGGGGGCATATCGTGAGTATTGACGCTTGCGACCGCATGCGCCGGGGGATCCGGCAGAGGATCCTCGTCGTCGGGCCTGATCTCGTACTGCACGACGTACATCCGCCGCAGACCTCGACGTTTCATCAGTCGCGGGACGTACGCCGGCACCGTTCCGAGGTCTTCGCCGACGATCGCGCAACTGGCACGGGTCGCTTCGAGGACGAGAATCGCGTAGAGCTCATCCTCTTTGTAGCGCACGTAGAAACCGTCTTTCGCCTCGGCGCCATCAGGAATCCAGAAGAGGCGATGCAGCCCCATGACGTGATCGATGCGCAACACGCTGGCGTGCGTCACGTGATGGCGAATCGCAGCGCGGAAGTAGTCGTAGCGCTGCTCGCGGATCGCGTCTGGATCCATCGGCGCGAAGCCCCAGTTCTGTCCCGACGGAAACGCGGCATCGGGCGGCAAGCCAACCGATGCGCCCTGCACGAAGGCGCGCGAATACTTCCACGCGTCGAAGCCGGCGCGATTCACGCCGACCGGGAAATCGAGATCGAGCCCGCCGCGCCTGGCGTCGCTCATCTGCTGGTGCATCCGGTATTGCACGTAGAGGTGATAGGAGGAGGAATCGAGATCCTCTTTCGCCGCGCGAAAGTGCGCGTAGGCGTACGCGCCGCGCCTCGCCCACGTTTGAAAATCCTCATCCGGGACGAAGCGTTTCGCGAGACGCTCGAGCGCGCGCCGCTTCTCGCGGATCACGCTCTCGTAGTCGACGCGCTCCATGTTGCGCAAAGCGGCGATTGCCGTGACGTGCCGGTCGGCGGGAGAGAATTCGGGCAGGCGCTCGACATCGAGATAGAGCTCGTTCCAGAAGAGCCGGCTCACCGGCGAGTAGGGGCTCGGCTCGTCGGCGAACGTCGCGAGCAGCGGGAGTGTCGCGACGATATCGCCGCCAAGATCCTTGATCCACGAGCGAAAATCCGCGAGATCGCCGAGGTCGCCGACGCCCCAGTTGCGTTGCGTGCGCGCGGCGTAGAGCGGAAGGAAGATGCCCCAGGTCTTCGCTTCCGGCGCCGGCGCTTTGCTCGGCGATGCGATCACGAAGGTCTCGGCTTCGGCGCCGCCGCTCTTTAGTTTGAGGGTGTGATAGCCGTGAGGGATTCGCTCGGGAATGGTGATGACCGGAGCAGCGTCGAGGCTGCCGGCGCGTTCGCTGCCATCTTCGAGGATCAGCGTCCAGCCGATTTTGTCCGCGTGCTCGCCGTGGAGCTTTATTCGAAGGGGCCGCCGTCCCCAAACAACTGTGACCGGCTCGACGATGCGTCTGAGCGGCTCGGGTCCGCGAAGATCGAGCGCTGATTTCAGCGTCGCAACCGGCGATTCCTGCTTCCTTCCACGTGCGTCGCGGTACGCCGTCTGAATGTCACGGCGCCGCGCAAGTTCGCGCAACTCGGAGATTTTCACTGAAGGCAAGGAAGCAAAGGGTACGCCGAGGGAGAGAAAGAGACGAAAGACCGCCGGCTGAAGCCGGCGCCACGTCATGCATGGCTCATGGCAGCACAGCTGATGA
>JAENWF010000102.1 GCA_016650215.1 Thermoanaerobaculia bacterium
GAGACCGATGCGTCGCTCGCCGAGATCAACCCGCTTCTCATCACGAAAGAGGGCGATGTGCTCGCGCTCGATTGCAAGATGACTTTCGACGACAACGCGCTCTTCCGGCACAAGGATGTGCTGGAGATGCGCGACCTTACCGAAGAGGATCCGCTCGAGGTCGAAGCGTCGAAGTTCGGACTGAACTACATCAAGCTCGACGGCAACGTCGGCTGCATGGTCAACGGTGCCGGTCTAGCGATGGCGACGATGGACATCATCAAGCTGGCGGGCGGAGAGCCGGCAAACTTCCTCGATGTGGGTGGCGGCGCGAGCGCCGAGCAGGTCAAGAATGCGTTTCGCATCATATTGAGTGACAAAAATGTGAAGGCAATTCTGATCAATATATTTGGCGGAATCATGCGCGGCGACCGCATCGCCGAGGGCGTCGTCAGCGCCTCGCGCGAACTCGGCTTGCCCGTTCCCGTGGTGGTCCGCCTCGAAGGGACGAACGTCGAGCTCGGGAAAGAGATCCTCGCCAAGTCAGGACTTCCCCTCATCACCGCCGACGGCATGTGGGACGCGGCGCAGAAAGTCGTGGCGGCCGTGAAGCAGGCGAAGAGTTGAGCGCCGCGCGATCCCGGTAGACGAGAGAGAGCAATCAAATGGCAATCTGGGCAGACAAGAACACGCGCGTCATCGTTCAGGGCATCACCGGCCGCGAGGGAACCTTCCACGCGATCCAGTGCCGCGAGTACGGCACGAAGGTCGTCGGCGGCGTGACTCCAGGCAAGGGTGGAACGACGCACGAGGGATTCGCGGTCTTCAACAGCGTCGAAGAGGCGCGGGCGAAAGAGCGGGCGAACTGCTCGCTGATCTTCGTGCCGCCGCCGTTCGCTGCCGACGCGATCATGGAGTCGGCTGACGCCGGCATCGAACTGATCATCTGCATCACCGAGGGCATTCCGGTCAACGACATGGTCCGCGTGCATGACTTCATGCGCAAGGCGAATGCTCGACAAACCGCTGAGGGCAAAGCGGCGTCGCGCCTCATCGGCCCGAACTGCCCCGGCATCATGACGCCGGGTCAGGCGAAGATCGGGATCATGCCGGGACACATCCACCGCGAGGGTCCGATCGGCATCGTGTCGCGCTCGGGAACATTGACGTACGAAGCGGTCGGTCAGCTCTCGAGCCGCGGCATCGGTCAGTCGACAGCGGTCGGTATCGGCGGCGATCCGCTTCCGGGAACCAACTTTGTCGATTGTCTCGCGGCATTCGAGACCGATCCGGCCACTGAGGCGATCATCATGATCGGCGAGATCGGCGGCACGGCGGAAGAAGAAGGAGCGGCGTTCGTGAAAGCGAGTGTGCGCAAGCCGGTCGTCGCGTTCATCGCGGGACAGACCGCTCCTCCGGGACGCCGCATGGGTCACGCCGGTGCGATCATCAGCGGCGGCAAAGGAAAGGCGGCAGAGAAGATGGAAGCGCTCGAAGCGGCCGGCATCCACGTCGTCAGGGCGCCGTCTGAGATGGGGAAAAAGATCGAGGAGGTGTGGAAGCGCCGGTGAAGTCACTCACCGTATCGCTGGCCACCCCTGTTGAGCTTCTCGTCCTGATCGGCGGCGGCGAGTTCTCGTTTGGAGAGACGAGCGCAGTCGATGAGTTCCTCGTCTCTCGTATCCCTTCAACGAACCGGACGGTTGCTTTTCTCCCGACCGCCTCTGGCTCCGCCGAATACGCCACGCACTTCGGCGCCTACCTTCGTACGATCGCTCCCGATCTCGCGGTGCGCAACGTGCCGATCTATCGCGGTCGCGACGTGCGCCGGCAGAAGAGCCTCAACGAGATTCTCAACGCGGGTATGGTCTACCTCGGTGGCGGAGTCGCCGGGAATCTGCTTGGTACCGTGCGCGAGACTGCGGCCGAGATCGCGCTCCGCTCCGCGACCTCGCTGGGGACCATCATTGCTGCGATCGGCGCCTCTGCTTCGTGCTTCGGCCTGCACGCGCTCGACCCTCGAGGCGGCGCACTGCCTGGCTTCGGATGGATCAGTGGCACCGTCATCGAGACGGGGTTCGATCCGTCGGACGACAGCGGCCTGCGACGACTGATGTCGCTGCCCGAGGTGACGCTCGGCCTCGGAATCCCCGCCGGAACTGCGCTCGCTGTCCATGCTGACGGCAGCACCGAGATCATCGGTCACGGCAGCATCGCCGTCTTTCGCAAAAGCTGATCATGCGCCGCTAGGCTTGCGAGTTGCAGCGTAGCCGACTCACCCGGAGGTGCAGCATCGAAGCCGCGGAGAGACACGAGACGCAACCGCCTGTCACCGAGCAGGAGCTGATTCGTTTTTTCAGCATCCTGTCGCACGATTTGAAGTCGCCGATCTTCGCGGTCGACGGTTTCAGCGAGCTCCTTGTCAGCGACTATCTCGACAAGCTCGACGAGGAAGGTCAGGATTTTCTGAAGCGGATCCGCTCGAGCGTGCAATACATGAAGCGCGTGCTCGATGACATGTCGCACCTGGTGAAAACGCTCTCGCGGCCGGCGTCGAAGCGCGAGGTCCCGCTCAAAGAGATCATCGAAGAGGTCATTCACAAATACAACTTCATGATCGAGGAAGGGGGCGTACGAATCGACGTCTCGCCCGATCTGCCCGTCGTGAATGTCGATCCGGAAAAGATGTGCGAAGCGATTGGTGCGTTCTTTTCGAATGCCCTCCTTTTCACCGGTCAGCCCAAAGGCGAGCGGATGGTGGCAATCGAATGCTCGCCGGAGGGGTCAGGCCACCGCCTCTGTATTCGCGATAACGGGATCGGGATCGATCCGCGCTATGCGCCGCAGGTCTTCGACCTGGGCGGTGTGAGCAAGTTGGACCGTACGCGCGGCGGGGGGCCGGGATACGGCCTCTATCTCGCGAAGCGCATCGTCGAAAGCCACGGCGGATCGGTGTCCGTTGAGTCCGAGCCCGGCACCGGCAGCAAGTTCTGCCTCACGATCCCGGCGTAGAGACGATTCCCGCCTGGACACCCCGCCCGAGCGCGTTGCTCCGCCGACCCTCCTCCTTGTATCTAAATAACCCGGGTACAGCCTCATCCGGAGCCCCAGGTGCCAAGTTCAACGACGGTCTATAAGCTACTCTATATCAATCATTTACGGCCCTTGAATCCTGGTCCTATCCTTGCAAATAATCAGGCAGGTAAGACCGGAGGACACAATGGCCGAGCTTAAAACCAACAGGCAGTTTCAGGAGCGTTTCCTCGACGGGTTCGATCGGAACCAGTTGCGTCAGGAAGTGCAGAAGGTCAAGCCGCGCAAGCTCTCCGGCCTGCGGAAGCGCTACGCCTCCTGGGCCCTCGGAGCGACTCTCGCCCTCGGCGGAATCGGTGTGCCGTTGACAATGGTCGACCCGGCTGGGAACGAGATCGTCGAAAGGGACAAGAAAACCGGCGCGGGCCTTGTCGAGAACGCGATCACAAACGACCTGCGCATCGCACGGAGCATCGCGCGGCAGGTGGCGAGCGGGGTCGAGGCTGCGGCAGAGGGTGTAGAAGCCGCGACCGAGGCTCCTCTCGAGATGGTTTCAGAAGCGCCGCGCCAGCTCGCGATGATTTCCGAGAGCGCGAAAGAGCAGTTCTTCAAGAGAGAGATTCCGTTCGGATCGATCATCTACTCGGAAGCGAGGAAGAACAATATCCGCCCCGAGCTCGTGGCGGCAGTGGTTCAGGCCGAATCGCGCTTCAAACCGGCGGCTCGCTCAGGCGCAGGCGCGATTGGTCTCATGCAGCTCGTTCCGAAAACGGGACGCTGGATGGGTGCGCGCGACCTGACGAACCCGGCGCAGAACATCGCGGCCGGCTCGAAGTATCTCAAGTATCTGCATGAGCGCTTCGACGGGAACGAGACGAAGATGATTGCGGCGTACAACGCAGGTGAAGGCAATGTTCGCCGCTTCGGTGGAGTGCCGCCGTTCAAGGAGACGCGTTCGTACGTGACGAAGGTGAAGAACTACGAGAACGAGTTCAAGGATCGGGTCGAGGCGCATGTCGCCGAGCTCTCGGCTCCGGCGCTCATTAACATGCGATGATTCGTGATTGAATACCGGCGGTGTCAGGTCGTAGACTCATCGTCGGTTTGATTGTCATGGGCGTGGCCGTTCCGGCCACGCTCTTTTTTTTGCTGCATCTAGACACCGTGCAGCAGTTCTTCACGATCGCCGTGACGACGTTCCTGAGTTGGGGGATGGCTGATCTGCTGGCGAACATCCTTCAGAAGCCCCGACTGCGGGACAGGACGCCTGGAAAGGCGTTGGGCGAAGAGTGGGATCGTCGGTCGGAGTCGGAGCGAGTCACGGGTGACAAGTGATGAGTGGCTAGCGGCAAATGGCCAGTGGTCAGCGGGTCAGTGGCAAGTGGTCAGTGGTCAGTGGTCAGTGGCAAGTGAACAGTGAACAGTGAAGAGTGGAAAGGTACAAGGTGTCACTTCTCACTTTCGACTCTCTACTGGCCGCTGGCCGCTGGCCACTGACCACTGACCACTGACCACTCGTCACTTCCAGTCGCCCATCTTCTTGAGCAACTGGTCGATCGAGAGGAGTTTCTCTGCGCCGTCGGATTCGCGGCGGAACACGGCGTGGTACCAGCCCTTCATGCCGATCGGGGTGTAGAGGTCACGGCCGACGCGGAGACGGCTGCCTGATACGAGCTTGAGGAAGACCTGCTCGTATGCGGAGCGCGAGAGGCGGCGATCGGGGTATGGCGTGGTGTACTGGCTCTTCCGTCGTTCGCCGCTCGCACGGCGCTCGGTTGCCGTTTTCCCGTTCATGAGCGACGGGCCGCGGCGGTTCACGTAGTTGCTTCCCCGCGTCGGGACGAGCTTGCCCGGCACATCCCTCTTCCGGCGTGAGAGCATCGCCTTCTTCTTCCGGCCGTTGCCTTCGATCGGACGCGGTTTCGGCTCATCGAGCAACGACACGGGGGCGGGTTTGATCGAGCTGGTGACCACCTTCTCGCGCAGCGACCGCTCGCGCGACTCGAACGAACGGACGTTCGACATCTCGCTCACGTGACGCTGGCGCTCGCGGGTCCGCGCGCTGACGTATTCGTCGATCGATTGCTGGCTCCACGCGTAGCGCGCTCGCAGCAACTCCATCTCGAGGTCGTAGTTCTTCAGCTCGTGGATCACCATCCCCCACTTGCAGAGGTGGCCGACGTCTTCGTATGCGGTCGGACGGTCCACGAGCTCGAGCAGCGATGGAGCCCGACCGCTGAGAATCGCGAAGAGGAGGCGGAAGCTGAAGGGATCCGAGTAGGTTCGGATCGACTTCCGGAAGAACCAGGCGGTCTTTGCCGCCATCTCGCGCAGCGACATGTTCTCGCCGTGCTGCGTTGTCCAGATCGGTGCGTCGATATCCGAGGTGTACGGACTCTGTGGGTAGTGAAAATCCTTCGTCAGCCATCCTTTGCGCGTCGTGTGCTTGCCGGGGATCACTCCGGCGATGACCGGAATCGGCAGCGTCTCGAGCAGCGAGAGATCGTACGAAGGCCACGAGATGACTTCGCGCACGATGCCGACGATCAGCGTGGCGGCGGCGATCATCAGTCCCGGATCGGGAGTGAAATCAACGGTGACTTCCAGCCGCGCCTCGCGAGGCCGCACGCCAACGCCTGTCGAGCGGCGGTTCGACGCGACGATCATCACCGGCACCGGCAGGATGTACGAAAGAAGCAGCGCCAGCTTGTTGATGTTCCGGTTCTTGTTCTGCTGCCGTTTCGGGATCTCGTAGGAGATGTTGAAGTGCGAGCTGTACGCCTTCAGACGGACTGTGTGCCCGTTCTCCTTCTCCCATCGCGAGAGTTGCCCCCGCACGTATCCGATCTGTTCCCACAGATTCCGCACCATTCGTGCGGTCGAGTGGGGTGCCAGCTCAATGACGGGGGTGACCACTTCGATCACGCCGCGGTCGAAGTAGACGGCGCCGCCTGTGGGGAGCTGAAGGGATGACTTTTCGCGCCTCAGAAGCGGTTCGTAGATGAACGCGCTCGGATCGCGCCAGAACGGCTTTGGGTCGATCTCCTTCCCGTCGAGCCAGACGTTGAATTCCGACTCCATCCCGATCGCGGGCATGGCGAGACGAGCCCGTCTGGGGACTGCGTCGTAACCAACTTCGTCTTTGGCGTTCAGAGGCATTAGATCTTCCGGAAAGTGGACTGCGGATTCCGTGCTTGCTCGAGGACAGCTAAAGCAAACGGCAGGCCCGCGGTGGTTGAGTTGGGTTGAATAACTTGGGAGCCGATGGGAGGCGCCCGGCGCCCCATTCCTGGCGTCTCGGGGAACTCGGAATGCTAGTCAGATTTCGTGGCGGTTTCCGGAAACGGGACCACCTGGTCGCGCCGGTCAGTCCGCCTTCTCTCTTCAAATGCGAAACGCGGCCGGCTCTCCTGAGGCTGTTCCATCCGGTCCTCGCTGATCTCGCGAGGGATCAACAATATGAACCCGAGGTCGAGATGAACGTGATCGTCGGCATCCTTGCCCGTGACGTGGCCATAGGGGTGAACGGAGACGTCCTCGCTGAGATCTTCAGCCATCACGTTGTACTTCTCGATCTGCTCTTTCGTTTTCAGTATGTTGGAGCCGATGCGGTAGATGTCCGCGGCCGTTCCCCACATGTGAGACGTGGCGTTCGTTGCGAGCTTGTGTGCCGGCGATCGATACGCGCCGTTGACCGCGATATGCACCGATCCGCCGGCAGCCGCACGAAACTGCTGCAGATAGAAGGCGAGCAGCCGGACCGCGCACGGAACGTAGCGCGGATACTGATGAAGCCGCGGCGCCTCCTTCAGATCGGTGAGAACGAACTCGTTGAGACCGAAGTGTGGCGTGAGTTTCGTCGCGACCGCTGCTTCGTGCGATTCGATTTCGTAGAAATAGCGCGGAAGGCGATGGCGGCGACCATGCTCGTCGCGGACCATCTCGCCGGGCCGGAGAATCGTTCGCAGCTCGTCGTCGAGATCGAACGCGTCGACGACTTTGAGACCCTTTACGACTTCTTCACTCATACGTGCTGCTGGCGATTGTATTGAAAATGTCGCGCGACACGTCGGCGACCGCGGTGCCGCGTCCCATTTCCGCGCTGAACTGCGTGAGGATCACGAGCGCGTACGGCTTGCGCCCCTCGAGATAGACGATCCCTGAGTCGTGATGGACGGTCGAGATATTTCCTGTCTTGTGCGCGACGCGTGCAGCCTTCGGCAAGCCGGCGGGGATGCCGCTGCGGTACTGCTGGTCGAGCATGATCTTCAGCATCTCGTCGCAGGCGTTCTGCGAGTACGCCCTGCCGTCCATGATGAGTCGCAGGAGCTTGAGCAGCCCGTTGGCCGTGACTTCGTTGTTGAGCCCTGCGTTGAATGCGGCGGTGTCTTCGACGCCGCGCAGGACCTTCACGCCGTCGATCTCGAGCTCGTCGAGCGCCTGCTGAATCGTCCCGATGCCGACGACGTCGACGAGGAGATTGGTCGCGAGGTTGCTCGACCTGGTGATCATCCAGTACGCGAGCTCGCGGACCAGGAGCGTTTTGCCAAGGTGGCCGTAGACGTCGGGATCGGCGTCGCGACCGAGATCGAGCATGAACGGCTCCTGGTTCACGATGCTCGTGAAGCGATTCCGAACATGCACGGGGGCGTCGAGCGCGAGCTCGCCGCGGTCGATCTGGCGGAACACGCCGAGCAGCACCGCGAGCTTCATCGTCGAAGCCGCGTGGAAATACTGATCCGCGTTGTACGACCACTGGATCGTGGACTCGCCATCGTAGAAGGAGATGCCGAGGTTCTCGAGCGTGTGCTCTTCCTTGATTTTCAGTACGTTGCGGTAGAGCGAGATCTCCGACGCCGCGAGCGAGTCTTTTCGCGGGGGAGCCGGCATCTTCTCGACATTTTTCTCTTTTGCTGCCATCGAGCTCATGTTAGTAGACGTGAGGGTTCGTCTTTGCAAGTTTCGGGACAGAAAGGGCTTCAGCGGCCGGCTGCGCGAAGCCAGCGCCCCATCCGCTCGATGCCGCTGCCAATCTGATCGGACGCCGCCGCGTACGAGATCCGGACGAAGCCCTCGCCGGCCGGCCCAAACGCGATCCCGGGGATGACGAGCACCGCGCCGTCGGTCGCGAGCGTCTTCGCGAACGTCAAGGTGTCGCACGTCGGGACCGGGACGAATGCGTAGAACGCGCCGGCGGGAGGAGGGATCACTGCATCGAGCTCGCGCTCGATCGCATGCAGTGCGGTCGTCCGCTGATCGCCGAACTGCGCGCGTACCCGAACGAGCCATGTGCGGTTCCAAGCATCGTCGCTAAGAATCATTTCAGCGAGCGACTGCGAGAAGACCGACGCGCATGTCGCGATGTACTGGTGAGCGGTGATCACCGGCTTCATCAGCTCTTCGCGCGCAATGAGCCAGCCGAGGCGGAGCCCGGTCATGCCGTGGCTTTTCGACATCCCGTTTGCAACGACGACGTTCCGCCCCATGCCGAGCATCGACGGCGGCTCGCGCTCGTACCAGATCTCCCGGTAGATCTCGTCGCTGACGACGATGCAGCCGCGCTCGTCGGCGATCGCGGCGATCGATCGCAGCGCCAGTTCATTGACGATCGATCCGAGAGGGTTCGAGGGGGAGTTGACGATGATCAGCTTCGTCCTCGGCGTGATCCTTCCTCGCAGCGCCTCGACGTCGAGACTCCAGTCGGGTGGCTCGAGGCCGTACGTGACGGCTTGCCCACCGCAGAGTCTCGCGAGCGTCGCGTAGGACAGGAATCCGGGATTCGGCACCAGCACTTCGTCGCCGGGATTCACGTACGCCTGAAAGAGCGCATAGAGCGCTTCCTGCGTGCCGGCTGTGACGCAGACTTCGCTTGTCGGATCGACGCCGGCGGGTTCCGCAATCTTCCTGCGGAGCGAGAGATACCCGGCATTCGGCGAGTACTGCCACGGCATGGTGGCCGCGCGGCGAGCCATCTCGCGCAGCGTCTCGTCGGGCGGAATGTTCGGCTCGCCGATGCCGAGGTTCACCGAGAGCGGCGTGGAGAGCGCGTTGATCTGCCGGATGAGCGACAGCTCGATCGACTCGAGACGGTCAGCGATGCGCACGTAGCGGAGTGTATCCGGAGTGCTCGGCCGATTGTCAGCGTGCGGGAGGCGTAGTCAGCTCGCGCTGGAGCTGCGCGAGCTCCTCCTCGATGACCCGCAGTTTGTCGCGCTCTTCGGCGAGCCGGTTCTCCATCCGCTGCTGGCGCTGGCGCATCTGCTCCTGCTGCCGCGCCTGCATCTCGCGGCGCTTCCCCATTCGCTCCTTCTCGAGCGCGAGCATCTTCTTTCGCTCCGGATCGGTTGCGGCTGTGACTCGAGCCTCCATCTCCTTCTCCATCTCCTCGAACGGCTCGATCTCGGAACTCATCCGGTTGCTCTCGTTGTACGCCTCGACTTCGCGCGCAATCTCGCGGATGACTTCCTGCTGCATCCGTGCTCGCTCGATGAGGAAGCGTCCGCGGATATCGGCCGCGGCATTTCGCTGGATGGTGAGGCGCAGCGCGCGGATCTCATCGAGAAGAGCACGAAGAACCTGGTCGCCGGCGAGCTCGCTCGTCGTCTGCGCCGAGCCGATCGTGGCGCCGGCAAGAACGATCGCGACGAAAAGAGAAATGGCTTTTCTGGTCATAGTGAAAAGCGCAACAGGGGAGCCCCAGCCGGAAATTCGGTCCCGCGATTGGTGTCGTCGGGAGAGACGAAGGATCCGCCGATTCAAGAGGGAACGAGAGATCGCCGGCTTGAGAGCCGGCGCCACATCGTGTATGGCTCATGGCAGCATTCGCGAGCGACGTGGCGCCGGCTTCAGCCGGCGGCTTTTCGTTCTCTCTCGTTTCGATCAGCAAGGAGAAGCCACTAGCCACGCTTGATGTGGCGCCGGCTCTCAAGCCGGCGGCTTTCCGTCCTCCGGGCGGGCGAGCGGCTACCGCAACGCGTCTTCGAGCGCGGTCGCGCTGTCGGCTTTCTCGTCGCGGTATTTGATGATCATCGGGGTCGCGACCTGAAGGTCGTGCTTCTCGGCGAACTCACCTTTCATCTTTCGCGATCATGGATAACAACCGCGCCGTACGGAATCTCGAGCGGTCCAGCACCGATGACCGCCCGCGATCTGACGATCGTCTTTTCATACACGCCGGAGATGCCGCCGACGCTCTGCGCCGCCGTGCTATCTTCCACGCTAGTTGGAAGGACAGCGATCTTCTCGAGCGCCTGGCAGAGCGACCGTCGTCACTCTCGGTCTCGCATCCTGTTACTTCGTATTCTTGCTTTCGCACACGTCGTTCGCGGCGGGCGGGCCGGACAGTTCCGGATATCTGAATGCGGCGCGGCTTTTCTCGGCAGGCGCATATAGCACTCGAATACTTCCTCTCGAGCAGTTGGGCCTCAGCGATTCCTTTGCTGATGTTTTTGTACCGTTGGGATTCAGCCAGGCCCAGGAAGCACGTCATATGGTACCTGCGTATCCGCCCGGCGCTGCCTTGCATTTCTGGTTGATGGCGCAACTATTCGGGTGGTCGGTGGGACCGTACATCGTCTCGCCTCTCGCGGCTGCTGGAGCGGTAGTGTTGATGTACTTTGTGGGTTGCCAATTTAACCTCCGCAGGTTCCCATCTGCGATAGGCGCAGGGGTGCTCGCGTTCCTCCCGCCTTTTCTATTGCACGCTTTTCAGCCTGTTAGCGATGTCATCGCAACTTTCTGGACTCTGTTTGTTGTTTTCGCTGCTTATCGTTCACGCGTTGATGGACGTTTTGCAGTCGTTGCAGGCGCGGCGTTCGCAATCGGTGTCTGCGTTCGGCCGAGCAATATCCTGCTCGCGCTGCCGCTGGTGTGTTTTTTGAGGTTGAAGCCGAACCTGCTCGTCAGAAGTGTGGTCGGCGCGCTTCCGATTGGCGCGGCATTGATGACGTACTCTTCGCTGGTATACGGCTCGCCATTTCGCACTGGCTATGGCACCGTTGGTGAGGTCGTATCGCTCGACTACCTTGATGCGGCATTTCGAATGTACATCCGGTGGGGTCGCCGCATGCTTACCGGTATCATTATGCCCAGCGGATTGGCCGTCGTGTTTTCTCCATTCGTGGCGGCTTGGGATCGGCTTTCATTGTTTGTGTGGTTTTTCGCGTTCTTTGCTTTTTACTGTTTCTGGGGCGGTTATCAGGAGTGGTGGTACATGCGGTTTCTATTACCAGCACTTCCCGCTCTTATCATCGGCGCACTCTTGTTAATACAGAACGCCACGGACATGATTGTAACTCGGTTTGCGCACGGCTTTGTCTGGCGCCTTGGAGTGTGGCTGTTTGTAGCGTTCTATCTCATTCAGCGTCCCCTCGACCTTTCAACGAAGCTTGGTGTTTACGTTGCGCGGGACAACATCGAAGTTTATCCGGGAGCTGTCCACTGGTGTGAGTCACAGATGCCCCCCAATGCAATTCTGATCAGTGGAGTCTTGAGTGGTGCAGTGTATTATTACACCTCGCGTTTCACCGTCCGGCACGACCTTCTGCATAACGGTCGTTTCGAAGAACTGCGGGCATACGCCGGCAATGCGGGATTGAGATGGTACGCGCTGTTGTCCGATGTCGAAATCACTCCTCACGAGATGCGTGAAAGGTTAGGTAGCGGATGGGAGCCAATCGGCCGCTATCGCGACGTGACACTCTGGCGCCTCGCGCAGTGATTAGTTCTGTGCTCTTGCAGTTCAAACTTGAACCTAACCCGATTTTATCGGGCCCCTATCACCGAGCGACTGGTGCCCGCGCGGATTCCATCCCTACCGCAACGCGTCTTCGAGCGCGGTCGCGCTGTCAGTTTTCTCGTCGCGGTATTTGACGATCATCGGGGTCGCGACCTGAAGGTCGTGCTTCTCGGCGAACTCACCCTTCATCTTTCGCGATCCGGGAATCACAACCGCGCCGTATGGAATCTCGAGCGGCTGTTCCGCGGTGCGGCGGTAGATCTGTCCGCGTACGACGTCGTACACCGGCGTCGATGCGGTGATCACGACTCCAGCACCGATGACCGCCCGCGATCTGACGATCGTCCCTTCATACACGCCGCAGTTGCCGCCGACGATCACGTCATCCTCGATCACGACCGGCACCTGACCGATCGGCTCGAGCACGCCGCCGATCTGCGCCGCGGCTGAGATGTGCACCCGTTTTCCAATCTGAGCGCACGATCCGACGAGCGCGTGCGAGTCGATCATCGTCTCCTCATCGACATACGCGCCGATGTTCACGAACGCGGGCGGCATCATCACGACGCCTTTCGCGATGTACGCGCCGCGCCGGATCGACGAGCCGCCCGGAACGATTCGGATGCCGTCCTGCGCCTTGAATCGCCGCGCCGGAATCGTGTCTTTGTCGACGAAGGAAAGCGATCCCGAAGCGAATTCCGCGAGAATGCCGAAGCGGAATGCCGCGAGGATGCCCTCCTTCACCCAGGCGTTCGGCTTCCACACGCCCATGTCGTCGCGTTCCGCTGCGCGGATCGTTCCCTTTTCCAGTTCGCTGAGAAAGAGTCCGATGATTTTGACCGCCTCGCCGCGGTCGGTATTCGCCTTGAGTCCTGCGATTCGTTCTTCGATGGATGCCATCAGGTCAACCCTTTCACGATCGCCGAAAGTTTCTCGCGACTCTCATCGGTGATGGGAGCGAGTGGCGAGCGGACAGTGTCGTTCTCGAGGATGCCCATCATCTTCATCACTGCCTTCACCGGACCAGGATTCGACTCTATGAAGTTGCCGACGAGCAGCGGAAGCAGCCGGTTGTGAATTGCTCGCGCGGCAGGGAAGTCGCCGGACCGCGCCGCGGCGACCATGTCGTGCATGAGCCTCGGCACCTCGTTTCCTGCGACGGAGATCACGCCGTCGGCACCGGCACCCATGAGCGGCAGCGTCCATGCGTCATCGCCGCTGAGGACGAGAAAGTTGTCGGGACGGTCGCGCAGGATCTGAAGGATCTGTTCCATGCTCGCCGACGCTTCCTTCACGCCGATGATGTTCGGAACCTCGCGCGCAATCTGAACCGTCGTTGCCGCCGGCATGTTGACGCCGGTGCGTCCGGGCACGTTGTACATCACCATCGGAAAGCCGGGCGCGAGCTTCTGAACCGCTTCGGCCTGCGCCGAGAAGTGGCGGCGCAAACCATCAGGCGTCGGCTTGTTGTAGTACGGGGTGATGGTCAGGATGCCGTCCGCGCCGAGGTCGATCACCGTCTTCGCGAGGTCGATCGCGGTGTTTGTCGCGTTGCTTCCCGCTCCTGCGAGCACCGCGACTCGGCCTCGCGCACGTTTCACGGTCAGTTCGACAACGCGCCGATGTTCCTCGGGGCTCAGCGTCGGATTCTCGCCTGTCGTCCCGCACGGCACGAGGAAATCGGTTCCTTCCCCGATCTGCCAGTCGACGAAGCGCTCGAATGCTTTCTCGTCGAGCGCGCCGTCGCTCTTGAACGGCGTTACCAGCGCCACGCCCATGCCTGTGAATCGCGATCGATCGTTCATGCCATCACCAGCTCGTCGAATCGAATGAGTCCCTTGCGTCCGCGGATCATTTCGGCGGCGAGCACCGCGCCGCGAGCGAAACCGTCTCGACTGCGCGCGCGGTGCGAGATCTCGACCAGATCGTCGGCCGAGTCGAAGAAGAGCGTGTGCAGACCGAGCTCGCTGCCGGCGCGAGACGCGACGATCTGCGGCGTCAGTTTTCCGCCGCTCCCGCTCTTCACTTCTTCAGCGATCCGCAGCGCGGTCCCGCTCGGAGAGTCTTTCTTCTGCGCGTGATGCCGCTCTTCCATGCCGGCTGCGTATTGCGGAAATCGTGCGAAGAGCTCGCCGGCGCGCCGGGCGAGCGCAAACGCCACGTTCGCGCCGGGAGAGAAGTTCGACGCGTACACCGCACCGATTCCCGCTTTCTCGATGCGCGCGCGCACATCGTCGATCCGATTGTTCCAACCGGTCGTTCCGATGACGAGCGCGATCCGGTTCGCCGTCGCGATCTCGATCGCGCGATCGATCGCGCCGGATTCCGAGAAATCGATCACGACCTCGGCTCCCGCGATGTCAGGACGCCGCGCTCGGTCGAAGATTCCGACGACCTCATGCCCGGCCTCCTCCGCCACGCGCTCGACCGCGCGTCCCATCTTTCCGTAGCCGTGCAGCGCGATCTTCATGCCGCTCCGACTGCCGCGTTCTCGAAGAGCGCGCGGTGAACCGACTTCACGGCCCGGTCGGCATCGCTGTCGTTGACGACGATGCTGAGGTTGAGGCCTGAGGTGCCGAGGGAGAACATCGCGATGTCGATTCCCTGCAGCGACTCAAAAACGCGGGCGCCGACCTCGGTGTTCTTCATCAGGTTGCGGCCGACGACCGCGATGATCGACTGATTCTCGAGCACTTCGACGTCAGCGACTGGCTTCAGCTTCTCGATCAATTTCGCGAGGTTGTGCTTCTCGTCGATCGTCACCGAGACCGAGACCTCCGAGGTCGTGATGAGATCGACGGAGACCTCGAGCTGCTCGAAGATTGCGAAGAGCCGCGCGAGGAATCCGTGCGCGCCGAGCATCGCGTTCGCGGTCATCTGCACGACCGCGATGCTGCGTTTCACCGCGATCGCGCGCGGGCCGTGCGTGTGCGATCCGCCGTCCGCGTCGACGAGCGTGCCGGGGCTGGTGACGTTGTGCGTGTTGACGACGCGCACCGGAATCCCGAGCTCGACCGCCGGCGCGATGGTTTTCGGATGCAGCACTTTCGCGCCGAACCATGCGAGCTCCGCCGCCTCGACATACGAGATGTGGTCGATGACGCGCGCATTCGGAATCAGCCGCGGGTCGCATGTCATCATCCCGTCGACATCGGTCCAGATCTGAATCTCGTCGGCGCCGACCGCTGCGCCGACGATCGCCGCGCTGTAGTCCGATCCGCCGCGGCCGAGTGTCGTCGTCGCGCCGTCCTCGGTGCGACCGATGAAGCCGCCCATGACCGGAATGCGTCCCCGCTCGATCAGCGGGATGAGCACGCGCTGCGCGTTCTCGCGTGTCGGACCCATCAGCGGCGCCGCCTCGCCGAAATGGTTGTCGGTGACCACGACGTCTTCGGAGTGAACGTGCTCTCCGGGCAGCGCGCGCATCATCATCGAGTAGGCGAAGAGAACCGAAGAAAGCTTCTCGCCGATGGCGACGACCTTGTCTTTTGCGCGCGGCGTGATTTCACCGAGGAGCGCGATGCCGCGAAGGATCGTGTGAATCTGCTCGATCTGCTTGTCGAGCTGCCGCGTGAACGTCTCGAAGAAATCGATCTTCTGCTGCACGAGCTGAATGGCGACGTCCTCGTGCCGCTGGCGCACCGCACGGATGATCTCGTCGACGCGCGCGGAGTCGGATGCACGTGCGGCTTCCGTCGCCGCGACGAGCTCGTTTGTCACCCCGGCGAGCGCCGACACCACCACGATCGGCTTCTGCTCGCGCCGTTCAGAAACGATGTCGATCGCGTTCGACACGCGCTGCGAGTTTCCGACCGACGTTCCGCCGAACTTGATGACGATCACAGCAGACCCTTCGCCTTCAACAGCTCGGCGTTGAGGATCGCGGCTCCCGCGGCGCCGCGAATCGTGTTGTGCACCAGCGCGACCATGCGAAGGTCGAGCAGCGGGCAGGGGCGGAGACGTCCGATCGAGACGGTCATGCCGTGCCCGCGATCGCGATCGAGGCGCGGCTGCGGCCGATCGAGCTCCTTCAGGTATTGCAGTGGATGCTCCGGTGCCGACGGCAGCTTGAGTCGCTGCGGCTCTCCTTCGAAGTTGTCGATCGCGGAACGGGCGTCGGCGATGAGCTGGTCGAGCGTGAAGGTCCGGCGGAGATCCTTTCCGTTGCGGAAGCCGAGCGAGATCGTCATGAGATGGCCGTCGATCGTCGGCACGCGATTCGTTTGCGCGGACGTGCGGAACTCGGCGGGAACGAAGTGTCCGTTATCCCAGCGCCCGAGGATTTTCTGCGGCTCGCTCTCGATCTTTTCTTCCTCGCCAGAAATGTAGGGGATGACGTTGTCGAGAATCGCGTATGACGCGACGCCGGCGTAACCGGCGCCGGAGATTGCCTGCATCGTCGTGACGTGCAGCGTGTCGATGCCGTGCTGGCGCTCGAACGGCGCGAGCGCCATCGCGAGTCCGACCGTCGAGCAGTTCGGATTCGTGACGATGTAGCCCTTGCCGCCGCGTCGTTTGCGCTGCTGCTCGATCGCGTCGATGTGATCCGCGTTGATCTCGGGGATGAGCAGCGGCACGTCGTCGTCCATCCGATGGTTCTTCGAATTTGAGACGACGGCACAGCCGCGGTTCGCGTACGTATCTTCCGCTTCGCCGGCGACGGAGGAATCGAGACCGGAGAAAATGAGCGTCGACTCTAGTTCGGCACCGAGGTCCATCACCTTCAGATCGCCGGTCTCGTTCGGGATCGGCGTCTCGAGTCGCCAGTCGGCCGCAGTGCGGTACGGCTTCCCGGCGCTCCGCTCGGATGCGACGACCTCCGCGAGCCGGAACCATGGATGCCCCTCGAGAAGCTGGACGAATCGTTGCCCCACCGATCCGGTCGCCCCCAGCACCGCCACCGGAATCTTCGACATGCTCATGGATGAGTACCCTTGCAAGACTGATTCTAGGGCGTTTGGGTGAGCCCCGGTTGACGGTTTTGACAGGAAACGGAAAGCCGCCGGCTTGA
>JAENWF010000103.1 GCA_016650215.1 Thermoanaerobaculia bacterium
CACTATGACGCCCGCATGAATCTCGGAGCGCTGCTCAGTCGTCTCGATCGCGAAAACGAAGCCGCGGTTCAGTTCGAAGCTGCGGCGAAACTGCGTCCATGGTCGCCCGAGCCGCTCGTTTTCCGCGCAATGCTGCTCGCGAATCAGAGGCGTTTCCCCGAAGCCGTCGCCGCGGTCGAGCGCGCGATTGCAGCGGACCGGCAACTCGCGAACCGGCTGTTCTCCGACGCAGCCCGTCTTCCGTTCAAGGAAACGAACATCGACGAGTTCCTCGCCGCGCTGCGCGGACAATTGTCATCCTGAGCGCGAAGCGAAGAATCACCCTGCAAGAGAGAGGTGATGACCTCGATGGGACGAAAGGCCACCGGCTGAAGCCGGCGCCACGTCATGCATGGCTCATGGCAGCATTCATAAACGACGTGGCGCCGGCTTCAGCCGGCGGCTTTCCGTCCTCTGTCGTTTCGAACCGTGGCTCACGACTCGGCGCTTGCCACTTTCGCGCTGATGCTTCTGAATCGCGGCATCTGCACGAGTGCGACGCCGGCGAGGATCACGCACATCGCAAGGACTGACACCCACGTCAGCGACTCATTGAGGATCAGCCTGCCGAGAATCACGGCGACGACCGGATTGATGTACGCGTAGAGCGACATCTTCGTCGTCGGCAGATGCGCGAGCGCGTAGACATACGCGCTGTAGGCGATGATCGATCCGAAGATGGTGAGATAGATCAGCGCACCGAGCGTCCGCGGATTCACTGAAAACCGCGCCGGCTCGCCGATCGCGACCGCGACGATCCCGACAATCGCGCCGCCAAACAGCATCTGCAGACTCGCGGATGTCATCAGCGGCACTCTCGCAACGTGGTACTTGCCGCGAATAGAGCCGAGCTGCCATGCGATGGAGCCGATCTGGATTGCGATCGCCCCCGCGATGAATCCGGATGTGAGCTTTCCGCCGGCGCCGGCGGGCGTGACCAGCATCGCGACGCCGACGAATCCGACCAGCATGCCCATCGCGCCGCGAAGATCGAGACGCTCGCCGCCGCTGCGCAAAGCTTCCATCATCACCATCCAGAACGGGGCGGTCGCGACGAAAAGCGCCGCGAGTCCGCTCGGCACCCACTGCTCCGCCCAGACGACGGCGAGGTTTCCGACGCCGACCATGAGGAAGCCGATCACTACGAGATTCACCAGGACGCGCGGGTCGCGTGGCACCCGCTCGCCGCGGAGATACGCAATGGCGAGCATCACGACACCGGCAATCGTGAAGCGAATCGACGTCAGCAGCAGCGGAGGAATCGTCTCGATCGCGATCCGGATGCCGAGGTACGTCGTTCCCCACACCACGCAAATCGTCGCGAATGCGGCGTACGCGAGTGCGCGCTCGTGCTTCATTCGGATTCTCCGAGCGTGATTCCGCCGACCTTCTCGCAATGCGTTTCCATCACGATCGTCGTCCGCGTCGAGAGTGAAAGCGGCGGCGATGTGAGACGCGAGACGAGCGCGTTCAGCGACGGCATCGACTCGGTGCGCACCTTGATGAAGTAACAGTCGTCTCCGGCCACCGTGTGAACTTCCACGATCTCGTCGCTCGTCATCAGCTGACGAAACGCGTTCCATGCCTTCGCGGAGAGGTTCGCGCCGCGCGCCGCGATGAATGCCGTCACATTGCGCCCGAGCGATGACGGCTCGATGACGACGGTCGTGCCGCGGATGACTCCGATGCGCTCGAGCTTTTCGATCCGGTCCGCAACCGCGGGTCGCGAGAGTCCAATCTCTTCCGCGATCTGAGCTGCGGGTGTTCGCGCATCACTCAGCAGCGTTTCGATGATCCTGCGGTCGAGCGCGTCCAGTTCGATGGCCACGCGGCCATTCTACCATCGTTTCGTAGGTTTGTATGAAAGTCTACCTACGATATGACGGCTTTCAGACCATCGCTACGGCGAGACTGGCCGCGCGCATGCGCCGCTGGCCGCGGATTGCGGTGAGGATCCTGATGGGGCGCGGGTAACGGAACTCGCACCGGCGCGTGGCGCTCTGGCTGAGGTCGCGCTGAAGGTACTCAATCTTCACCCCGCGGGCCGGGTCGTTCGCCAGCCGCGCGAGCGAAGCCCGGCTGAAGACGATCGTGCGCAGCTTGAGCGCCCCGCTCTGCACCACAAAACGAATCGAGTCGCGCTCATCCGAGATCAGACGGGCCACACTTCCAGCCGGCAGCACGCTCACGATCTCTTCCGCGATTCGCGTTTCCTCGGCAATGGTGTATCCCGTGTTCATCTGACCTTCCCTCCAACAACTTCGCGTTCTGCTGTAATAGACGCAGGAAACGGCCTGAAGTTTCTCGCAGGTCTGCAAAATCGGCGTGAACACCCAGTCAAGAATTGTAAATTTCTCCCCCCTTGGGCTCGAGGCTGAGGCCAAAGCCGACGAAACCGTGCTCGATGTCGCCCGCCGCACCGGCGCCCCGCTCGGCAACGCATGCGGCGCCGTCGGCATCTGCGCCCGATGCGTCGTCCGCGTGCTCGACGGGGCCGAGAGTCTCAGCCCTCCCACCGCCATCGAGACTCGTGTCGCCGCGCGCAACAAACTCGATCCCGCCGAACGACTCGCGTGTCAGGCGGTCGTGATGGGCCCGTGCAGAGTGACGACCGGGTACTGGTGACGTGTGACGAGTGACGAGTGACGAGTGACGAGTGAGCGGTATACCGACTCGTTACGCGTAACGCGTCACGGGTCACCCGCTTTCGTCAGAAACATGCAATCCCCATAGCTGTAGAACCGGTACTTTTCCGCGATGGCGACGGCGTATGCGGTGCGGATCGTTTCGACTCCGGCGAAGGAGGAGACGAGCATGATGAGCGTCGATTCGGGGAGATGAAAGTTCGTGAGGATCGCGCCGGTGGCCTGGAACTCGAAGCCTGGGGTGATGAAGATCGACGTTTCTGCTTTTCCCGCGCGGAACCGGCCATCGCCGGCACGGATCGCTGACTCGAGCGTGCGGACACTCGTAGTTCCAACCGCGACGATTCGCTTTCGCTCATCGAGCGCGCGATTGAGCGCGGCGGCGGTTGCGTCGATGATCTCGTAGCGCTCGCTGTCCATCCGATGGTCGGCGATGTCGTCCGCCTTGACCGGCTTGAAGGTTCCGATGCCGACGTGGAGCGTGACGCGCACGATCTCGACGCCGCGCGACGCGAGCTCGTCGAGAATCGCGCGCGTAAAGTGCAGACCCGCCGTCGGCGCAGCGATCGCGCCGCGCTCCGCGGCGTAGACGGTCTGATACGACTCGGCGTCGCTCGCGCGGGGTGTCTCGCGTGCAATATATGGTGGGAGCGGCATGACTCCGATCCGCTCGATCTCGGCCGTGTCGCCCGCGAATCGGATCACGACCGTGCCGTCTTCCAATTTCTCCAGCACCTCGGCCGACAGCGAGTCGGTGAATTGCACGCTCTCGCCCATGCGAACGCGCTTCGCCGGACGGCACCACGCCTCCCACGTCATCGGCTCGCGCTCGCGCGTCAGCAGGAACTCGATCGGATTCTTCATCGCCCCCCTCGGCCGGGCGAAAAGCCGCGCGGGGATCACGCGCGTGTCGTTGAGCACGAGGACGTCGCCGGCGGCGAGCTGACTCGGAAAGTCGGCGAAGTTCCGATGCTCGATCAGCGCCGCGCCGTCACCCGAGGTGACGACCATCATTCGCGAGCGGCCGCGCTCGCGCGGCTCCTGCGCGATCAGCTCAGGCGGGAGGTGATACGAGAATTCGGTTCGTTTCAAGGCTGGTTCTTTTCGAGTCTGCTTCCGCCGCTCCGATTCCTCGCGTCGCTCGGATCACGAACCATACAATGCCGGCGTGCACACCGCACGCGTGATCACGTGCAGCGACTCCGCATCACGGGGAGACCGCGAAGATCGCTCGGGCCCCGCCGTCCGCGATCTTCTCGTGGCGAGCGGCTATGCGGTCGATGACATCGTCGTCGTCCCCGACAAGCTCAACGCCATCTCTTCACAGATCGAGATCGCGACACGCGACGGAATCCGGCTCGTTGTAACGACCGGTGGCACCGGAATCGCGCCGAGCGACGTCACGCCGGAAGCGACGATGCAGGTGTGTGAACGCGTGATTCCTGGTTTCGGCGAGCTGATGCGCATGCGCTCGATCGAGAAGACGCCGATGGCATCGCTCGCGCGCGTTCAGGCGGCGACCCGCGGGTCGGCACTGGTCGTGAATCTGCCCGGCAGTGTCAGAGGCGCGGTCGAGAATCTGGAGGCCGTCCTGCATCTCATCCCGCACGCACTCGAACTGCTCGCGGGAGGCAACGTGGAGAACCATCCGAAATGAGCGTACGCCCGGGCCTCGAGGTCCTCATCAAAGAAAAGACGAAGTTGATCGAAGGGAAGAAGATCGGCCTCGTCACCAACCAGAGCGCGGTCACGAGCGATCTGCAGCACGCGGTGCCGCTGCTGCAGGCGAATCGCGGCTGGACTCTGACGACGCTCTTCGGACCGGAGCACGGCATCTGGGGCGAGGCGCAGGACATGGACCACGTCGAGCACTCGGTCGATCCCGCGACGGGACTGACCGTCTATTCGCTCTACGGGAAGAGTGAGGAAGACCTCAAGCCGCGCCGCGAAGTGCTCCAGAAGCTCGACGCACTCGTGATCGATCTGCAGGACATCGGCTCGCGCTATTACACCTTCATCTACACGATGGCGATCTGCATGCGCGAGGCGGCAGCCGCCGGCCTGCCGGTGATCGTCCTCGACCGGCCGAACCCGATCGACGGCGTGCACATGGAAGGAAACATCCGCGAAGAGAAGTACTCGAGCTTCGTCGGCATGCTCGCGCTCCCGGTGCGTCACGGCATGACCGCCGGCGAGCTCGCGCGCTATTTCAACAAGGTCTTCGCGATCAACTGCGACCTCACCGTCGTCCCGATGAGCGGCTGGAAGCGATCGATGTGGTACGGCGACACGCGGATCCCGTGGGTCATCCCCTCCCCCAACATGCCCACGACCTACACAGCCACGGTTTATCCCGGCATGTGTCTGATCGAGGGGACGAACCTGAGCGAAGGGCGCGGCACGACGCATCCGTTCGAGTTCTTCGGCGCGCCGTGGCTCGACCCCTTCGAGCTCGCGAGCAAGTTGAATGCAGTCAACCTCCCCGGCATCCGCTTCCGCCCGCACTATTTTCTGCCGACGTTTCAGAAGCACGCGCGCAAAGTGTGCGGCGGCGTCGAGCTGCACATCACCGACCGCAACGTCTTCGAGCCGTTCCGGACAGGACTCTGGTGCGTTAAGGTCGCGCGCGATCTAAATCGCGAGAAATTCGACTGGCGCCGCGAGACGTACGAGTTCGTATCGGATCGACTTGCAATCGACCTCCTCGCGGGGACCGCCATCTATCGCGAAGCTCTGGAAGCGGGGCGCGGCTTCGAGGATTGGGTTGCGACGTGGAAGGCGCCGCTCGGAGAGTTCGCGAAAAGGCGCGAGGAGTTTCTGCTGTATCCCTCGTAATCCTGAGCGAAGCGAAGGATCTTCTGATAGCACCTGGGAGGCCGAAGCCACGAGCCCTCCACGTGCTCTCAGAAGACCCTTCGCTTCGCTCATGGTGGTGGACGCATGAACATCCTCTACGAAGACGACGCCCTGCTCTTTATCGACAAGCCGCCCGGGATCGTCGTGCAGCGCGGCTATGACGCGGAGGAGCCGATCCTCATCGACCTCGTGCAATCCCACGCTCCCGGCGCGTTTCTGATGCAGCGGCTCGACCGCGGCACGAGCGGCGTGATCTTTTTCTCGAAACTTTCGTCGATCAACGCGAATCTCACGCGGCAGTTCGAGAAGAAACGGCTTCACAAGACCTACGTCGCGCTCTGCGAGGGGGAGCTCGCAGAAAAACAGACGATCGACGCGCCGCTGATCCGCGTCGGGCCGATCTCGTTCGGGGTTCGCGAGGGAGGCAAGCGCGCGGTCACGACCGCCAACCCGATGGCTGCGACGCGGGGTGGATCCATGGTCGAGCTCACTCTCCACACCGGCCGCACGCATCAGATCCGCGTCCATCTCGCGGCGATAGGACACCCTCTGGTCGGAGATTGGCTCTATGGGCAGCGGAATGCCTCGCGCCCCATGCTTCATGCGGCCGCCCTCGACATGACGCATCCACTGACGAATGCACCACTTCGGGTTACATCACCGCTTCCCGAGGACTTTCTCGCAGAAGCCGCCAGGCGCGACATCGTCCGTGAGGGAGGACAAGCCGACCCCTCGGGGCTTCAGCTAAATCATTGAAAGGGTTAGAATAAATCGCATTTACCACGCCGTTACGGGAGGCATGGAGATGAAGACTATGAAGCTCTGGACGAAAGTCGCCTTCGTACTCCTGTTCGTGCCGCTTGTCGCCTCCGCGCAGTTCCGCGATCTCGACGCAGCGATGTCGAACCTCTCTCGAGGATTCGGCAGCGGCGACGTGCAGGCAATCGTTGCCGGAATCGCCGATGGCGATCAGGTCATGCTGCAGTTCCCGGGACTCGTGGATCAGAACGGCTTTTTCGGCCGCGATCAGGCCGCGTACCTGCTCGACGGACTCTTCAATAAGGTCGATCCGTCGGAGTTCGAACAGCTCAGCGCGCGCAAAGTCAGCGCCGAGGGGCAGTACCACATCACCGCGCGATGGACCGTGAAAACGGGCGGCAAGAGCGAGAGCCGCGACCTCTACATCACGCTGCGCGCCAAGAACGATCGCTGGTCGATCGCATCGATTCGCTCGGCGAGCCGCTGAACGCTACATAATTGATCACGTGAGCTTGAGGCATGAGGAGCCGGGAGACCGCACTCATGCCTCAACTGTTTCTGCGCGCGCCCTCCTCGTCTTTCTGATTCTGATTCTCGCGACGCAGGCGATCACCTGGTGGCTGGTCCGCTCGCTGACGCACGATTTCCCAACGCGCTCCGCGCAACATCTCGCGGATGACGTCGGCCGCGTACGCGCGCGGATGGCTGAGACACGCGCGAGGCTCGATGCTTCGGCCGCGAGGATTGCAGCGCGGGTGACGGCAGCGGGACCGAGCCCGGGGCGCGCCGCGCTCTTCCGTCTTCTGCAGGGCGAGACGCGAGCCCCCGATCGCGGCGCACGGATCCTCAACGCCGCGGGCGAGCCGCTCGCATGGTGGGGAGAGGACCTTCGCTTCACCGGCGATCGCCGCTACCTGTTCGATACGACGAATCTCTACGTCGTTTCATCGCGCGCCGCCGGCGCGCATCGCGTGCAGACGTTCATCCGCATCCGAAACGCGGGCGGCAATCCGGCGAAGCTTCATCCGCGCGACGCGTGGATCGTCTCAATGCGCTTTCACGGCGGCTTCCTGCGGCAGGAGGCCGGCAGCCATCGCAATCTGATCGACCGATCGGGCGACGCGGCCCTTTACATCGACGTGAACACCCGCAGCCGCGACGAGATCGTCGCGAGCATCAAAGCGCGGGGACGCAACGTCACGGCGCTCCTGGCTGCATTCTCGATCCTTACGTTCCTCGTGCTCGCTCGTTCCCGCGTGCACCCGGCCGCGGCGATCGGCTTGATCTTGGCTGCGCGCTGGGCGCTGCTCGCGGTCGAGGTCACGCACGATCCTCTCTCGATCTTCGGCTTCGAGATCTACGGCTCGCGAATTCTCGGCCCTCTCAGCCGCTCGCCGTTCGATCTCCTTCTAACCGCGGCGGCGATTCTCGCCGCGGTGGTTCTCGGCTCCGCATGGCTGCGGCGGTTCAGGAGCATCGGCCTCGCTCTCGCACTCCCAGCGGCCGTGGGTTTCGTGAAACTGATCGATAACCTCATTGACAACGCGCGCGTCTCGCCGGTTCCCGAGCACATCGTGCCGGTATCCGCGGCACAGGCGGCGCTGATGACCGCCCTGCTGATCCTCGCATACGTCGTGACGCAGCTCGCGTGGAGGACCGAGACGCCGCTGGGCACGTTCCTTTCTGCGTTCGCGGCGGCCGCGCTCCTCTTCGTCCCGGTCCAGTTGTTCGAGCGCGAAGCAGCACGCCGGTTCATCGCCGATTCGTATGCGCCGCTCGTCGTTGGGGAAGCGGGACAGATGCGCACGATGATCGAGTCGACGCTTCAGAAAGAGTTCTCGCGCACCGATCTGAGCACGATCCTTCCGGATGACTACCGCCACATGAATCTCGACGATCTCGCGTACGCGCTCTGGCTTCGCTCGGACCTCGCGGAGTGGCGCGTTCCCGCGGTCATCACGATTCGTGACGAGTTCACGCGGACTCCGATCAGCCGCTTCGGCGTCGGACTGCCGCAGTTCGACGAGTCAGGCGCCGAGCTTGGCGGAGAGATCCTGAAAATCGGAAGCCTCAGAAAGGTTCTGATTCACCACGACTTCGAAGTCACAGCTCTCGGCACCGCGATCGCGAACGGCAGCGTGCACGTCGTCAATCCTGCCGACCCCGGTGCCACGGCGTTCGCCGATGTCTATCGCGATTTCTTCGAGGCGGGGAGCCGCGAGATGCCGGGCATTCATCACCAGCAGGAGCCGGCGGTTTACGACCAGGCTGGAAGCCCGCTCAGCACGGTCACGGTCCGCCTTCCCCAGAATCCAGCGTGGTATTTCGCGCGCATCAATCCGGGGAACGGGATCTGGGTGGAGCCGTCCGACTCGTCGGCGGTCTACATCCGGCGCACGGATCGCGCGCTCTACGCGTTTCCGCTGCAGACTGCGACGACGGTGCAGAAAGTCCGGCGCGCGGGCGGTCTTCTGATCTGGGCGCTCTTCGCCGCGCTGGTGGTCCTCGGATGGCGCGCACTGCCCTGGCTTGCGGCGTTCATGAGACGGAGACCACGCGCGCTCGACTTCCGCGCGCGCACGTCCCTCTACCTCACGGGGGTCGTCATTCTTCCGCTCATCATCTTCGTGCTCTTCGTCCGCGCGTACCTCGCGAACAGACTCGAGAGCGAGTATGTCGAGCGCGGACAGACGGCACTGAATGCCGCGCAGCGGGTGATCGAGGACTACCTCGCTTCGCAGCAGGCGTCGGCGCCGCCGGAGCAGGTGCTCGACGACGAGATCCTGAGCTGGCTCGCGCGTGTGATCGGTCACGATCTGCATCTCTATCGCGGCGAGGAGCTGGTGTCATCGAGCCGACGCGATCTTTTCGCGGCGCATATCGAGTCACAGCATCTCCCCGGCGACGTCTACTCAGCGATCGTCCTCGGCGGCAATCAGCTCATGCGCGCCGACCGCACCTCGGGCACCGCGCGTTTCGTCGAGATCTACAGTCCGGTGAATCTGATGCGGGGGCGGAGCTACGTGCTTGCGCTGCCGTTCATCGTGCAGGGGCGGCAGATCGAGGCGCAGGTCAACGACCTCGCGACGACGATCTACATGCTGCTGATCTTCATCGCACTCGGCGCAATTGCGGTCGCATTCCGGATCGCGCGCGGCGTCACGGAGCCGGTTCAGGCACTCGTGGCACGGGCGCGCGCAGTCGCACGAGGCGAATTCGACGTCAGCATGGCGGTCCCGTCCGATCCCGACATTGGCCTGCTCGTCACCACGTTCCGCGACATGGCGCACTCGATCCGCCGCCAGCAGGACGATTTGCGGCGCGAGCGCGACCGTCTGCAGACATTGCTCGAGAACATCAATGCGGCGGTCGTCGTCCTCGATGGCGAGCTGCGCGCCGCCGCGACGAATGTCGCAGCGCGGAAACTTCTCGGCATCGATCCCGATGCGGCGCCCGCGCCCTTCCGCCCTCCATTCCCCGAGCTGCAGGAGTTCGTCGACGCACATGTGCGGCGGCGGTCGGAGTCACAGGAGATCGATGTCGTGATCGGCGACAAGCCGCGAACGCTGCGCGTTTCCATCGTGCCGCTGCCCGACAGCGAAGAGGAGATGCTCATCGCCGAGGATGTGACTGAGATCTTGCGGTCGAACAGGCTCGAGGCGTGGGGAGAAATGGCGCGGCAGGTCGCGCATGAAATCAAGAATCCGCTGACGCCGATCCAGCTCACGGCCGAGCATCTGCGCGCGGTGTCGGAGCGGAACGATCCGAATCTTCCCGCTGTTGTCCGCGGCGCGGTCGACAACATTCTCAAGCAGGTCGTGACTCTGCGCGAGACTTCGCGCGAATTCAGCGACTACGCCTCGGCCCGTGAGATTCAGCGCAAGCCGATCGACCTCCGCAAGCTGCTCGAAGACCTCGCCGCCAGTTACTCGCAGAGTCAGGAGCGCGGCATCGCATTCGTCGCCGCAATCGATCCGAGCACCCCCGAGCGCTTTTCGGGCGACGCGCGCCTGCTGCGCGGCGCGATTGCGAATCTGATCGAGAACGCGTTTCAGGCGGCGCCGGCCGGCCGCGTACGCCTTTCGAGCGCCTGCACAGACTCCCGAGTTGTCATCCACGTCGAAGACAACGGCCCGGGGATCTCCCCCGAGCTGCTGCCTAAGATCTTCGATCCCTACTTTTCCACCAAGTCCACCGGAACAGGTCTCGGTCTCGCCATCGCACGGAAAGCCATCGAAGATCACGGGGGAACAATCGCGGCACAGAACCTCTCTCACGGCCTGCGGATCACGGTGGAGCTGCCGGCCACCCGGGACCCCGGCTCGCGATGATGAGCGAATAAGCCGCCGTACAATCATGTTTTGCGTGCGCCGAATGAACCGTCTTATTGCGCTTCTCGCTGCCGTCCTGATCGTGGGCACACCCCTCGCGCAGGGAGAGGGTTCGCGCGATGAGACGAAACTCACTCTGCGGGATCAGGTGCTCAAGCAGATCAACCGCGATCGAGTGGCACGTGGGCTCGCCCCGGTGCAGCTCGATGCGACGGTCTCAGCACTCGCGGACGCGTATTGCGCCGCTCAGATCCGCAACCGGACCACGGGCCACTTCACGACGGACGGTAAACCGCCCTACATGCGACTCTCCGAGGGAGGCGTCGATGACGGAGTGAGTGAGAACGCGGCGGCATGGTCGGGCTCGTATTCATTCAGCGATCGCGCGGTCTACGACATGGCGCGGCGCTCACACGACGCGATGATGGCTGAGCGCGCGCCGCACGACGGCCACAAGCGAACGATCCTCGATCCGCACGCGACGCACGTCGGAATCGGCCTCGCCTGGGAGCGCGGCGAGCTGCGCCTGGCGCAGGAGTTTGTCCGCCGCTACATCAACTGGTCGCGCCCGCTGGCGCGCGAAGCGTCGCTCCAGGAGATCGCCTCGGCGAGCGGCAAGCCTCGCGCCGGCTACCGAGTCGAAGCGATCAGCGTTCATTACGAGCCGGCACCCGAAGCGATGCCGGCGCACGTCGCGAACGCGATGGACAACTATCGACTCCCCGACGACCGGCGCGATTACCTCCCACGCCTCCGCAGCTACATCAACCCGCGCGCCGACGGCACCTTCGAGTTCGTGAAAGAGGAGTACGACAACGGCCAGAGCGGCGATTTCCGCGTCGCGGCCGACGGGACCTTCACCTTCGATGTCCCCTTTCGTGAAGGAGCCGGGCTTTACACTGTCGTCGTCTGGGTCCGCGCGAAGGATTCACGCGGTGAGGCGATTGCGGCGAGCAATGTTTCGATTCGCGTACGCGGAACGTCGCTCGCCGGAACGCAGTAGTGCCCGATCAATCGACATACGAGTGCCTCATCATCGGCGGCGGTCCCGCCGGGCTGACGTGTGCGATTTTTCTCGGCCGTTATCACCGGCGCGTGCTGCTCATCGACAACGGCCGGCCTCGCAATTACGCCTCTCACGGCGTTCACGGGTTTCTCGGCCAGAACAACATCAAGCCGGGTGTCCTGCTGCGGCGCGGGAAAGCGGAGGCGATTGCCGCTGGCGTCGAGACCTGCGACTGCACCGCCACCGAGATCGCACGCCTGGGCGACGTGTTCGAGGTCAAGACGACCTCAGGTATCTTTCGCGCACGCCGCGTCGTGCTCGCGTATGGGGTCCGCGACGAGCTCCCGGCCATCCCCGAGATCGAGAAATACTACGGCGGCAGCGTCCACCACTGCCCCGACTGCGACGGCTTCGAGAACACGGGAAAGAAGATCGCGGTCATCGGCACCGGCAAAGCGGCGGCCGGCCTCGCGCTCAAGCTGCTGCAGTGGAGCGATGACATCACGATCTTCACGAACGGTCACGACCGCGACTGGACCGAAGAGCACGTCAGCAAGCTGCTCATGCACGGCATCGCGACCAAGGACGAGGCAATCATCGCGATCGAAGGTCGACGGCAGCAGGTGAACGCGCTCGTTCTCTCGTCCGGCGAGCGCGCACCCGTCGAGTCGGTCTTCTTCACCATCGGCGTAAAGCGCTCGTGCGGACTCGCCGAAGCCCTCGGATGCAAAGTCTTCGACGACATCCCGAACATCGTCGTGGACGAGTACAAGCAGACGAGCGTCGAAGGCGTCTACGCGATCGGCGATCTCGCGCCCGGTTCGCAGCTCGCCATTACATCAGCCGCCGACGGCGCAATCGCAGCAATCGCGATCAACGAGTCGCTCCTGCCGCCGTCACGAATCGTGTAGCGATCGCGAATGCTGCCACGAGCCATGCATGACGTGGCCCCGGCTTCAGCCGCGGGCTTCCGCGTCCAGAAATTTTTACGGACGAATGCTGCCATGAGCCATGCATGACGTGGCGCCGGCTCTCAAGCCGGCGGTCTTCCGTCCTCCGGAGCTCATCACGTACAAATGCTGCCATGAGCCATGCATGACGTGGCGCCGGCTTCAGCCGGCGGCTTTTCGTCCCCGGAGAATCGCAATGAAGGACATCGGGTCCGGCCGTTGATGGTTCTTGCGCGGGGGATCCTTCGCCCTCTTCGCGGCTCAGGATGACAAGCACGCGCAGCGTCGGCCTCGCGACTCAGCACTCAGCACTCAGCACTCAGCACTCGGGCGCTAAGAGACGACCCACAGCGCCTGCTTCCTCGCAAGTGCCTGTTTCGCGGACAACATGAGTTGCACGTACATTTGAAAGTCGAGCTCGCGGTCGAGGCCGTTCTCGTCTTCGAGATACTGCGCTGCCATCTGCATCAGCTCGACGTCGTCGGTCGGGAGCTGTGCATGTGAAGCGAAGCTGCCGAGATCAGCGATCAGCGCCGTGAGACTCGCGACGTGCAGGGGATCGGCAGCATTCGCGACCGCAACGTGCTCGATCGCCGGAACCTCGGTGGGCAGATAGACGGTCTGGTACGCGTCGACCGACGTCAGATGCGGTGCGGCTCCAGCGCCCATCATGTTGCGGATCAGCGTCTGCAACTCGCCCCATCCGCGGGCGTTCACCGGTTCCGATTCGTACCTGTCACCGGCGGCCGCCGTAAACGAATAGCGTTTGCGCAGCTCGTCGCTGACGGCAGAGGCGAATGCGCCGTCGAATGCATCGGCAGGGGCGCCAACGATGAAGGTGAGTGTGCGCATTACTGTCTCGAGTACTGATCGATGATCCGCTCGATCGCGCGGGAGCAGACTCGGCAGAAACCGACTTCGTCGCGAGTGAACATGATGCAGTCGGCCTGCGGACGATAGAGGCCTTTCGCCTCATAGGCAGCGCCTTCGAACGCGCCGACCTTTCCAGCGTACTTTTCGGAGCCGAGAAACTTCGTCTCGTACTCCAACTCGCGGCGGAAGAGCTTGTCCATCTCCGACTCGGGCGCATTCTCCGCGCGCAGCTTTCGCCGCTCAGCCTGAAACGCGCGCTGATGCTCCTCGAACTCTTCTTTCTTCCACGGCGTCGGAATCGGCGTGTCCTTATCGACGAGGTCGCGCCATTTCAACTTCGCTGGGTCGTGAAGCGCGGTGACGTTCTCCTCCCACGGCTCCGGATGATCGCTGCCGCCCGTGTCGAATGCGACGTCCGAGGTGTAGTACTCGTCGGCGAGTCCGGCAAAGTGATGGCCGAACTCGTGAACGAAAACGTACTCGGAGAAGCCGCTGTCCACTGACGAAGTCGCCTGGTCGTTGAAGATTCCGCCGCCGCCGTACTGCTTCTCGTTGACGAGAATCTCGAGGAAGTCATACGGCGCGGATGAGGCGACCTCGCGAAGTGAGCGGTTATCGAGTGTCAGCACGTAGCGCTCGGAATCGAAGATGTTGTACTGCGTACCGGTCAGCGTGCGGCGATTGTCGCCTGTTCGCGGACGGTGCACGCCACTGCGGGGCGACGCGAGATGGAGCGCGCGCACATTGAAATCGCGCTGGCGGCTCTTGAATGGCTCCGTTGCGAAGAGCTTCCCGGCGAGGCGCTTGATGTCCGCTTGGAACTTCGGTAGCTCGGCCTCGGTGTAACCCTCGCCGATGATGAGCAGGTCGACCTTCTGCGACGCCGGACCGTTCTCGAAGATCGTGAAGACGCGGCCCGCCGGCATCACGTCCGCGGGATTCACGAAACGGGAGGCGGGATCGATAAGCGTCGACCAGATCTGCTGGAAGGCGTTGTCCCCGTCGCGTTTCTTCAACACGACCTGCACGGGATTCTTCGGCCACGGAAACCGGAGTGACTCGTGGAAGGTTGACGATGTCGACTTCGCCTCACCCGTCGTTTCCCATTCGCTGTAGATGGACGCGAAGCCGCGAGAGTAGATCAACTGGTTGGTCGACCGGTCGATGACCTCGAAGAGATACTTGCCGAGGTTCGAAGTATCGGCGAGACGCGTCCTGCTTCCCGGCCACGGGCCGTCGGAGACGACACGGTCGAGCGCCACGATCTCCTGTCCCTTCCCGCCTGTGTGGAAGTAGTCGACGCGCATCGTCTTGTCATGGAAGAGCTCGTCGAAACGCGCCGCCATCGCCGGCGTGGCGAGGAGGAGCGCGAGGATCAGCGTGAGAACGCGCATGTCACAGGTTCCTTTCCGTCGGGCGATTGTAGAGCAGCGTATCCTTTTCGACATGCTCCGATGCGTTCTGCTCCTCGCTCTTTTCCCTTCTGTTGCTTTCGGACAGGAGATGCGGAGCGAGGAACAGATCACGGTCGAGCGCGTTCTGGTCGACGCGCGGGTCACCGACTATTCGGGTGATCCGCTCCGCGATCTGATGGCTGGGGACTTCGAGGTGAAGATCGACGGCAAGTCCGCGACGATCGAATCGGTCGAGTGGATTCCGGAGACGGCTGGCGCGCGCGCTCTCGCCGGACTCGACGAAGAAGACGCGCCTTCGGCACCACCCGGCTTTGGCGAGGACGTCGAACCCAGCGGCAGGATGTTCATCTACTTCGTCCAGACCGATTTCACGCGCGAGCCCGTTCGCATCGGAGGCGCGCTGAACTTTCTCTCGCACGCCGATGAGATGATCGAGAACCTCGAGCCGAGCGATCGCGTGGCGGTCTTCTCCTTCGATTCGCACCTGAAGTTCTGGCTCGACTTCAGCGACAACAAAAGCGCCATCAAGTACGCGATCCGGCAGGCGCAGACAACCGAGCAGCCGGGTACACCGCGTCCGGTCCCGAATCCATCGCTCGCGCGCAGGATGAATCGCGAGGAAATGCAGCAGGCGGCGAGTCCCGATCACGGCTTCATCCTCATCGCCAACGCGTTGCGACCGATCGCCGGGCCGAAATCGATGATCCTTTTCGGCTGGGGCCTTGGCGTCCGGAGCGGCGGGCGCGTTTCGATGCACAAAAAGTATCCGATCGCCCGCTACGCGCTCGAGACGGCACGCGTCACCGTCTTCGCGCTCGACATGACGATCGCCGACTATCACGACCTCGAAATCGGACTCGGAAAAGCCGCGGCTGATACCGGTGGTTTCTACGCGAAGACGCATATTTTCCCGAAGTCCGCGATCGAGCGCCTCCAACGCACCCTCACCGGACACTACGAGCTGGAAGTCCGCAAGCCGAAGACCGACAAGCGCGGCACGCATACGATCGAAGTGCGTGTCCGCAAACGCGGCGCCCTCGTCATGGCGCGGAGCAGCTATGTGGACGACGACGAGTAGCCTTCGTTTCCGAAGCGAGTCATTCCGAGCGCAAGCGAGGAATCCGGGCGGTGGGCCGTGTTTCCTTCCCCCGGATTCCTCGCTCACGCTCGGAATGACTCGTGATTTCTGCACAGCCTCTGGTCGGGGACTGTCGCGAGGGCGCCACGCGAGAGGTGATGAACTCAGGGGCAGGACGAAAGACCGCCGGCTGAAGCCGGCGCCACGTCCCTTACGAATCCTGCCATGAGCCATGCGTGACGTGGCGCCGGCTTCAGCCGGCGG
>JAENWF010000104.1 GCA_016650215.1 Thermoanaerobaculia bacterium
AAGAGTTGCGGCGCGAGTCGTGGAAAGTGAATCGCAAGCGCGTGCGTCGGATATGTCGGAAGGAGGGGATGAAGATCACTGTTCGAGCCAGGAAGCGCCGTCGCGTCGGTCACAGCGCGAACGGATGCGCGCGCCTGCGTGCTGAGCGGAAGAATCATGTCTGGAGCTACGACTTCGTCTTTGATCAGTTCGAGAATGGTCGGGTTCTCAAGCTCCTGTCAACGGTCACTCTAATTTCCCCCCGGTTGGTCAGCCAAAAATCCCCCCCTTGGATGTCGATTGTTGATCGTGTGAAGCGGAGCTTCGTCGTTGCTTCGCTTCTGCCCATCGTCGACAACTTCACGCGCGAATGCCTGACTGGGCGCCGAGGGGCCAGATGCTAGGCGCATCGCCTCCTCCTCGCGCCTTGCATCCCGGCCGCAAGCGGCACCAGCGACAGGTATGCTATTTCTGACACACCACACTAGTTTCGACCGGCTAATGTAAAAGCGCAGCTCACTTCTCGTAGCCGATCACGCCATCGACGAGCACGGGCGGAATCGCTGTACGGAAGCGGATCGTCGTTTGCCAGATCGGCGAGTCGATCGTCAAGCTCTCGATTGCTTCGGGCGCGCTCTCATGAACGCGCAGCTCCGTCGCGCCCGCGATGCGCTCGTGAATCGTGCCGGTATCGCCGACGACGATCTCGATATCGTCATTGCCCTCGAACGCGATCTTCTTCAGCGGCCGTTCGTCTGCGACAGTATGCATAGCACCATCACCTTCGCGAATTTCGATGGTCACCAGCCACCCGTAGTGCTGACCGCTGAAGGCGCTGAGGAACTCGCTCCATGACTGCCTCGGGATCACTCGTTCGCTCATCGATCACCTCAGCGGAGATACTGCTGAAACCACTGGCGAGCCAGACGCGCAACTTCCTCGAGCGTTCCTGGTTCTTCGAAGAGGTGACTCGCGCCGGGGACGATCTCCAGACGACGCTCACTCTTCATCTGATCATACGCTTCGCGATTCATCCCGATGACCGGTATGTCGTCGCCGCCGACGATCAAGAGCGTCGGGGCCCGCACGTGTGGCAGTGCAGGCCCGGCGAGATCAGGACGGCCGCCGCGCGAGACGACCGCAGCAACACGATCCGGGCGCCGAGCAGCCGCCGCCAGCGCTGCTCCGCCTCCGGTGCTCGCGCCGAACAGACCGACTTTCAGATTGCGTGTCTGAGGTTCACGTTCGAGCCACTCGATGGTGCGCACCAGGCGATCGGCGAGCAGACCGATGTCGAATCGCAAGTGGGCCGTCCGCATGTCGGCCTGCTCTTCTTCGCGTGTGAGCAGATCGATTAGAAGCGTTCCGGCCCCTCCAGTCCGTAGTTGTTCGGCGACATAGCGGTTCCGTGAGCTGAAGCGGCCGCTGCCGCTTCCATGCGCGAAGAGCACCACGCCCGTCGCCCCTGGCGGAATGACCAGGTTTCCTTCGAGTACAACCTCTCCGGCGGTGATGCGAACGAGGCCTTCGTCACGATCGGCGGCGTTTCTGATCATTTGCGTTTACAGCGCCGACGGATACGTCTCCGGCGTTTCCTCCGTATGAACGATCTCCCACCGCTCGAGGGGTTCGACAGCACGTGAACGATCGAAGTGGAGCACGGCATCGAACTGATGCGGCAGTGAGGCGAAGAAGTAATGGCTCTGTCGTTCCGTATCGGCCCGGTAAATGACGCCGATGGCACGTTCGAGACGCGCTTCCTCCAACACCTTTGCTGAAGAGTTTCCGCGAAGCGGCAGCAGGAAGTTCTGCATGCCGGCATCGTGGAAGAGCGCCTCGTAGCTGCCGCGCAATCCGGGTCGAACGTTCTTTCGCTCCGCCGGGCCGTCCCAGTCGTCCGCCGCCGTCACCGTGCCGGTGTACGTGGTGAAACCGACGTTGCGGACATCGTCGCCGTAGCGCTGGCGAACGAGCTGTCCAACATTCAATTCGCCGCGCTTTCCCATCTCCGTCGCTCGGGCGTCGCCGAGGTGCGAGTTGTGCTCCCAGACGACAATGCGAGGCTCGATGCTCTGCCGCCGCAGATGCTCGGCGAGCGCGTGAATCGTCTCCGCCATGTGCTGGTCGCGAAGATTCCATGACGACGAGTGCCCGCCGAACATCGAGCGGTAGTACTGCTCGGCATTCTTGACGAGCCTCGCGTTCTGCTCGGCAAAGAACGCCTCGTCCGGCGGGATTCGTCCGTCACGCTGCGCGTACTCGGCAGCGCGTCTGCTAAAATCGACAAGCTGCGCCACGACTTCGTTTTCGCATGATTGTGAGATGCCGAAGGTCGTGGCGTATCCGTACGTCTGACTGTCTTCGCCGAAATGATCGAAGCAGGAATAGCGGTGTCGCGCACGGCGCGCTGCTTCGGGATCAACCTTCTCGAGGTAGGAGATGACGGCTTCGATCGAGCCAAAGAGACTGTAGAGATCGACCCCGTAAAATCCGGTCTTTTTCATATGGCGATCAAACTGGTCGTTATG
>JAENWF010000105.1 GCA_016650215.1 Thermoanaerobaculia bacterium
CGCCACATCGCTCGCGAATGCTGCCACGAGCCATGCTGGATGTGGCGCCGGCTCTCAAGCCGGCGGTCTTCCGTCCTCTTGACCGCGTTTCAGGGCGAGGTCTTCCGACGCACGATGGACCCGGTGCCACCGTTGATCCTTCGCTTCGCTCAGGATGACGACTTCGCTCTGATCGACAACGTCATCGCAAACTTCGCGACCGGCTCATCGCCGAGCTTCGACGGCACAGTTGCGGTCACGTTCACAGTTGCTTCGACCCGCTCTCCTGTCGCGATGGCGCGGCGCATCAGATCTTCGACCACCGCGCCGTCTTCGTTTGTGAAAAGCACATCCCCCTCGGCGCGCTTCAGAAACGACGCGGTCATGTCCTTGAAGACGAACGAGAACGGGAGCTTCCGCTCACGCGCGAGATGAAACGCAATGAGCCCTGCGGCGACGTCGCCTCCCATGCAGAGCACGCCGAGGTACATCGCGTGGATGTCGCGGCGGCGTGTGCGCCAGTTGAGCGGGATGCGGATCACGCAGCGCCGCTCATTGACCTCGATCACGCTCGGCTTCACGAGCCACAGGAGAAACACGTTCTGCAGCGACCAGAGGCGAACCGCGGCTGTGTTCATGGCTTGACCTTGGACGGACCGGCTTTCCGTCGCGAGTACGGGCCCGTCATCCGCTCGTAAAGCGAATCGGGGAGCAGCCGCACGGTACGCATCACCAGCGACATCCGCCGCGGGAACTCGACGACGCGCCTACCGCCCTCGATTCCGTCGGCAATCACGCGCGCCGCTTTGTCGGCTTTCATGAGAAACGGCATCTTGAAACGGTTCTTCTCGGTCATCGCGGTCACGATGAAGCCGGGGTTCACGATCGTGACGCCGACACCGTACGGCACGAGCTCGATCCGGCTCGCCTCGAGAAACGCCTGCATCGCGGCTTTGCTCGCGGAGTATGGCGCCGCTGTCGGCAGGCCGCGAAGTCCGGCAACTGATGCGACGCCTACGAACCGTCCCGAACGCCGCTCGATCATCCCCGGGATGACGGCGTCGAAGAGGTACATCATGCCGAGGACGTTCACGCGGATCGTCTGCTCCGCTTCGGCAAGATTGAACTTCGCCGCATGGCTCGGGATGCCGACCCCTGCATTCGCGACCGCGAGATCGAACGCGCCGCCGAGGCGCGATTCCCCATGCTTCACGGCGTCATGAACTGCGCCGGAGTCGGTCACGTCACACGGAATGGCAACCGCGTTCGCGCCGATGGCGCGCACCGCATCGTCAAGAAGTTCGGTGCGCCGGGCGAGCAGCGCGAGCGCCCATCCGCGAAGCGCCAGCTCTCGAGCCAGCTCCAGACCGATCCCGCTCGAGGCCCCTGTGATGATTGCGCGTTTCTGAGTTTGCATTCGACGCGATTATGTCATTCACCGAGATGTGACGCGTGACGCGTTACGAGTGACGCGAACAACCGAGTCGTGTTCCCCACTCGTCACGCGTCACTCGTCACTCGTCACCTATTTCAGAGGCGGCAGTTTCGCCTTCTTCTCGAACACCTCGGCAAACAGATCCCCAACCTTCTCGAGCCGCTTCGGCATCGTCTTGATGTTGAACTTCAGTGGATCGAGCTTTTTCGTGACCTCGCTCCACTTGAGCGGCGCGGAGACCGGCGCACCGTCGATTGCGCGGAGCGCGTAGGGCGCGACGATCGTCTTCCCGTACGCGTTCTGCATGCTGTCGAGGTAGAGGCGGCCTTTGCGCGAGGCGATACTCCGCTCGACCGTCATCTCCGGCACCTTCGACGACACGGCGGCGGCGATCGAGAACGCCCACTCCGCCGCCTCCTCGTGCGAATAGCCGGGTTTCAGCGGGACGAAGACGTGAATGCCGCGCTTTCCCGAAGTCTTCGGCACGCTCGGCAGCTCGAGGTTGTCGAGCAGCTTCCGCATGATGATCGCGGCGTCGATCGCCTGCTCGATCCCCTTCCCCTTCGCAGGATCGAGATCGAAGACGATCCAATCGGGCTCTTCGGGCGATTCCGCGCGCGAGGCCCACATGTGTGGCGTCAGCACCGACATCTGCGCAAGCCATCGCAGCGAGTCGACGCTGTCGACGACCAGATGCTTCACGCCGCGCTTCGAGGTTCGCGTCGGCGTTTCCACGAGCCGCAACCACGCCGGCCCTTCCTTCCCGATGTTCTGCTGGAACCACGCAGGCTTGTGGATCCCTTGATTCCAATGTTCGAGCGAGAGCGGCCGGTCGCGAAGAGCGCGCAGCATCGGCTCCGCAACGAGCTCGTAGTAGCGCGCGACGTCGGCCTTCGTAATCCCATCCCGCGGATACATCACCCGATCAGGATTCGTGAGCACCACGCGTGACTTCTGCGCGGACTCCGTTGCCTCCGCTCGGGTCTTCGCCACAACCTTGCTCCCTCGGCCCTCGGTACTCGGCCCTCGGCCCTTCGCCTCTCGAACCACCTCACCCACCTCCTTGTCATCGCGCAGTCCCAGAAATGATGGATGCCGCAACCGATGATCGGCGGTCCACTCCGTGAACGACACCTGTCCGACCAGCCGCGGTGTCACCCAGGTTGCATCGCGGATGCGCGGCACGTCCCTCACCTCGGTCTTTGCAACGACGTCCTTCGCCAGCTCGTCTTTCATCCAGACGCGGAGTTTGGCCGAGAAGCCCGTTCCGACTTTTCCCGCGTATCGGAACGATCCATCCTTCTCTTTCACGGCGAGATGCAGCGACCCGATCTGGTTCGACGAGTTCGTGCTCGGCTGCCATCCGACAATGACGAACTCCTGCACGTTCTGCGCTTTCAGCTTCAGCCACTCCTTCGAGCGCCGGCCGTCATACTTCGAATCGCTCTTCTTCGCGATGATCCCTTCCCAGCCGAGGGATTTGGCGCGCGCGAGCGCTTCGGCACCGGGCTGGTGGAGGATCTGCGAGATCGAGATCTGCGCAGGCGGGCGGCGAAGGCTTTTCTCCAGTAGCTCGCGCCGGCTCGTGTACGGCAGCTTTCGCAGGTCGTGCCCGTCGAGCCAGAGGATGTCGAAGACGAACATCTTTTGCTGCTCCCCCTGCTGCAGAAGCTGAAATCGCGGAGCGCCGTACTCGTCGAGCGCGACGATCTCGCCGTCGAGCACGACATCCGGCAGCTTGAGTTTCGCGAGCGCCGCCGCAACATGCGGGAACCGCGGTGCGAGATCGAGCTCGTTGCGGCTCCACACCGCGACTTCCCCATCGACGATCGCCGCAATCGCCCGGAACCCGTCGTACTTCCACTCGTACGTCCAGAGCGCGTCCGACTTCGGCGGTTCCTCAGAGAGCGTCGCCAGCATGGGCGGAAAAACTTTTTTCAGGAGCTGTTCCGGTCTCACAGCGTTACCTCACGTCGATTACTATGCGAGGCGTGAGCCGCTACATCAAGAAGTTCGGCCGGATTGGTTTCGCCCTCGGGCCGAGCGAGGACCGCGGATTCGCGATCTGGGCCGGCTACGACATCCACGGCGTGAGTGGCGACCTGACCGACCTCGACCTCATCAACGTTGACGGTTGGAGTGAAACTGAGCTCGCGGCACGCGGGGTGAAGTCGTTCGTGCAAGTCTCACCGACTGACGCAGAGATGTACGCGAAGCTCGGGATCGAGAGGAAATGATGCAGACGATGGATGAGATCAAGAGCGAAGCGGGTGACGTCGCTGCTTCGATGAAAGCGGCGGGCGAAACGCTTCTCGTCGACCTGCGCGCAAGGTTCATCCATGTCCGCGCAGCGCTCTTTCAGCGCGGAGTGTTCGATCCTGTGCTCGTCCGCTTCGACAGCGCGACTGCACCGAAAGCGACCACGGCTGAGATCGCCGCACAGCTCGAGACGATCGCGACGGCAGTCTGATCGAAGTTTGTGTGGCGGCGGGCGCCCTCGCCCGCCGCGATCCACGTTTCAAAGAGGCTGGTACCACTCGGTCTTCCTCGCCCCCGACGGCAAGGAGCGAATGCTCTCGATCGACCAGATCCTGCAGTCGGGACCCGAGTGGCGATAGGGCTGGCATCGAATTAGCAGTTATTGCGAGCCAGCCTGGGTCTTCCAGGAACGCTAGCGCAGACGAAGCGCGCCGATAATCCCAAGAGGGTCGGCGCGCTTCAACTTTTTCAGCCCACCTGTCGATGCGTCCTGCTCCCGTTCGTCTTACGATGAAAGGAGGAGCCACCATGCCGCAATTCGTACTCGTGCTTCGCGACTCAGGAAGCTTTCCGCCCGACATCTCCGCCGAGGAGATGCAGAACGTCATCAAACGCTACATCGAGTGGAACATACGCGTGAAGGCGCTTAGCGGGCAGAAGCTGCGCGATAGCGACGGTCGCGTGCTGAAGAGGAACGGCTCGAAAGTCACCATCACCAACGGGCCGTTCGCCGAGTCGAAGGAGATCGTGGGCGGCTTCCAGATCATCGAGGCACCGAGCTACGACGCCGCGCTGAAATTGTGCGACGGTCATCCGCATCTGGATTTCGGCTCGATCGAGCTGCGCGAGATCGA
>JAENWF010000106.1 GCA_016650215.1 Thermoanaerobaculia bacterium
CGCCGGCTTCAGCCGGCGGTTTTTCGTACTCTTTCGCCCCTGATAGGGCGCCGCCTTTCGGCGGCGCCGCATCCTCGAATCAGAATGAGATCTTGCCGCCGAGGCGGAACAGTCGGGGGCTCTGCATCTCCTGGATCGGAGTCTCTGCCGACGGGGCGTTTGCGACCGGGATGATCTCGTAGTCGCGCCAGAGGATCGTCCGCTCGTTCGTCACGTTGAAGGCGTCAACCGCGATCTCGAAGCCGATGCCGGCGGGCAGGCGGAACTCTTTCGCCAATCGAAGATCGAGCTGCATGAGATTGTCGAAACGGAAGTCCTCGAATTCGTTCACCACGTACCGACGGCGCGTGCCATCAACATTGCTCGCCGTCCGTACGTTGTAGCCGTTGATGTAGCCCTCGCGTCCCTGGAGCACCGCGCCGAGGTTGATCTGCCAGGGAGCCTGGTAAATGCCGCTGAGACTGTACGTCCAGCGTGCATTGATGTAGCCGTCGGAGCCGCTGCTAGAGCCAACCGCCGAGCCATCGCACGTGTAGCAGCCATCCCCTTCGAGTAGCCCACTCGGATTCTGAATCGCGCGTGCGCCGACGCTCTGTGTCCAGTCGGCAAGGGTCACCTGTCCGCGCATGCTCCACCGGCCGGTCATCCGTTTCGTGGCGGTGAGCTCCAGCCCCTGGTACGTCTGCGAGTAGTCGGGCCGGTTGCGCGTTGCGTAGAAGGTCGGCCGCGGAACTCCCGGCTTCAGGCGATAGTACGGAACGCTGTAGGGAGTTCCGTCAGCCAGCGAACCGGTGATGTTTCCGCCGAGGACATAGTCAGCTGCGGTGAAGAAGTTGCCACTGCCGCGTGTTTTCTCGTACTGGTTCCAGATGAAGTTGTCGCGAAGCCGGTGGGTGTAGCTGGCACCGACCGCCCAACCTGGAACGAGCTCATGCTCGACGCCAAGGATGTATTCGTCGGTGGTCGTCGGGTCGTGGTTGTCGTAGTCGATGCGGCCGACGGACGGCGCGCCGCCAGCAAGGTTGTCCGGATCGACGCCGACTGCAAAGTAGAGGTTCGCGAGATCAGCCTCGCCGACCTGCACGCGCTTGTCGCCGTTCGCGTCCGCCCACGGGTAGTAGAGGATCTGATAGTCGTAAAACGGATTGTTCGCGCCGGAATCACTGGCCGCGAGCTGGTCTACGTAGCGCGAGTAGCTGGTCTTCAGCACCGTTCGCTTCGAGCCGGGGCTCCACGTCACGCCGAGCTTCGGCGTGATGCTTTCCCACTCGAGCTTCCGGTCGTCGCCGTCGTAACTGGTGGCGACAAAGATGTTCGGAATCAGCGGATTCGCCCGTACGGAGCTCGCCTTGTTGAAGGAGCGCTGGAGGTCGTAGCGTGCGCCACCTTGAATCGTGAAGTCGCCCATCGCGACCGTGTCGCCGACATAGAAATCGTTGTATTCACCGACGTAAAGCGGATGCGCCTCGCGCGTGAACGCCGCGAGGTTGTCGGCTGGATTGCGGTAGAACTCACCCCACGTCTGATTGCCGGGATAAACGACGCTCCACTCAGTGTCCTGGTCGCGGTAACCGAGTCCGAACTTGACCTCATGATCCAGACCGAACATCGGCCGGAACCACGAGGCGTCGGCGCGGTAGTTCATCTGATCGACTGACTGCTCCGAGCGGCGGTACGTGTTGTGCCATCCGCGGTTCTCTCCGTTGAGCCCCTGCGTGTTGACCCAGTACGGCTCGGTGTCCATTCCGCCACGCGGCTCCTGAAGATAGCCGCTCGCGACCTTCGCCAGCAGTCCCGTCATCACGAAGTTGTTCGAGAAGACGTGTGTGTCCTCGAATTTGAGGACGTCGCCCGGGCCGCTCTGCCGTCTCGCCGTTTCCGGCGGGCGGGTGGACGAGAGGTCGCGCGCGTTTACGGTCTTGTCGCTGAACATGTAGTAGAGCGTCGCGTCATTGTTCGCGAGCGGCTGCGCGTTGAGCTTCGCAGTGATGTTCTCGAGATTCGTGCGTTGCGGGAACGAGTAGTTGAACGTGATGTTCGAAATCTTGTTCTGGCCGTACGCGCCGTAGCCCCACAGCCGGTCGCGGATGATCGGACCGCTGAACTCAGCGCCCCACTCCGTGACGTTGTCGACTCGATTGCCTTCGCGGATCGAGCTCGGCACGGTCGCCTCGGCCTGGAACTCCTCGTCGGCCCACACCATGCGAGCCGAGCCTGCCCAATCGTTCGAGCCACGCTTGGTCACCATGTTGATCTGCACGCCGGGCGTGCGAACCGAAGGATCCGCGGTGCTCGTCACGACCTGGAACTCCTGGAGAGATCCGAAGTCGTAGTAGAAGGTCGTCGTTCCGAGCTCGTCCATCTCGGTCACGTTGACGCCGTCGATGTTCCACGAAGTCTGATGACGCTCGACGCCTTTGCTTACGAAGTACGACTGCTGTCCGCTCTTGTTGCCGCCGACATTGACGCGATCGACGAGCACGCCGGGCATCTGCTGGAGCATGACCCACGGATCGCGCGCGGTCGGAAGATTCTCGATCTCTTCCAGGGTCACGACCTCGCCGGTGCTCGTGTCGCGCGCGTCGATCAGCGGAGTCGCGGCGGTGACGGTGAGCGTTTCGGTCATGGAGGGCGTGATCTGAATCTCGACAGCGGTGTTCGACCCGATGTTGACGTCTACCGCGCGGCGCACGGTCCCGAGTCCCGCGAGCTCAGCCTGGACCGTGTAACGTCCCGGCGGCAGGCGAAGGAACCGGAACGCGCCGTCGGCTTCAGTGACGAAGGTGTGCTGCGCGCCGCTCGCGTTCGCGGTCACCGTGACTCCGGGCAGCGTCGCGTTGCTGCTGTCGAGAACTTTTCCGTAGATGCTGCCGGTCGACGTTTGTGCGAGGAGCGGGCTCGCAAGCAGCCAGAGCCCCGCAGTGAACGTCATGATGAGCTTTACGTACCTGCGGCCGTCGGTGTGGCGATTCATAGTCGCTCCTTTTGAAACATCGTGGATTTGGATGCCGCACAGTGTACCGCTCCGCAGCGTCCTAAGAACAACCCTGAGCGAAGCGAAGGTTAGCGGCGATTCTCTCCACGAGAGACGCTCCTCAGGGTTTCGAGGAAGCCAGCAGCTTTTCCATCTCGTCCATCACTCGATTCATCTTCCGCATTGTCAGCTCGAGGGGCTGCGAGGTCGTCATGTCGACGCCGGCATCTTTGAGCAGATCGATCGGATACTTCGATCCGCCGGCAGAAAGAAATGCGACGAACTTCTTCATCGCAGCCTTGTCGCCGGCGAGAACTTTTTCCGACAGCGCCGCTGACGCGGTAAATGATGTCGCGTACTGGAAGACGTAGTAGTTCCGGTAAAAGTGCGGGACGTTCGACCACTCGTGCTTGATGTAGTCGTCGACGATCGTCACACCCTTGTCGTGTCCGTAGTACTTTTTCGTGATGTCGAGGTAGAGCTTGTCGAGCGCTTCGCCCGTGATCGGCTCCCCTTTCTCGGTCATCTCGTGCACACGCAACTCGAACTCCGCGAACTGCGTCTGGCGGAATACGGTTCCCTTGATGTTCTCGAGGTAGTTGCCGAGGAGTGCGAGGCGCGCTTTGTCGTCCTTGATCTGCTTGAGCATGTAGTCGATGAGCAGCGCCTCATTGAACGTCGATGCGACCTCGGCGACGAACGTCGGGTAGTCGGCAGTCGGGAACGGCTGCGCCTTATTCGAGAGGTAGCTCTGCATCGTATGTCCCAGCTCATGGGCGAGCGTCGACATGTCGTCGTACTTGCCGTTGTAGTTGATGAGCATGTACGGGTGAAGGTCGTACGCCGATCCCTGCGAGTAGGCGCCGGCACGTTTGCCGGTGTTCGGATAGAGGTCGATCCAGCGCTCGCCGAACGCTTTCCTGATGATCGACGTGTACTCGGTCCCGAGCGGTGCGAGCGAAGCGATGACGTGCTTCTCAGCGGCTTCGATCGGATACTCGGCGTCGACACTGCCGACGAGTGGCGCGTACAGATCGTAGTAATGGAGGTCAGTCAAACCCATCATCCGCTTCCGCAGATTCAGGTAGCGGTGGAAGGTCGCCAGGTTCGCGTTCACCCCATTGACGAGGCTGTGGTAGACGGAAACCGGGATGTTGCTCTGGTCGAGCGCGTTCTCGAGCGTCGTCGAATACTTGCGCGCGCGCATGTAGAAGAGATCGCGCTGCATCTTTCCGTTGAGCGTCGAGCCGAATGTCGCGGTGAACTTGCCGAGCGAGCCGAAGAACGACTCCATGACCTTGCGGCGATCGTCGCGATTGGAGTCTCCCCGCCACCGGTTGAAGCCGGCCTTGTCGATCACGACTTCTTCTCCGCTGGCCAGTTTCACCTTGCCGAACGGAAAGTCAGCATCGGAGAAGATGCCGAACGTGTCACCGGACGCTTCCGCCATCAGTCCGGCGTCCGCGATGATCTTCTCCTCGGCCGCGGAGAGCGTATGGGCCTGACGACGCGCGATGTCGTCGAGGTATTGCCGGTAGATCGCGAGTCGCGGCTCCTGCGAGAGGAAGCTGGCGACTCTCGCGCGATCGATCTTGAGAATCTCGGGCTCGACATACGCCGCTTCTGATGAGAAGCGCGTCGCAATCTGCGCCATCTCCTGCTGCATTGCCTGATTCTTCGCGACGCGGGTATCGATGTCCGACAGCATCGAGGCGTAGACGTAGAGCCGGTAAAGCTCCTTCGTCGTCTGCGTCAGCTCGTCGAGCGCGGCGTAGAGACTCTGCGGCGAGGAGGCGAGCTGGCCCTTGTGCTTCTGAATCGACGGGATCTTCGCCTCGAGCTTGTCCTTCGCGGCGCGCCACGCATCGTCGCTCGAATACAGCGAAGACAAATCCCACTTATAGCGGTCGGCAACTTTGCTCCGGTCGCGCTCCTGGGCTGCTGCGGTCAGCGCGAGCCCTCCAGCCAGCGCCAGTACCAACAGTCGGTTCATCGATTTCATAGGCTCTTTCCTCTCGGGCTCCACCCTAACGGACTCGGCCCGACAAAGTTCACGATGCATCCGACTTGTAACGGTTTTGCATGACAATCGTCGTAGGATTCAGGAGCCAACGATGAAAACGACCGCGCTCATCCTCGCATTTGCGCTCGTGCCCCTCGCGGCATCGGCGCAGACACCGGACTACTCCCGTGAATCATTGCTCAGGTTGTTCGCCGATGCGCCCGAGCGTGAGGACCCGGAGGCACAGATCCAGTACGGCATCGGCACCATCTCGTTCAAAGCCCTCGGTTCGCGCTGGAAGATCGCCTATCTCCCCTTCCTCATGCCGCTGGCGGGCTCGAGGCTCACGACGAACAAAGACTGGGCTGACCCGTTCCTCCTCACCGGCACGCAATACGCCTCCCCTCCCCGCACCTGGAGCCGCAGCCGCGAAATGAACGCCGAGCTGCGCGGCATCGAGAAGCGGCTGCGGAAGTCGGCCAAGGTGACAGTGACAGTTCGGCCAGAGTAGCTGCGGGGTCAGGTCTTCGTTTCGCTGGTTCGCTACGCCTTGTGGAGAACCAGGAACGAAGACCTGATCCCGCAACTGTGACACCAGGGCCCTGGATGCGCCGACTCCTCTACGCGTGGTGGACAACCAGCGAAACGAAGACCTGACCCCGGATATGATCCACACTTGAAAACAATTCTCATCTCGGGGGGAACGGGCGACCTCGGCTCGATCGTGGTGCCGCGCATGTTGCGAGAGTATCGGTGCGTGGTGTTGTATCGCAGCGAGAGCTCGTGGGACAAACTGAAGAACGCGGCCAAGTCGAAGGAGCTGATCGGCATGCGGGAGTCGGACGGGGCGAAGCTCGAGCCTCTGTACGCGGTCGTGAATCTTGCGGGCGGTTTCGGCCCTGGGGGGACCGTCACTGACTTCGAGAAGCTGTTCGAGATGAACGTGCTCGCGGCCGCGGCCACGATCAACCTGGCCCTGCCGCATCTCATGGATGGCGGACGGATCGTCGCGATCAGTTCCGCCGTGTCCCTCACGAGGCCTGCCGGCCTCGCGGCGTACGCCGCGTCGAAGGCGGCGCTGAACGCGTACATCGAGACGCTCGCAAAAGAATTGAAGGACCGCCACATCACAGCGAACGCGTTGCTTCCGACGACGCTCGACTCAAGCTCGGCGGCGAAGTCCGCCGAACGGCTGGTCAAGCGCGAGAATGTTGCAGAGATGATCGCGCTGCTCCTCTCCGAGCAGGGATCGAACATCACCGGTCAGCTCATTGGGATGAGCGCTTGACGCCGGAGACCCGTGCGAGTCCCCACGATGACTCGGTGAGCCACTTCATCAGATCTGCGCCTCTCATCGGCCGGCTGATCCAGTAACCCTGCGCGAGATCGCATCCGAGGTCGCGGAGGCGCAGCCATGTGGCCTCGTCTTCGACTCCCTCGGCACACACCTGCTTGCCGAGGTTATGCGCGAGATCGATGACCGTCCGTACGATCGCCGCATCGGCTTCGCTGGTCGTCATTCCCATCACGAACGACTTGTCGATCTTGATCTCGTCCACCGGCAGTTGCCGAAGATGGCTCAGCGACGAATAGCCGGTGCCGAAATCGTCGACCGAAAGCCGCACGCCCATCGACTGCAACATCGACATGATCGCGAGCGCGTGCGCGGGGTCGGCCATGATGCTGCTCTCTGTGATCTCGATCTTGATGAAACGGGGGTCGACACGCCACTTCTCGAGCAGCGTATGAACCTTCGTCGGCAGCGACTGCTCGAGCAGACTTTTGGCGGAGATGTTGATCGCGAGATGAACCGGCGCTCCCTCGTCGTGCCACGCGCGGCACTGCTCCAGCGCATGATCGAAGACCCAGTCCGTCAGCTCTCGGATGATGCCGGTTCGTTCGGCGATCGGAATGAACGCGGCGGGGGCGAGAAGCCCTCGCTTCGGATGATTCCAGCGGATCAGCACCTCGGCGCGCGTCATCAGACCGCTCTTCAGATGAAGTTTCGGCTGGTAGTAGAGCTCGAACTCGTTGAGCTCGATCGCGCGCCGCAGCTCGACGACAAGGCCCAGCTCCTCGGGCGAGCGTGACTCGTACTCGTCGCTGTGGAACTTGTAGCCCGCCTGCGCCTGCTTCGCGGCATACATCGCGACGTCCGCAAGCCGCATCAGCGACCGGCCGTCCGTCCCGTGCGTCGGGTACATCGCGATGCCGATGCTCGCGCCGACTTCGAGCACCTGCCCCTCGACAACGAAGGGCTGTTGAAGACTGTTGAGGATTCGCCGCGCTGTCGACGCGACGAACTGCGAGTCGACCGGATCGTTGACCAGAATCGCAAACTCATCGCCGCCCAGCCGCGCGACCATGTCGACGAGACGAAGCTGATTCTTCACACGCAACGCGACCTGCTTGAGGAGTACGTCGCCGAAGTGGTGACCGAATGTGTCGTTTACCTCTTTGAAGCGGTCGAGGTCCATGAGAAGCAGCGCGACGAGAGACGACTGCGTCCGCGCGGTATCGATCGACTGGTCGAGTCGGTCGTAGAGAAGCGAGCGGTTTGGCAGATCGGTCAGGCTGTCATGCATCGCCTGATGGCGGAGCAGGACGATCTGCTGCTTGGCTTCCGTGACATCGCGCAGGAAGGCGACCCAATGCGTGAGATTGCCGTTCTCCTTCACCGGGATGAGCTGCAGGTCGAGCTCGAATTCACTCCCGTTCTTGCGGCGCGCAGTTGCCTCCGCATCGAACGGTCGCTCTTCGAAAACATGGTCGAGCAGCGCATCGAAGATCGCCTGGTGCTTCTCGATCATCCGGAAGATGACCGGTGTCTGCCCGATCACCTCTTCGCGCTCGACACCGTACATCGTGCAGAAGCCGTCGTTGACGAATGCGATGCGCGGACCCATCGCTTCTACCGCGGGCGTGAGGATCGCGATCCCTTCGCCCGAGACGCGAACGGCACTGCCGAGGAGACCGAGTTGCTCGGCGAGCATCCGCTGCTCCTGCAGCTTTCGCTGCAGAGCCTCCGCCGAGTCGAGTTGCGGCGCCCACGCCGCCTCGAGAGACGCCACGCGGTCTACGGGCTTGTCTTCCATTGGAGCGGTGGATTTTACAGCACCGTCGTCATCCTGACAGGGTTCGGGGAACCGGTGGGGGGGAAGTCACTTCATCTCGACGACCGCTCCGCCGCGTTCCGCTAGTTTTGAGAGAAACTCGCGGCCTTTCGTCTCGCTCTTCAGATATGTGTCCCAGAACGCCAGAGAGATCGCCTCGACGCGGCCGAACAGGAAGAGGTCGCGTTCTCCGTAGGGAATCGCGCTGCGCTGCGAAGCCGGCGTCTGGACGATGCGGCCCTGTCCGTCGCGGGTGGTCACAGGAACGTCGCGCGGCTCCATCCGGATCGCGGAGGGATCGAACGATCCGCCGCGGAACGTCGCGTTCGTCGCTCCTTCGATCGACACGAACCACTTGTCGCCCACAGGACTGAAATCGAACGCCTGCTTGCGCCATGCCATGTTCTCTTCATTAGTGATGCCGCGATCGGCCGTGCCTGTCATGAACAGGACGGGCAACCGAAGCTCCGCCCACGAGTCGCGCGTGAGGCCGCGCTCGTCGCTCACGCCCTGCGGCGACATCGCGACGATCGCCTTCACGCGCGGATCGGCATAACGCGTCGCCGCGCTCCCCGCAAAGGTGCGCGTCCCGCCGAGCAGGAGCGCGGTCAGCGCGCCGTAGGAGTGCCCGCTGACGCCGACCCGCGTCGCGTCGATCTTGCCCACCAGCTCCGGATACTCTTTCTCGAGCGCCGGAAGGGAGTCGAGGATGAATCGGATGTCGGCGACGCGATTCGTCCAGTCGCTCTGCGTCTGTGTGGCCCATGCTGCATCGTCCGGCTTCTCGGGATCGGGTTTCTTGCCGCTGTCGGCGTGCACGGGACGGATCACGACATAGCCGTGACTCGCCCACCAGGAACTGAGGCCGACGTAGCCGCGCGCGGAGCCGCCGAAGCCGTGCGAGAAGATGATCAAGGGATGTCCGGTACCCTTCGTCGGATAGTCGATCGCGAGCCCGACGTCCTTGTTGCGCTGCGTGTCGCGAAGCGAGCCGGCAGGAATCACGCCGACGGGGCTCGATCCCGGCTTCGCCGTGTATTCTCCCGGCGCTGCGGTCATTTTATCGTCGTCGTCATCGCGAGGCGCACTCGCGCACGCTCCCAGCAGCGACACCATGGCAACAAGAGTCAGGAGTTTCCTCATCTCGATTCCTCCAGCGCAGAGTCTATGGGAGTTGGGAAGCAGGATACGAGCCGAGTACGCGAACGGACTCACACATCTCGCGAAGCTGGTCGATCGCGCGCGCGACCAGCGGTTCCTCGGCGCTTCCCGCGACGTCGGTGTAGAACGAGTACTCCCACGGCCGGCCTTCGATCGGCCGCGACTCGATCTTCATCAGATCGATGTCGCGCAATGCGAATGCGGCGAGCGCGCGAAAGAGCGCCCCGGGGCGATTTGGCGTGCGGAAGAGCAGCGTCGTTTTCCATGAGCCGGTGTCGCTCGCGCTGATCCGCGCTCCGTTCGGCGCGAGCAGGAGGAAGCGCGTGTAATTCGCCGGATGATCCTCGACGCCTTCGGCGAGGATTGTCGCTCCCCACGCCTCAGCGGCCGCATCGCCGGCAATCGCCGCATCGTCGTTCGCACCGCGCTCGACGACCATCTTCACGCTTCCCGCGGTGTCATATCCCGCAACCGCCTCGATCCCCTGCTTTGCCAGAAATCGCGCGCATTGCGCGAGTGCTACCGGATGCGAATGCGCGCGGCGGACCGAA
>JAENWF010000107.1 GCA_016650215.1 Thermoanaerobaculia bacterium
ATGCTGCCTCGAGCCATGCATGACGTGGCGCCGGCTTCAGCCGGCGGTCTTTCGTTCCTCGACCCAAGCTAGAACGAGATCGACAGGCCGATGCTTGCCTCTCCCTGGTACAGATCGCGGCCCCGATCTTCTTCGCAGCGGAAGCAGTTGTTGTTGTTGGAGTCGCCGAGGGATGTGAAGTAGCCGCGGCCTTCAACCCGAAGCGCGAGGTTGCGGTTGAACGGGACCTTGACGCCAACGCCCGCTGACGCGGAGAAGCGATTCTCGGAGCTGATGCCTTCGAGCTGCGGATCGAGATTCGCGATTCCTGCGCTCACGACGAAGAACGGCGTCGCGTTGTACGAATCGCCCAGAGGGACCTGAAGGCCGGCGTGGTAGTGCGTGATGTCGAAATCGGCGAGGCGGAAGTCGGGCTCGAAGAGGCCGCCGCCAGCGGTGAGATGCGTCTCCTGGCGATTGAGCATCAGCTCGAGTTTCATTCGCGAGTCGCCAATGGGGATCCCGAAGTTGAGGCCAAGAGCGCCGCTGCTCTCGACGTCGGCATCTTCACCGAAGAGATCGGTGCGATCGGCGAAGAGCGTTCCGCCCCAGCGATAGGCGGCGAAGGGCGTCAGCTCGAACAGGTTGTCGCGGCGGGAGTCGTACCGGCGGCCGTGGCGATCGCGGTCACGATCGCGATCGCGCCCCCTGTCCTCCCGGTCCTGCGCGAAGAGAGAAGTGGGAACGACGAGAAGCATCAACAGCAGAACGAGTCTACGCATGGATCCTCCACATGATGGAAGTTGGACGGGCGGAGCAAAAATTTCGTTTAATGCGCCGCGTGAAGATTGCGACATGGAACGTTAACGGGATTCGCGCGCGCAACACGCAGTTCATCGACTGGGTCGCTGCCGAGCAGCCAGACGTCATCTGCCTCCAGGAGATCAAAGCGGCGATCCCGCAGGTCCCCGAGAGCTGTAACGTCGAGGGTTACACCTGCTACTGGCACGGCGCCGGGGGCTATTCGGGCGTCGCACTGCATGTGCGGCAGTCGTTTGCTGCAAAGCCGGAGTTTACGCATCCCGAGTTCGATCACGAGACGCGCATCGTGCAGGCGGAGATCCGCGACACGGTGTTCGCGTCGGTTTACGTCCCGAATGGCGGGAAGGACTTCGAGGCGAAGATCGCGTTCTACAACTCGCTGATCGGATACGCGGACACGATCCGCAAGCGCGGGATTAAGCTCGTGCTCTGCGGCGACATGAACGTTGCGCGGACGGATATGGACGTGCATCCAAAGGAGCGGAAGCCGGTGATCGGGCAGCTTCCGCAGGAGCGCGATCTACTCGAGAGATTGATCGGAGCGGGGCTCGTTGATGTCGGCCGGTTGCTCTACCCCGAGGACGAGAACTACTTCACGTGGTGGGCGCCGTGGCGGAACATGCGCCAGCGCAACATCGGATGGCGGCTCGACTACGTGCTCGCGAGCGAAGAGCTGGCGAATCGCGCGGTGTCGTGTCCTTCGATGCGGGAAGTCGGCACGAGCGATCACGCGCCGGTCGTGGCGACGTTCGCGTGAGCGGGCCGCAGCCCGCGCTCATCCTGAGCCGCGAAGACGGCGAAGGATCTTCTGAGAGCACTAGGGAGCACGGAGTTCGATTCTCCCCAGACACATCAGAAGACCCTTCGCTTCGCTCAGGGTTGAAGCGTTTACTCGAGGACGACGAGAACCACGCGGCGATTTGCGGTGCGGCCTTTCTTCGTCTTGTTGCTCTCGGCCGGCAGCGTGTCGCCGTACGAGATCGTCGACATCCGGTTCAGAGGAACCATGTGCTCGCGCGATAAGTAGCGGCGCACCGAATCGGCGCGGCGCTGTCCGAGATCATCGTTGTACGGGGTGCCGCCCGTATCGTCGGTGTGACCCTGGATCTCGACGAAATACTGCGTGTCGAGTCCCTTCACGCGGTTCGCGAACTCGGTCAGCGCGTTCTGCGCGTTCTTGTCGAGCTCGTGCTTATTCACGCCGAACTTGATCCGGTCCTCGGTGAAGGCCTGCTCGAAGACGACCTTCCCCTTCGCCAGAACTCCCGCTTCCTGCGCGCGCTTGAGCGCTTCGCGCGATTCCTGGCTGAGCTCGTCGAGGCGGACATCGGTCTGTTGCTGCTTCTGCTGCAGGCCCTCGACCTGTCCTACGACCGATTCGAGCTTCTGCTCGGTCGTGGCCTGCGCCTCCGCGATCTTGCGATCGACGGTCTTCGTCGTCGCACATCCGCCGAGCATCGCTGCGCATGCGGTCACTGCAAGAACCCTTGTGTAGATCTTCATCAACTACCTTTCCTTTCGTTACGTTTCGATTTGCCGCGCGACCGGCTGGCAGTGAGCACTGGCGGCTCGGTGCCTTTGTAGCCGGCTCGCACGCGAACGGAGCGATCGCGCCCCGCAACTTTGAGCGATATGCGTCGGTACTTCACAACACCCTTCCCGGTCGGCGGAAAGCCGATCAGGTATTGGGCGCGAAGGGCCTGGTCGAGTCCTGCGACGGCCTGCGCGAAGTGTTCCGGTTTTGTGCCGAGGAAGAGCTTCCCCCCCGTTTCGTCCGCGATCTCCTGGAGCATCTCAATGTCGCTCAGCTCTTCGTCGACGCGTCCGCTCGGCCCGCGGCGCGCGGCGGGGCTGAGGTACGGACGAAGCGCAAGCGGAAAGATCGGAATGGAGACGCCTTCGAGTCTTGCTGCGAGCTGCAGGCGCGTGAGGCGCGACGAGTTGTCGATCCCATCGCTGAGCAGAATGATCGCGCGCGTCGGGTTCGTTCCCAGCTCGCTGCGTGCGGGCATGGTGGCGACCGCGTCGAAAAACGCAGTCTTGCCGTAAGGCTTGACCGTGTCGAGTGCGCGGAGCACTTTCGTTGCGTCCGGAGTGGGAGGAACGACTTCGATCGTCTCTCGATCGTCGAAGACGTAGAGCGAGAACTCGTCGCCCGGTCGCTTGCTCGCGATGAACGCTCTGACCGCGGCACGCGCTGCATCCATCTTCCCCGCGAGCGCCATTGAGCCGGATCCATCCAGCAGAATCGTGAAAGACACCGGAGCCTTCATCGACTTCTCGAACAGGTCGGTTGCGACCTGAACGTTATCGACCAGGAGCGTGATGTCTTTCTCGCTCACTGTCGTGAGCGGCACCCCTTTGGGCCCGAGGACCGTGAAGGGAACCATCACGTAATTGACGGATACAGCGTCAGTTAGCCCTGCGTCCGTCTGTGCAAACAGAGGTCCGCCGAGCAGGCAGAGCCATCCCAGGAGTACGCCGGCCAGTTTCATCAGTATGTGTGAAGCCAGTTTTGCCCTAATGCGATTTCAATACCGTTTCATTGGAATGAATTCGGGATCTTCCTGATGAGACCGCTCCCACTTCAGGAAATCGTAGTACCCGCACCTGGGCTGGTCCGGGTACTCATGGCAGACGCCCGGGCGGGCATCGTAGATCGTGCACCGGCGCGATTTCGTGTCGATGAACATACAGATGCTACCGAATATCTTGTCCTTCTGATGACGGAGAACCCGTTCGCCTTCAATCTCTTTCGTGAAACGGCGCGTCGCCGTCTCCTCGTCGATTCCAAAATGCTTCGCGAGCCGCTTGAGGTCGCGCTTCTCCACGACAATGCTGTCGTAGCTGCAGCAATAGGCAGGGCACTTGAGGCAATCGTACTGAAGCTTCGGTCTCGGTTTTTCCGTCACGGACATGCGGGATCAAGTGTACTGGCATCGGGCTGGCTTCGGTAGCCTTCATGCGAAAGAAATGGATCGTGATCATCGGCACGCTGCTCGCGGGCGGATGCTGCACTTCGCGTCCGGATGTTGCCGTTGATTCCGGAGCCGCCCGCTCGATCCCCGTGATGACCAGCTCGTCGGAAACTCCGGTCGTCGAGACTCGTTACGACTGGCACGATGCGACGCGGAACCGCGCGGTGCCGGTGAAAATCTACGCCGCGGCCGGCGCGGATCGCGCTCCAGTCGTCATCGTCTCCCGCGGCATCGGTGAGGATCGCGACTCCTACGAATACCTCGGCCTCGCGCTGGCGGCGCGCGGCTTCATGGCGGTTCACATCACCCACGCCGGGACGGATCGCGCGACGCTCGAGCGCGGATACCTTCACCTCTACCGCGCGACCAAAGACAAAAAGAACTGGGTAAATCGGCCGCTCGATGTCTCGTTCGTGCTCGACCAGTTGAAGGACGACCCGCGCGTGAGAGTCATCGTGCCGATGTCGATGCCGCGGATGGACGGCGTCGTGCCGCCCGGCGGCTACGATGCGATCGAGGTGCCGGCGCTCAACATCACCGGAACGTGCGACTCGAGCCTCATCTACCGCACGCTTCCACGCCACCGGCGCGTTCCATTCGAGTCGGGCCGCGCCGCCGCTCAATATCTCGTGACGCTTCGTGGCGTGACTCACAACTCGTTCTCGAATCGCGAAGACGTTCGTCACCCGGCCATCGCGGCGCTCGCCGTCGAGTTCCTGCGTGCGCATCTGATGGGTGACGCGGCGGCGGCGGCCTTCTTCGACACGCCGCGCAAGACTACGTTCGTCGCAACCGAAATGACCATTGAACGGAATGACGCCGGCGTCCGCGCCGTGCGATGATCGAGACCGATGGACCACGCCGTTTCACTCGTGCAGTCATATCTCCAACTCAATGGATACTTCACCTCGGCCGAGTACCCCATCGTCGCCGGTGCCGGCCGCAACGGCTTCCGGACCCTTACCGACATCGACATTCTCGCCTTCCGGTTTCCCAGCGGCGTGCCGGTGCAGCCCGGACGAAACTCGCCGCAGGGAATCGATATCAGCGACGTCGATCCGGGTCTCGGCATCACGACGAACTATGTCGATACGATCATCGGTGAGGTGAAGGAAGGTCGCGTCGGGATCAACTCCGGCATCCGCGACCCAGCCGTGCTCAAAGCGGTGATCGGCCGCTTCGGCAACCCAACCGAAGAGGATTTGAAGATCGTCGATGAGCTGCTGAAGAAGGGAATCGCAACGCTGACGAGCGGCAACGTCGTGCGGCTGGTCGCATTCGGCGCCTTTCCGCCGGGCGCCCCGGTTCCCCCCTGCCGGATCATCAGCCTTGGCCATGTGCTGAACTTCCTTCAGGGTTACGTGCGCCGGCACTGGAGCATGCTGCGCCATCTTCAGTTCAAAGATCCCGCCCTGGGATTTCTGATGACGCTGGAGAAAGCGCGTCGCGGCGGGGCCGGCCGCCGCGGAGCAGAAGGGGTCGAAGTCGTCCCTGCAGTCGGCGAAGAACGCGTCGCGCGCCCCAGACCGGAGAGTCAGGCGCGGCGAAACAAGCCGCGGGATCCGAAGTAGCGACTATTCGCTTGTGACTGCCTGCGTGTGCGAGTTGTCGCAGAACGGTTTGTTCTTCGAGTGGCCGCAGCGGCAGAGCGCCATGCGGGTGTCTTTGCGGACCAGAGCGCCGTCGTGCGATTCGACCGTGATGTCGCCGCGGACGTAGAGCGGGCCGCCGGCGACGAGCATGATCGCGTCTTCCTGCGGCACGGACTCTCGTGAGCCTCCGTCGCGGCGCACGTAGTGCAGTGCACCCGTCGGACACTGCGCGATGACCGCCGCCAGTTGTTCAGGTGTTGCGTTTTCGGGCCTGATCCACGGTTTCAGCTTCGGATCAAAAACGCCGGGAAGGCTCGAGACGCATCGTGCGGCGTGGGTACAGCTTCGTGGATCGAAGTAGACCTCGATCCCGGGCGCTGAATACTTCTTGCCGCGAGGCTCCATATCGGGGCTGTAGACGACGACGCGGTTGCGGCCCGAGCGTTTCGCCTCGTACAGCGCGTGATCGGCGTGATCGATGAGCGTCTGTCTCTTGCGACCGTCGCCGTCGGGAGCTGCGGTCGCAACGCCGATGCTGACGGTCACGCTCGAGCCGGCTGGCCCGGCAGGATGATGAATCTGCAGTGCGGCTACGCGATCGCGGATCAACTCCGCAAGCCGCCCGGCATTCTCTCCGTCGGTGTCGGGCAGGAGGATGGCGAACTCCTCGCCGCCATATCGCGCGACGACATCGCCCGCACGATGAACAGCCGAGCGGATCGCATCGGCGACGCGCTTGATGCACTTGTCACCAGCGGGGTGGCCGAGGACGTCGTTGTACGCTTTGAAACCGTCGATGTCGGCGATGAGGAGCGAGAGCGCAACATCCACGCGCGCGGCACGCCGCCACTCGATCCCGATCATGTGATCGAAATGACGGCGCGTCTGCAGTCCGGTGAGCGAGTCCTGCGCGGAGACCTCATGCAGCTTCTCGACAGCACCCGCCAGCAACGCGTTCGCGTCCTCGAGATCCTTCTTCTGCTGGTGCAGCTCCGACTTCGCCGCGGCCAGCTCGTCGTTGGTCCGCACCATCTTCAAACCGCCGGCGATCTGATCCGCGAACGCTTCGACCGCCATCACCGTTGCCGCAGAAAACGTGTTGGCGGCACTGCTCTCGAGATTGAAGACTCCGAGGAGCTCGCCCTGGAGCCGGATCGGCACGACCAGTTCGGAGACGACCGTCGGCGTTCCGCAGATGTAGTCCGGATCGGTGGTCACATCGCGAACGAGCTGCGTGTGGCCGGTCCGGAGACAGCGGCCGATGATTCCAACGCTGACAGGCCAGCGGTTCAACGCCGAGCTCCGCGGAATGTTTCCGATCTCCGCCGCGCGGTAGTACTCGAGTCGTTCGGCGTCATAGAGCCGGATGGAGACGATCTCGAGCGGGAATCGCTCGTAAACGTACGAGACCACACGCGCGAGAAAGTCATCGAGATGCGTCGCCTCGAGCGCCGAGCGCGAGACCTCGCTCATCATCTGCATCAGACGCGCTCGCTCCTCCAGCTCCGCGTAGAGGCGGGCACTGCCGATCGTGCCGGCGATCTGGTCGGCAATCATCTGCAGAAGCGGAAGCTGGCCGTGAAACGCGGCCAGGCGCGTGCTCTCGATGTTCAGCACGGCGACGACCTTGCCTTTGTGCTTGATGGGAACGCAGATTTCCGACAACACGCCCGGCGTTGTGTCGACATAATTCGCGTGGAGGCGCACATCGTCGATCAGCATCGGCAACTGCGTGGCCACGACTTCACCGACCACGCCCGAGCCGAGCGGACGGCTATACCCGACGTGAACATCGGTCGGGAGCGAGTTGCTCATCGCCTCGCAGACGAAGCTCGTTCCCTCGCGATCCGCGACGACAAGCGCCACGAGCTGCCAGTCGAAGTGCCGAATGAGCGTGTCGGTGATTCGCTGCAGTATCGGACGCAGTTCGAGATCGAGGTTGGCGATGCGCGTCAGCTCGTTGAGAACCTCGAGATGCTTCTCATCGCCAGGGCCGGTGTGTGCGCCTGCATTCGCATCGGAGATGACCATGAGGCGCGTGGGATCCGGAACGTCCATCAGGGTAGCCCGAAAGCTGAGGCATCAGCCTGCGGGTCTATGTTCCTCCTCACGGGTCGACCTCGCAAGTCCCCCTGCCAGTTGCTCGAGGGCTTCGCGCTCCGAGCAGCTGAAGGTGCGGACATTGTGGAGACGGTTAGCCGGATCGGGTTTGACGATCAGAGCGAGCGGTTTCATTGCCGAATGGGCAAGAATACGTTACCGCCCGAGGATGGGCAAAACGGGCGTCAGACCCTTCTGACACAGGAAATCAGTCTGTAAGCGTTTTCATCAGCTCGTTGACCCTGTCGTAAACCCCTCGCACTGAGGTCTCGATGCTACGCGATGTCTCATCGACGAGGCGTTCCTGCGTCCCGATCATGTCGAGAATCTCGTCGCTCGCGAACATGATGTCCGCGAGCCGATCGAGAACCCGCTCCGAAAGGGGCATCTGGATCGCTGTTACGGGGTCAAAGTCGAACTTTAGCGAGGTCACTCCAACACAGGAGTGATCGGCGCGAACGAATCCCTACCCTCTCTTTGAGTAAATCGTCATCGTTTACCCGCGGTGACCGGGAGGTGCAGGCCGCACGGGCTCAGGAAGTGAGCGACTTTCAGGCCGAGTGCATTGCGCTCGCTTTCGGAAGCTTCCGGTTATCCTATCGGGCCCGCACCGCCATTCATAAGGCCAAGGAGACCTCATGCACCGATTCCTTCTACTCTCTCTCGTGACTCTGATCATCATTCCCGCCGAAGCTGCATCGCCCGCCAGAAAAGGCACGAGTGTCGTGCCTGTCCCGGTTCAGAAGGCGATGGGTGAGCTCGATGCCGCGGCGATCCGAGCGCACACCCGATTTCTGTCGAGCGACCTTCTCGAAGGACGCGGACCCGGCACGCGTGGCGACGCGCTTGCGACTCAGTACATCGCCTCCCAGTTCGAGGCGCTCGGGCTCCAGCCGAACGGCGACGATGGTTCGTACTTTCAAAAGGTCTCGCTCCTCGGACTCACCTTCGACGCGACCCGCAGCGCGTTGACGCTCGCGCGCGGAGATGCCGGCTCCCCGCCGCTCAAGTACCTCGAACAGTTCGTCGGCGGAAATCAGACGCAGCAGGAAACCACCACACTCGACTCGGAAGTGATCTTCGTCGGACATGGCGTCGTCGCCCCGGAGTACGGCTGGGATGACTACAAAGGCATCGACCCTCGCGGCAAGACGCTTGTGATGCTGGTGAACGATCCGCCGGCGAACGAGAAAGAACCCGACTTGTTCAAGGGCCGTACGCGGACTTACTACGGCCGCTGGACGTATAAATTCGAGATCGGTGCGGCAAAAGGTGCGGAAGCGGTAATTCTGATTCACACCGACGATGCGGCGGGCTACGGCTGGCAGGTCGTACGGAACTCCTGGAGCAACGAGAATTCGTACACGAAGCTCAAGGACGGCGAGACCGCACTTCGGTTCGCCGGCTGGGTGACCGAGGAGGTCGCGTCGGGGCTGTTCCAGGGCGCCGGACTCGATCTGCATGCGATGACCAGGGCCGCCGGTTCGCGCGACTTCCGTCCTGTGTCACTCGGCTATCGGATGAAAGGGACCGTTGCGAGCAGGATTCGTCCGTTCAACACCAGCAATGTCGTCGCGAGACTCGAGGGAAGCGATGCGAAGCTGCGTGACGAAGCAATTCTCTACACCGCACATCACGATCACCTCGGAGTCGGTGCGCCAAACGCGAAGGGCGATACGATCTACAACGGCGCGATCGACAACGCATCGGGCTCGGCACTCCTGATCGAGTTGGCGCGCGTCTGGGCCGCGACGACTCCAACACCGAAGCGGAGCATCGTCTTCGCCGCGGTCGCGGCCGAAGAGCAGGGACTGCTCGGCTCCCGCTGGTACGGCAAGAACCCGACCGTCCCGGCCGGGAAGATCGCCCTGGGACTCAACTTCGACGCGATCTACATGATCGGCCGTGTCAGCGACATCACAATGATCGGAGTCGAGCGGACGTCTTTCAATGCGACCGCCGAGCGCGTCACCAAAGCGCTCGGACTCACGATCGTTCCCGATCAGAGTCCCGAGCAGGGCTACTACTACCGCTCGGATCACTTCAGCCTCGCGAAGGCGGGCGTGCCGGCGTTCTCCGTCGATCAGGGACATCACGTGCTCGGGAAGCCCGAGTCGTGGGGCAAAGACAAGACAGACGACTATCGAAAGAACGACTATCACCAGCCGAGCGATGAGATCGCACCGTCATGGGACTGGTCGTCGGCTGTGCAGATGGGCGAGCTCGGATTCTGGCTCGGTTGGGAAGCGGCAAACGCGATCGACATGCCGAACTGGCTTGCCGGCGAGGAGTTCCGCGCGGCGAGAGATCGCAGCCAGGGGAAGTAACGACGCACCAGAATTCACGCGATGTGAGTTCGTGTGGCGGCGGGCGCCCTCGCCCGCCGCTCTCGGAACGAAATCACAGAGTTGGCGCGGCCTCGCTGTAGTCCCATTCACCCTCTCCGCCGCTGTTCGGCGGTGTTTCCTCCTGCGCCGGGACGAAGATCGGATCGTTCGACACGTTGTCGACAAGCGAGCCATAGAAAAGGATCGGTGCGCTCGCATCGAAACTAAGCGAGAGCGCCTCGCGGTTCCTCAGGTCGATACCCGGAAAGAAGTCGGAGATCGCGTTCTGCCTCTGCTGCAGAGGCGCCAGGATCGGCGTCGCGGTCGCGACGAGTGCTCCGGCTGGGTCACGAAGCTCGAGGCGAACGAATACGGTCGAGTTCGTCGGATTGAACCAGCCGATATTCGAGCGATAGCCGGCGGCGGTCCCATCGAGCCGGTTCGAGATTGGTATGACCACACCGTGGCGCAGCCCTTTTCCTCGTGGCGTTGCCGCGACGAATTGGCCGAGAGTTCCGCGGCTCGAGCTTCGCAGGTCGGCGAAGATGCTCGAGGTGACGACGAGCCGCGAGGTGCTGGACACGCGTAGCGCGCCGGTCGAGCTGACGTTGAATCCTGCCGCGCCGGCGACGTCATCGAGAGCCGCGGTTCCACGCGCCGGAATCGCAACCGTGGTCGATGCGGATGCATTCGCGTTCGCCCCGGCAGTCGTCGGAAAGAACTCGAGCAACGCGACAATGGCCGTCGTGTAGGAGGGGTTGAAGACGCGCGCGTCGGTCACGAACGTCACACCACTCCCACCGGTGACGCGACCTGAGAGCGGCAGATCGTACTCGTTCGCCGCAGCGAGCTGGCCGCGGATCTCGCCTTCGCCGAACTGTGTCGTGTGGACGTTCACGTAATAGATCGATGGATTGTTTCGGATGGCGGCCGCGACGTCGTTCGGAACGGCCGCGGTACCGCTGAGTTTCCCGTTGGAAAACGCCGCGGCTGATGTTGCGAGATTCACCACGGGTGAGCCGGTGCCTCCGGCAATGCCGAGGTGAATGTGCGCGAGCGTCGGATTCTGCAGCGAGCCGAGGTTGAGGTGGAAGGCGAGGTTGTTCGCGTTGTCGAGCGTGAGGAAGAATGATCCGAGCGCCGTGCTGCCGGTCGGTGGCACCTCGTTCGATCCGCGAAGCTCGCCCCCGAAGATTGCCGTGTCGTTGATCGGGGTGAGCTGGCCGCGGATCTCGCCGCCGGTGAACTGCGTCGTGTGAACGTTGAGGTAGTAGTTCTGCGGATTCGCGAAAATCTTGTCGCCGAGATCGACTTTCTGAATCGTATACGTTGCGTTCAGCCGCCCGTTCGAAAGGTTCGTGGCGGGTACGAGATCGAGGACGATTCCGCCGGCGGTTCCGGCCGGACCGACGTGAATGTGCGCGTTGTTGACCGGGGTGGTGAGGCCGGAGATCGTCATGTTGACGGTCAGTTGCGTGTGCGAACCGTCGAGTGTGACGGTCGCGGTGCCGAATCCCGGAGTGTCGCGCGGGGTCGGCGCCTCCTGCGCGCCGGTAAGGACCGCGCCGAGTGTCACCGCTTGGGCGAAGACGGACGGTGCGGAGAGAAACACAAGCACTGCGACAAGAGAGACAGCTCGTTTCATCGTGATGCCTCCTGATATGTAGGCGAAGAACGTCAGGATACACCGCGAGGATGGCGGCTCCATTGCACAGGCCAGCATTGGAGGCCTATACCGATGAAACCGCTTTTCGTTGCCGTAGCGCTCGCTCTTTTCCTCGCTCCCCCCGCATTCGCCGACCGGACGTTTGACCTCACCGGCTTCGTTGTCTGGGTCGATCCCAACAGCGAAGGGACATTCGACTCCCCCACCGACGAGATCGACGTAGACCTCGGCGACGAGATGGGCTACGGCGCGTCCGTCAACATCTTTTTCACCGACCGAATCTCGACCGAGCTCTCCGTTTCGCAGGTGGATTCGTCATTTGGATTGAGTGCGCGCCGTCGTGCGGTCAACGTGTCCGATGGCAAGTTCGACATGATCCCGATCACCGGCGTCATCCAGTTCCACTTTGCTCCTGAAGGAGTGATCGATCCGTACATCGGCGCCGGCGGCGCCTACATCGTCTTCGGCGACGTGACCGGCGACAACGCGGGCAATCTCGCGATCGACGACATCGATAGCGACGACCTCGGACTCGTGCTCAACGCCGGCATCGGAGTCCGGCTCGGCCAGCGCTTCGGCCTCGTTGGCGACGTGAAATACATCCCCGTCGGATCAGCCGCCCGCGGCGTCCTGAACGACGCCGCAGGAACCGAGACCGACATCGAGATCAGCCCGATCATCGTCTCAGCGGGGATCCAGATCAGATTCTGACGGAGAGTTAGAGGGGACGGGAGAGCCTTTCAACATTCAACATTCAACATTCCCGTCTCTAACCACAGGGAACGGGAATGTTGAATGTTGAATGTTGAATGTTGAAAAAGCTCTCCCCCCTCCCATTGACCTACGTCCCCCCGCGCGTCGGCCGGGGGTTCTCGGCCGCGCGTACCGCCATCATTGCGGCGCCTTCGACCGGGGTGGTCTTTGGCTCGATCAGTTCGGCGCCGGGCGCTTGTGATGCGAGCGCCGCGCGCATGGGGCCGAGGAGAAGGTCGCCGGCGTGGAACGCGCCGCCGACGTAGGCGACGGGAAAATCGCTTGCTGTGAGCTTGAGCCGGCGCGCAACGGCGAGGACGCATTCGCCGAGCTCACGGCCTCCCCGCTCGAGGATCTCGCCTGCGACTTCGTCGCCGGTGCGCGCGGCTTCGATGACGAGCTTGCCGTACCGCGCAATGTCATCCGCGTGCGTAGTCGATGCATAGACGAAGCGCGGCAGGTCCTCGGGCGTGCACATGTCGTAGTCGTAGCAGAGAATCTCGGTCATCTTTGTCGGCCGGCCGCGGCCGTCGTGCGCGCGAACGATTGCAGATAGCCCTTCGCGCCCGATCGCGTAGCCGCTTCCCTCATCGCCGAGAGTCGGCCCCCACCCGCCTGCACGCGCTTCCTGCCCTGTCTCGTTGCGGCCGAACGCGACCGATCCCGTGCCGGAGATGATCACGATGCCGCTGCTGAACCCGACGGCGCCGGTGAGCGCGATGCGCGCGTCGTTGTCGACGATGAAGTTGTCACGGGGGAAGAAGATTCGGAGCGAGTCGATCACGCGCTGGCGGTGCGCGGGATGATCGGCGCCGGCGATTCCGCAGTACGCGTAATCGACGTTACGGATGGCGATGCCGGCCTCGACCAGCGCGATGTTCACCGCCCGCTCGATATTGCGCGTCGCGGTGTCGATGCCGACGCGGAGGTGGTTCGACGCCCCTGCCTGTCCGCGTCCAAGCTGATGCCCCTCTTCGTCGATGACGAGCGCGGCAGTTTTCGACCCTCCGCCGTCCACCCCGATGTAGTACTTCATGCTGCTTTCAGCCGCTTCGCAATCACGATGCCTCCCATTCTAGATACTCCCGAGCTCTTCCGAGCCCCGAGAGAGGGAGTTGGGCTCACGTTTGCAAATAACGAGATTGCCGGGCGCTCGGGACAGAGCCCCCGGCGCAATGAGAGATAAGGAGTTGCAAATGAATCGAAATCGATTTTTCACGGTGACCCTCATGATTCTGCTCGCCATCTCGCTCGTGGGCACTACGGCCTGCAAGAGCGGCGGCATGGCGGTGACCTCGCGTGGCCAGCTTCTCAAGTTGAACATCGAGCACCCGAAAGACCTGCCGGACAACGGCGAAGACAACCTCGACGTCACCATCAGCAACCGCGGGGCAAACAATGTGACGGATGTGCTCCTCGACGTCGAACTTCCTTCGCAGCTTGTCGTGCTCGATCAGACGAACGAGCGGGGAATCCAGGTGACCCGCGATCCTTCGTCCAACGTCTACCACTTTGCGTTCGAGAACATTCAGCCGACCGAGAGCTCGCGCATCCGCTTCAAAGTGCGCACAGCGTTCGGAACAATGCGTGAGACCGGAACTGTGAAGGTGACCGCATGGCAGCGCGATCTGCCGGGCGATCGCCTCATCGAGACAGCCGTCATCAAGATGCGTAACTAAGCCAAAGGGGGCTTGTGATGCGAATTCAGGAAACGGATCGAGTTCTCAAAGACGCGCGCATCGCGCGCAAGCAGACCGCGCAGCAGGTGCAGCATCCTGGGTTTCTGGACCGCGCATGGAAATTCGTATCGGAACTCCCGGGCAAAGTGACCGGGATGTTCAAGCACTAGTAAGGTGATTCGTCGATAGACACGACAGCGCCGCCGGAAACGGCGGCGCTGTCCCTTATGTCGTGACTTGCTTTTCTTCCATTTCTTCGGTCATCGGCATCTGTATCTCCACGATGACCCAGCGGACCCGAAAGCGCTCGGCGTCGATCACCTGAATCGCGAGGTCGCCGAGCTCCACGCGGTCGCCGGGCGCCACTTCGCGCTCGAGCCGCGCCTGCACGTATCCGCCGATCGTTTCCTCAGCCGGAGTGCCGAGGTCGATCTTCAGGCGGTCGGCGAGATCCTCGATCAGATAGTCGCCCCGCACGCGATACCGGCCGTTGCCGAGGGGCTCGATCTCAGGGCGCTCGCGATCGAATTCGTCCTGGATCTGCCCGAACAGTTCCTCGGTGATGTTCTCGAGCGCCACAATTCCTGACGAGCCGCCGTATTCGTCGATCACCACTGCCATGTGCGTCTTGTGCTCGATAAACTGTGAGAGGAGCACCTCGACCGTGCTGTTCTCCGGGACGAAGAGGACGTCGCGCTTCAACTCCTGCAACGACCTCCCGGGCCCGCGAAGCTGCGCGAGCATGAGGTCCTTCACGTGAATCAATCCCACGGTCTGATCGAGACTGCCGTCGCAAAGCGGATAGCGCGTGTGCCGTGTCGTGCGAATGGTCTCGAGGTTCTGCTCGATCGTCTTCCGCGTCGAAAGGAACACGACGTCGGTGCGCGGAACCATGATCTGCCGCGCCGTCCGCTTCGCGAACTGAAAGACTCCCTCGATGATCTCGCGGTTCTCTTCCGACAGGACGCCCGCCTTCTCAGAGCTCGCGAGGATCATCCGCAGCTCCTCGGGCGAATGCGCGAGCTCCAGCTCGTCTGCAGGCTTGATTCCGACCAGTCGCAGAATCGCGCGGGCGATTGTGTTGAGCAGCCAGATCACCGGGAACGCGACTACGTAGAAGGCGTGCAGGGCGTGCGCGACCCAGAGCGACGTGCCGACCGGCTGCTGAATGGCGAGCGTCTTCGGCGCGAGCTCTCCCAGCACGATGTGCAGGACCGAAATGATCGTGAACGCGAGTGTGGTCGAGACCGAGGGTGCGTAGGCAGCGGCACCTGGTCCCGCCCTGGCGAACAGCGGCTCGATCAGCCGGGCGAACGCCGGCTCCCCGATCCAGCCGAGCGCGAGTGAGGCGAGCGTGATGCCGAGTTGCGTGGCGGAGAGATACGCGTCGAGGTGCTTGGTCAGACGCTTCGCCATCCGCGCCCGTGAGCTGCCTGCCTGCACAAGCTCGGCGAGCTGCGTTGGGCGCACTTTCACGATCGCAAACTCCGCCGCAACGAAGAATCCGTTGGCGATCACAAAGAGCAGCGCGAGAAGCAGATACCAGTAAGTCATCAGGTCGACATCGGCGAAGCCGCGTATTTTAGTTCAGACAGGCTTTGCAACCTCGTCCAAAGTGCGCCAGAACCGCGGATAGGACTTCGAGACCACCTGCTCCTGGGCGATGGTCACGTTTCCCCGGGCGAGGCCGGCGATGGCGAAGGACATGGCGATTCGATGGTCGTTGTGGGTCTCGATCGTTGCCGGGTCCGAGCTCCAGCCGGGCTGAATGGTAAGGCCATCGCTCCGCTCGTCGACGGTCGCACCGAGGCGCCGCAGCTCGGACGTCACGGTCGCGAGCCGGTCGGACTCTTTGACGCGAAGGTTTGCGACGTTCGTGATCTCGACCGGCGAGGATGCCAGCGGGGCGATCGCTGCGAGTGTTGGAACGATGTCGGGCATCGCGTTGCAGTCGAAGGTACCGCCGAGAAGCGGCGCGCCGCGCACGATCACGCCGTCACCGTCGACGCGCGCGTTGCAGCCCATCTTCACGAGAATGTCGAGCAGCGCTGAGTCGCCCTGCGCGGTCGGACTCGCGAGGCCGAGCACTTTCACCTCGCCGCCGGTTGCTGCTGCAGCCGCGAACCAGTAGGAAGCGGATGAGTAATCGCCCTCGACTCGATACTCGTCGCGCTCGAGCCGGCTGCCGTGAACGCGGATCGTGTTTCCGCTCCGTTCCACCCGGCCACCAAACGACTCCAGGATGTCGGCCGTGATGTCAACGTACGGCGCCGACACGAGCGACTCGACACGCAGCGTGATTCCGGCAGGAAGCGTCGCACCTCCGAGCATCAGTGCCGAGACGAACTGGCTCGACGTCGCCGCAGAGATCGTGAGATCGAATCCGCCCCGCATCTTCTTCCCGCGGATGCGAAGCGGCGGATAGCCTTCCTTCTCCGCGTACTCGACCTCGGCATCGATGCTCGTGAGCACATCGACGAGATCGCCGATCGGCCGCTGATACATCCGCTCCTCCCCGTGAAGGAGGAAGCGTCCCGGCGTGAACGCGAGCCATCCGGTGAGAAACCGCATCGCCGTCCCCGCGTTGCCGACGAAGATCGGCACTTCATTCGCCGACATCGACTTGCGAGGACCGATGTAGAGCTCGCGCTGAAACGACCCGCTGACGTCGAAGCCGAGGGATCGGAGCGCTTCGAACGCATAACGCGTGTCATCCGCGTCGAGGCAGTTGGTGATGGTGGTGTTGCCCTCCGACATCGCACCGAGAAGGATCGCGCGCACCGAATACGACTTTGACGGCGGCGCGGTAACGGTCGCGTTGATCGGGCCGGATCTGGGGATGAGTCTCATGGGAGGGACTGCTCGCCACTGCCGTGCGACTCGATGCCTCTGTGTGGGAGCAGGCGCCCTCGCCCGCTCGCTCGTGCGGGGCGGGGAACGCGGCGGGCGAGGGCGCCCGCCGCCACACAGAGGACATGCGTCGTGCACAGCCTCATATCTCCAACCTCAGTCCGTCGTACGCGAGGTGGAATCCTTTCGGCAACGTGGCCTCGAACGCCTCGTGATCGATGTCGTGCGTGAGGTGAATCAGCCATGTCTCGCGCGGGCCGATCGCATTGGCAGCCTCGATTGCCTCGGCGATCGTAAAGTGTGTCGGATGCGGCGGTGAGGGGCGCAATCCGTCGAGCGCGAGAATCTCTACGCCCTCGAGCAGCTTCATCGAAGCGGGAGGAATCCCGTTGGTGTCGGTGATGTACGCGAACTTTCCGATGCGAAATCCGAGGATGGTCCAGTCTCCGTGCGCGACAGGAATCGGGATGATCTCGACGCCGTCGTGCGTGAAGGCCCCGTCAATCTCGACCAGATCGAGCTGCGGCTTGCCGCCACCTTCCTGCGTGTCGTTCCAGATGTAGCTGAAGACGCGTCGGATCGCCTTCGCGGTCGGAGGGTTTGCATAGGCGCGAATCGGTTCCCGCTGGCGGAAGTTGAACGGCCGGATGTCGTCGAGCCCCATCAGATGATCGGAGTGGGAATGGGTGAAGAGAATGAAGTCGAGGCGTGGAATCGGATCACGGAGCAGTTGCAGCCGCAGATCGGGAGTCGTGTCGATCAGAAAATGCTTTCCCTTCGACTCGATCTTGACCGATTGCCGCAGCCGCTTGTTCCGCGGGTGATCGGATGTGCAGACGCGGCAGCGGCACCCGACGACAGGCACGCCGGTGGAAGTTCCAGATCCGAGAAACGAGATGACCATGAGCTTCAGATGCGGACGAAGGAGAACTCGCCGCTCTCGGGCGAGATGATCATCGCCTCACCGGTCTCGTACCAGGGCGGAAGAATCGTGACGGTCGCGGTGCCCACCGGCATGACGACCTTCGCATGAAAATGTCCGAACACCACGTGCGTGAATCCTTCTCTGCCGCGGCGGCGGCCGTACGCTTCGAGCAATTCGACCGGCAGCCGCGACTTGTGCTTGAAGTTCGATCTGGCGAGACGCTGCTCGACGCTGTCGACAAATGTCTTCGCCCACTTTTTCGGGATGAGCTCGAGCCCCAGTCGCGTCAATGGATTCTTCGAGACGCGCCGCCAGAAGCGGTACGGCCAGTCGCGGTCGTTGATCATGTCGCCGTGAACAATGAGATATCGGTTTTTCCCGGCCGGCACCGAATACTCGACGGCGATGTCGCTCACCGCCTGCTCGACGAACGAGCCTTTGAGAAAGAAGTCGCGGTTCCCCTCGACGTAGTGGATCTCGATTCCGCGGTCTGCGATCTCGCGGAACTTTCGCATCACCGCCTCGACCGAGTGGCTCAGGAACTTGCGATGCGCGATGAGATAGTGAAAGAGGTCGCCGTTGAGGTATAGCGCTTTCGGCTTCGTCGCCGCCATTCTCTCGAGCCACTCGTTGACCGGTTTCTCGCTGCCGTCGCTCAGGCCGATGTGGGAGTCGCCGATGACGAAGATCTGCCCTGGAGGAATCTGGTCCGCAGTCACGACGGATCGACCTCCTGCCGCACCCGCTCGAAGGTTCTGTGAACGTCCTCGCCGATCGCCATGAATACGACGCGCTGCAGACTGCGCGCGCGCGGAGCGTAAGCGAGAGCTGCGGTCAGCAGGATCCGGGCTCCGCGCTCGAGCGCTTCCGGAGGATTGAGCCACATCGGCGGAATTGCAATCGACGCGAGCGCAAGCTCTTCCGCCCGCTCGAGCGCGCGCTCGGTCGACCGCCGGAGTCGCTCCTCGGCCTCAGCCGAGCCCCACGCCGGAACCGCGGCGTGAATGACGAATTTGCAGAGCAGGTTGCCCCCGCTGGTCGTGTCCTCGTCCGATGCGGATGGACTGACCATCGCGTCCACCTTCATCGAGGTGATGTCGGCTCGGATCAACTGGATTTTCATCAGAGTGCCGTTTTCAGATGGCCGCGCGGGTCGCTCTCGTACAGTTTCTCGAGTTGCTCGACGAACTCCTGCGGGGCTTCCTTTGGAACCAGTATCTGGATCTTGTAGTAGTGATCGCCGCTGCCTTGTTTTTTTCGTACCCCTTTTCCGGAAAGCCGAAATGTCTGTCCGCCCTGCGTTCCTGCCGGGATGCGGGCGCGGACCGGACCATGGATCGTCGGCACTTCGACCTCGCCTCCGCGAATGGCTTCAGCGATCGTAATCGGCAGATCGATGTGGATGTCGTCGCCCTTCCGCTCGAACAGCGGATGCGGGCGGACGCGGACGAGGAGATTGAGATCGCCCGGCGGACCGCCCATCGGTCCCGGGGCTCCTTTGCCTCGCAGCCTCAGACGTTGGCCGTCGCCGACGCCTTCGGGGACCTTGACCTTGACCGAGCGGCCGTCCGAAAAGCGAAGATCGACGGTCGTGCCGAGAATGGAGTCGCGAAAATCGATCGAGGTTTCCGCTTCGACATCACCGCCACGTTGGGGCGGCTGCTCGAAGCCGCCGCCGCCGCCGAACAGGTCGCCGAAAATGTCGGTGAAGTCGACGGTCGATCGCGCACCGCCGCGGCCCCCGCTCGGCCGCCGGCCACGCGAGCCACCCGCGCCTGTGAACTGCGAGAAGTCGAAGCCGCCGAAACCACTGCCCGCCCCGCCACCCGGGCCGCCGAACGAGAACGCTTCTTTCCCGAGTCGATCGTACTGCTCGCGTTTTTCCTTGTCGCTCAGGACGGCATACGCCTCGGAGATCTCCTTGAACTTGTTCTCAGCGTCCTTGTTCCCCTTGTTCACATCGGGATGGAACTTTTTCGCGAGTTTTCGATACGACTTCTTGATATCCGGCTCGGATGAGTCCTTCTTCACCCCGAGGATCTGGTAGTAGTCCTTCCCGGCCACGGGTGATGTTTTAGCACAGGGTGCGCCGCCTCGCTTTTGAGACGGCAATTGCTTTGCAACGCGCGCCGTAGAAGAATCCGCATCGATGTACGGATCTCTAGCACGACGAAACGTCCTGACCATGATCCTCGCGGGTGGGATGGGCGAACGGCTGTACCCGCTCACGCGCGACCGCGCGAAACCCGCGGTGCCGTTTGGCGGGCGCTATCGCATCATCGATTTCGCGATCAACAACTTCATCAACTCGGGCTTTTTCAAGATCAAGGTGTTGACGCAATTCAAGTCGACATCGCTGATCGAGCACATCACGCGGACCTGGCGGCTCGTCCCCGAAATCGGGCAATACGTCGACATCGTCCCAGCTCAGATGCGGAAAGGTCCGTTCTGGTTCCGCGGCACGGCTGACGCCGTGTTCCAGAACCTCGAACTGATCTTCGACGAGCAGCCCGACACGATCTGCGTCTTCGGCGGCGATCACATCTACAAGATGGATGTGAACCAGATGCTGCAGGAGCACCTGGCGAACGACGCCGATCTGACGATCGCGACAAATCCGGTTCCGCTGGCGGAAGCGAACCAGTTCGGTGTCGTCGAGATCGACAGCGATTTCCGCGTGACCGGATTCGTCGAGAAGCCGAAGTCGGGAGCCAAGACGATTCCGGGGCAGCCGGACAAGGTTCTCGCCTCGATGGGCAACTACATCTTCAAGGCGAGCGTGATGATCGACGTGCTCCAGCGCAACGCGCTGCGCGATTCGGCGCACGATTTCGGCAAGGAGATCATCCCCGACATGTACCCGCGGATGAAGGTCTACGCGTACGACTTCGCGAAGAACCACATCCCGGGTGAGTCAGGTCACAACGTCGGCTACTGGCGTGACGTCGGAACGATCGATGCGTACTTTGAGGCATCGATGGATCTGGTGTCGGTCACGCCGGCATTCAACCTGTACAACCCGCTGTGGCCGGTCGTCTCCGCGCCGATGCATCTGCCGCCGGCGAAGTTCGTCTTTGCCGACAAGAACACGCAGAGAACCGGGATCGCGACCGACTCGCTCGTCTCCGATGGCGTCATCATCTCGGGCGGAACAATCAACCGCTCGGTGCTTCACCCGCGCGTGCGGATCCACTCATACACCGATATCGACGAGTCGATCCTGATGGATGGCGTGGACGTCGGCCGCTACTCGAAGATTCGCCGCGCGATCATCGACAAGGGTGTCAAGATCCCGCCACATACGACGATCGGATACGATCTCGAAGCCGACCGCGAGCGCTTCACGGTGACCGAAAGCGGCATCGTCGTCGTCCCGAAAGGGTCGGAAATCGAAGAGAAAGTGCCGGCCACCCCGGCGATCTGATGACCAATACAAACTCTGCAGCGAAACCTCGCGCCGACGGACGCGCCGTGGATCAATTGCGTCCCGTCACCATCCACATGAACTTCATCAAGCACGCCGAAGGGTCGGTCCTCATCGAGGTCGGCGACACGCGTGTGGTCTGCACCGCTTCGATTCAGGAGAAGGTGCCGCCGTTTCTCTATCGCACCGGACGCGGTTGGGTCACGGCAGAGTACGGAATGCTCCCGCGCGCGACGAACGAACGGACCGAGCGCGAAGCGGCGAAAGGGAAGCAGGGCGGCCGTACGATGGAGATTCAGCGCCTCATCGGGCGCTCGCTCCGTGCCGCGGTCAACACCGAGATGATGGGCGAGCGAACCGTCTGGATCGATTGCGACGTCCTGCAGGCCGACGGCGGTACGCGCACCGCGTCGATCACCGGCGCCTTCGTCGCGCTCGTCACCGCGCTCGGCCGTCTGTATGTCGACGGCAACATGGCGAGCTGGCCGCTGAACGATTTCATCGCCGCCGTGTCCGTCGGAATGATCGGCGGCGTGCCTTCACTCGACCTCAACTATCAGGAAGACTCCAAGGCCGGCGTGGATATGAACGTAGTCGCCACGGGCAAGGGACGCTTCATCGAGCTTCAGGGCACCGCCGAAGGCGCCTCATTCAACGATGAAGAGATGAACGCGATGATCGCGCTCGCCAAAAACGGCATCGCGCAGCTTGTCGAGAAACAGCGCGAAGTGCTCGGCCCGCTGCTGGTAAAGGTGGACGGCATGGCGAGGGACCGGCTCAACAAGAAGTTCCGGTAGTCGTCTCTCCGCACCCTGAGCGATAGCGAAGGGTCAACGGCGGCACCGGGTCCGTCGCGCCACGAGCCGCGGCTGCCGTTCACCCGTCGCGGTGCCACCGTTGATCCTTCGCTGTCTTCGCAGCTCAGGATGGTTTTCGATTCCACACCCCGAATCCCACCATCCCCAGCGCAGTTGCCAGAGCCACCCAGAACCCTACCCGGAAACTCATCGGCGCGTACCGGACACGGACATCCGAGATCCCGGGCGGAACGACGAAGCCGAGAAATCCGCCGTTGACACGAACCGGACGCAGAGAACCGCCGTGTGATGCCACGCGCCACCCCGGCCACCACGGAATGCTGCTGACGACCATCGTGTGCCGCGGCGCGTCGACGCGCAGCGTGAAATCCGTCGGTCGGGCGCGAACAATCTGGAGCGTTGCATGCGGCGCATCAAACGGACGCGGTGCGAGCAGGTCGGAGCGCATCTGATCGCTATCGACCGGCAACTCCTCGAGCAATGCCGTGTTCGCCCAGTCGTTGTGCGTCCCCAGCAGCTTGAAGAATGCATCGTCGCGGAACTCGAGCACGACGTTTCGCGTGGAGAAGAATCGGGGCAGCACGGTGAGGTTCTCGTAGATCCGTCCGTCGCGACCTTCGTAGACGAGCGCGAACCGCTGCTGATCCTTCAGTTTGGTGCGGGGATCGGTCACGACCCACCGGACGTTGAGAAAGTCGAGCACACCCGTCTCGTAGTTTTTCCACTGAGCGAAGTAATCAGCGGTGTTGTATCCGGTGAGTACGCGAAGCACGCCGAGGTAGCGGCCGTTGGCCATCGGATCGTGCGCGCGTACATCTTCGAACCCGAACACTGCCGGAACATTCGTGAACATCGCGGGCCCGATTCCGACCATACGGAATGGAGCGTTCGATGGCTGCGCAGCTTTCATTTTCTGCAGCGCCTCGATGAGCGGTGTCGGTGCGTAGAGCGTCGATGCCGGCACGTTCGGATTCCACGCGCGGCTGACATTCCAGAGCTCCGCGAGAATCGCGACGGCGAGGATCGACGTCGCGAGGAGCTTGAAGCGCCCCGCGAATGGAACGGTACACGCGATGAGCAGGACGAGCATGCTCGGCACGATCGCGGCGATCGCCGTGTCGCGATGCCAAGGCAGCTCGTAAGGTGTGCTGAGGACGAGATAGAGCAGAACCGCGGCGCTGAAGCAGACTCCGATCAGGAACGCGATGCGCGCCCGGTCGCGAAGCAGCAGATCGATCGCCGCCGCCGTCATCATCGCGAGAAGAAAGCAGAAGAGCAGCCGCAGGCGCACGTTGGCGGCGAGACGGAACACGAGATGAAAGATGTCGCTGATGCCTGGCCACGCCATGACGATGCCAAGCACAATCACTGTTGAGATGACGAAGAACGCCTCGCGCGAGCGCCACGAGCGACTCGCGACGACGTGGATCAGCAGCGCGAGCCACGCGCCGATCCCGAGCGCTCCCGCGAAGCCGCTGATCGACTCCGCAGTCGCAGGTCCCCACGATTTCTCGAACGGGAGCTGTCCGTAGAAATGCGGCTGAAGCAGGACGACGAACGACGGCCAGTCCGAGTAGTAACCGATCGCCTGCGGACTCACCTGCAACTCCTGGTACCGCTTCGACCTGGTCAGCGCCTCGGCGAACGGTGCGAGAAACGGTGCGGCCAGCAATCCCGCGACTGCCAGGGCGCCGCCGAGCGTGAGGATGAAGCGGAACGCATCGCGCGGCGCGAACGGCCGCTCGACCAGCACGATCCAGAGGAGATAGAGAAGCGAAATGAAGAAGATGTGGGCGACCGTCTCAGGGTGGCCGCCGAACAGCAGCGTCGCCCAGAGCGCGGCGGCGAACGCGAAGCGGCCGAAGGTGCGCTTTTCCGCCAGGAGATCGATCTGCAACAACGCCGCCGGAACGAACGCCGCGACGGTCACCAGCGGGAAGTGCAGCCACGTGATGAGAAAGCTGCAGAAGCCGAAGCAGATCGCGCCGATCGAGCTCGCAATCTCCGAATAGCCACGCCGGCGACAGAAGAGAAACGTGAATGTGAGTGCCGCGAGAATCTTCATCGCCGCCTCGGCCGCGAAGCTCTGACCGAGAGGTAGCGGCAGCGCGAACAGCCGCAGCGGAGAGAACGCCGAGCTCTGGCCGTTCGCGAGCAGCGGATAGCCCCCGCCCGAGAGATGGTTCCAGAGCGGAAACTCGAGCGACCTCCAGCTCTCGCGTACCTGATGCGCCCACGGAGCGATCTGAAGCACGAGGTCGTTGATGTCCGAGTTGATCGGACGGTGATCGCGCGTGAGTCCGGTCCACGGCGGCAGGATCCGGAGAAAGTCCGCCGGCAAATTCACCATGTCGCCCGTGAGCGACTGATGTAGAAAGATGAAGACCAGAAGGTAGAAGAATCCGGCGACGCGCCATCGGAGCTCCAACCCGGCACGCCGCGTCAGCCACACCGCCGCTGTGTAGACAGCCGCCACCAGAAGCCACGAAGCATTGAACACGGCCGCGGATGATATCCGGAGTTCTGCTCAGCCTGAGAGGCTGTGAAAACAATTGGCTTCTGTGTGGCGCCGCAGACGCTTCGCTTCGCTCAGGGTTTGAACGCCCGATCAGCGCGACATCAGAATCATCGTGCGATCGACCACCTGAGAGGTGGTCACGTCAAAGTACGGACGCTGCACGGTGACGCGGGGGCGATTCGGGCGCGGCTCGATTTCCGCCGCGCGATATGGGCCGGCGGCTTTCGTGATGTCGGTCTTGAGGTTCAGTTTCGGGATGAGCGACTCGATCGCTTTGGCGTCGGCCGCAAGATCGCCGGTTCGGTAGAACGCTGGCGGTTTCGTAGCGCTGAGGTTGTTCGTCACGTTCGGGGCAACTTCAACGTAGCCGTACGACTTCGCGTAGAAGGCCGCGACCTGATCGACCGGCGCGTCGGTGTCGTAAACGGCAACAGGCGGTGGCTCCTCATTTGGCTTGAGGACCTTGTGCGCCTGCCGGGTCATGTCGCTGATGCCGCCGAGGTATTTCGCGCCCGGGTAGACGACGAAGCTGAACGCTTCCGACTCGACGTATTGATCTTCTTTCTTGCAGCCGCCCGCGATGGAGAGAAGGACGAGAGCGGCGATGATTGAACGCTTCACTGAAGGAAACCTCCGAGAAAATTGATGCGGCGCGGACGATATCAGATCGGGATGACCTCGCGAAGCTCGCGCCCCACCACTTCACCGAACCGTTGCGCGTATGACTTGATCGACCCTGAAGCCTCGTCGAGGAAGATCCGTTCGACGCGGAACAGCGGTACGAACATCGTCAGAAGATCGAGGTTCGGTTCTTCATCGCGCGCGATCTGGTGAATCCAATCCTCGAAGGAATCGAGATTGATCGCACGGAACGTGACGCCGGCAGGAGAGAGCGCCGAGAGGATTCCGAAGAATTTCTCCTTCGGGTTCACCAGATTCACGATGATGAGTGACTTCGGCTCGAACCCCTCGATCATTTCACTTTCTCACTCAGCTCGATCAGCACGCCGTTGCCGGCGGCCGGATGGAGAAATGCCACGCGGCAGCCATGGGCGCCCGGCACCGGGCTCTCATTGATCAGCCGGAACCCCGCGGCCTTCAGCCGTTCGAGATGCGCGTCGATGTCGTCTACCCGAAAGCAGATGTGATGAATCCCCTCGCCCCGCTTCTCGATGAACTTTGCAACAGGCGACGCGGCCGAAGTCGGCTCGAGCAGCTCGAGACTCGAGTCGCCGACCGGAAGAAACGCGATGCGGACTCCCTGGGTCTCCACCGTCTCGACATGATCGACGGTCAGGCCCAGCGCACGGTAAACAGCAGCGCCCTCAATGGAACGAACCGCGATCCCAATGTGATCCAGTACAGGTTTCATAGAATTAGTCGGTCTCAACTCGTCACTCGTAACGCGTCACGCGTCACAACTCAGCACTCAGTCCTCAGTCCTCGTCTCAAACGCCATGCACATCCGCCCCCCAGATATGTTTGTGCAACTGCGTCTGGAAGCGTGCCGGGAGGCGGTCGGCGAGCATCCATTCGGCGAGCGGCTTCATCTCCATCTCGCCCCAGACCGGCGAGATGAGAATCGTCCAGCGGTCGAGTCGATGCTGCGCGATGATCCCGCGCCCCCAATCGTAATCGGCGCGGTCTGAAATCACGAACTTGATCTCATCGTGCGCGCGAAGATGCTCGATGTTCGACCAGCGGTTCTTCTCGACTTCGCCTGAGCCGGGACACTTGATGTCGAGAATGATCTTCGCGCGCGGATCGACGGGGGTGATGTCGATCGAGCCGGAGGTTTCGATCAGAACTTCGAATCCGTCATTGCAGAGTCTTTCGATCAGCGTGAATGCTTCGGGTTGCGCGAGCGGCTCACCTCCGGTGATCTCGACGAGGTTGCAGCCGTAGCTCTTCACCTTCTCGACGATCTGCTCGATCTCGATCTTCTCCCCGCCGGTGAAGGTGTAGGCCGAGTCGCACCAGCGGCAGCGGAGATTGCAGCCCGTGAGGCGGACAAAGACGCACGGCCGTCCGGCGTGGGACGACTCGCCCTGGATCGAGTGGAAGATTTCGGTGATTCTCATATTCTTGGGCGGGCGGCGGCGTCATGCTGAGCGAAGCGAAGCATCTTCTGATAGCACAAGAGACCATTGATAGCAGCTGGGATCACGATGTTCGTGCGCCGCACGATCTTAGCTCGTGCTCTCAGAAGATCCTTCGCTTCGCTCAGGATGACGGGCTAAGGCCAGCCTCCTCGAATCCCCTTCTCCTCAATATGCACGAATCGCAGTGTCCGCACGGTTTTCCCGACGGATCGGGGTCATAGCAGGAGTGCGTCATCGAGTAGTCGATCCCCAGCGAAACTCCCCGCCTGATGATCTCTGCCTTGGACAACAGGATCAGGGGGGTGACGATCCGCGGCTCCCCCTTTTCCACGCCGCTCCGCGTTCCCTTGAGCACGACCTGCTGAAACGCGTCGATGAACTCGGGGCGGCAGTCGGGATAGCCGCTGAAGTCGACGGCGTTAACGCCGAGCCAGATCTCCTGCGCTTCGCGAGCTTCGGCGAATCCGAGCGCAAGGGCGAGAAAGATCGTGTTCCGGGCCGGGACGTACGTGACCGGGATCCCCGGCGCGCCCACCGCGTCTTTGGGCACATCGATGTCCGCCGTCAGCGCGCTCGCGCCAAACACGCGGAGATTGATCGGATAGACGACGTGCTCATCGGCGTGCAGCGCTACAGCCACCCGCCTCGACGCCGCGAGCTCAATCTCATGGCGCTGTCCGTACTGAAACGTCAGCGCGTGGCAGACACGCCCCTCCGACTTCGCGATCGCGAGGACCGTCGCGGAGTCGAGACCACCGCTGAGAAGAACGACTGCACGAATCACGTCAGATGCTCATGCACGAGTGGTCGGGGCGCAGGCGGCGCGTCGGCAAACTGAACGAACGAAAGGAAACGTGTGACGAGCTCGTCGCCTCCCCGCTTGCCGAGCTGAATCCGCGCGATCGTCTCGCCAGCCTTCACCTCGTCGCCGGTGCGGCGGTCGAACATCACGCCTGCCGCGAAATCGATCACGTCGTCGGCCTTCTTCCGGCCTGCGCCGAGATCGACGATGAACATGCCGGCCTCATAGGTGTCGATGTGGGAGATGTAGCCGCTGCGCGGCGCTTTCACTTCGATTGTCTTCGACGGCTGGGGGAGGCGCGAGTAGTCGTCGACGATCCGCGCGTCGCCCTTCTGCGCGGCAATCCACTTTCTCGTCTGTTCGAGCGCCGCGCCGCTGCGGAGCGTTTCGTCGAGCTTCTTCCCTGCTGACGCCTCGTCGTAGCGGCCCGACATGACGAGAAGTCTGACCGCCTGCACGCGCGTGATGTCGAGCACGTCGGACGGTCCCTTTCCTTTGAGGACTTCGATCGTCTCGACGATCTCGTTCGCGTTACCCGCGGCGACGCCGAGGGGACGATCCATGTCGGTGATGAGCGCCTCCACCTTCGTGCCCGAGCCCTCGGCAGCGGCGATCAGCGATTGTGCGAGCGCCTTCGAGTCCTGATAGAGGCGCATGAACGCGCCGCTGCCGGTCTTTACGTCGAGGATGAGTGCGGAAGCTCCCATCGCGAGCTTCTTCGACATGATCGACGCCGTGATGAGCGGCAGCGACTCGACGGTTCCGGTCACGTCGCGTAGCGCGTAGATCTTCCGGTCGGCAGGCGCGATGCCCTCGGTCGAGGTCGAGATCACGCATCCTGCTTCGGCAATCGCTCCGTCGAACTCCTTGCGCGAGAGCCGCGCGTTGAAGCCCGGGATCGCCTCGAGCTTGTCGAGCGTACCGCCCGTGTGGCCGAGGCCGCGGCCCGAGAGCATCCCGATCTTGATCCCGCACGCTGCGACCCACGGCGAGAGGACGAGCGAGATCTTGTCGCCGATGCCACCCGTCGAGTGCTTGTCGCAGATGAAGTCGTACTGATTGCGGAGGTGCCACTGCTCCCCGGAGCGGAGCATCGCCTGAGTCAGGGTGGCCATCTCCTGAGCGGTCATCCCGTTGATGGCGATCGCCATCAGGAGCGCACTCATCTGGTAGTCGGGGATCTCTCCCCGGGTGTAGCGATCGACGAATGTCTCGATCTCATGGGGCTCCAGAGGGGCTCCGCGGCGCTTGCGGTTGAGGACTTCGTAGACACTCATCTCCTTCATAGGGTGGCGATTCTACTTGCACGTGAGCCAGGTCACACCGGGGAGGCCTTGTCGGATGTTTATTGCTGTTGAGGGTTCCCGCTGTGAACGGTGTCAAGAAGATTCTGGTCGTCGACGATGACATGCACGTGCGTGAGATGCTCGTGCAGCGTCTGCGGAGCCGTGGCTTCGAAGTCGAGGGATCGGATTCCGCAACGAGCGCGATGCAGAAACTCGACGCCGTGCGCTACGACCTGGTCGTGCTCGATCTCATTCTCCCGCGTGAAGGGGGGAAAGTCGTCGTCGAGCAGGTGCTCGCCGCGCACAACGGCACGCAGCTCATCATCATGTCGGGCGTCGCGAGACTCTGGCGCAAAGCCAATCCATCGGTGCGCGTGGCAGGAGTGCTCGAAAAGCCCTTCGCGTTCGACGAGCTCCTGCATTTCGTGAATAACTCGTAGACGTGCGCCCGGGCGTCTCATCCTGAGGAGCCTGTGAAAAAATCGAACGTGGCGGTTCTGTGTGGCGCGCCGCCGACCCGCGGCGGCGACCTCGTCATTGGCGATCCATGTTCCCGACGGCCGCAGAGCGCCGCCGCGGGTCGACGGCGCCACACAGAGGCCGGATTTTCTTCACAGCCTCTGAGCGTAGCGAAGGATGACGAAAGTATCCGGTATTCTTCGCGTCATGAGACGCGCAATCATTCTGGTGTGCGATTCGCTCGGCGTTGGTGAGCTTCCCGACGCGGCGGAATTCGGCGACGCGGGATCGAACACACTCGGACACGTTCTCTCGTCGCAGCATCCGAAGCTGCCGACGCTCACGAGCCTCGGACTTCTGCACACGCTTCCCTCCCCTGCTTCCAGCGAGACGCCGCGCGCTGCGTATGGGCGCATGGCCGAGTTGAGCGCGGGGAAAGACACGACGACTGGTCACTGGGAAATGATGGGGCTCGTCGTGAAGGATCCGTTCCGCACGTATCCCGACGGATTTCCGCGCGAAGTCATCGAAGAGTACGAGCGCCGCATCGGGCGGAAGACCCTCGGCAACAAGCCGGCGTCCGGAACCGTGATCCTCGACGAACTGGGTGAGGAGCACATGCGTACCGGCTGCCCGATCGTTTACACGTCGGGGGACTCGGTGTTCCAGGTAGCGGCGCACGAACAGGTGATTCCGGTCGAAGAGCTCTGGCGGATCTGCGCGATCGCCCGCGAGCTGATGCGCGGCGAGCACAACATCGGACGGATCATCGCGCGGCCATTCGTCGGACCTGGAGCGGGCAAGTTCAAGAGGACCCCGAACCGGAAGGACTTCTCCGTGAGGCCGACCGGTGAGACCGTCATGGAAAGGGCGCACAAGGCGGGACGGCAAGTCGTCGGTCTCGGAAAAATCTCCGACATCTTCGATGGTGTCGGGATCGGAAAAGAGATCCGGACAGAATCGAACACAGACGGCATGCGAAAGACGATCGATCTGATCCGCGAATCGGACGCCGACTTCATCTTCACGAATCTCGTGGACTTCGATTCCAAGTACGGACATCGAAACGACGCGCCCGGATACGCGCGCGCTCTCGAGAGTTTCGACGGCGAGCTGAAGGAGCTGCTCGGCGCGCTGCGGCACGACGATCTGCTGTTCATCACCGCCGATCACGGCTGCGATCCGACCGACGTCTCCACCGATCACACGCGCGAGTATGTGCCGCTCATCGTCGCCGGTCCGCGCATCTCAGCAGCTACGCCGCTCGGCACGCGCAGTACGTTCGCCGACCTCGGGGCTACCGTGTGCGAGTATCTGCGATTACCGTTGAAGGGACTTCCCGGCAGGAGCGTATTGCCGGAACTAGGAGTAGGAAATTGATCATGCGAACCACCGCCGCACTTTTTCTGATCGCAGCAACGGGCCTCGGCGCCGAGGCGCCGATTCAACGCGTCGCGCAGGACGCGACAGTCGTCGACCGCGTCGCTGAGGCGAGCCGGAAGGATCTGCCGACGAACCTGCTCAAGCGGATCGTCCAGGACGACATCGATCTGCTGCGCGGCAAGCGCGCGGATGGCTCGTTTCAGTTCGCGACGTTCGAGCGGCTCGAAGCGGGACGGATCGGGAATGATTTTTCGATCCGGAAGGAGAAAGACGAGAACGATCTGACGAAAGCCGAAGTCAAAGGCGCGTGGGTCTACCGTCTGATCGTCTCCTCGCCCTCCCGCCGGATGATGGTGACGCGCAACCGCCGCGTCTGGATCGATCGTGTCGAGCTCGAGCTCATCCCTGAGAACTCATCCGCGACGCGCACGCAGGTATTCAAAATTGAGACGTGGCTCGAGCCGGGCGCTTCGACTCCGATTGATTTTCCGATTGTCGCGCGACAGGCAACCGCCCGGGTGTTCGCACGCGCAGACAAGGATGCTGGTTACGGCAACGTCGTGCTCACTCTCATTCAGGCGAAGATCGTCGATAACGTAGACAGTCCGTACGCGACCGCGGTCGCAAGCGCGAAAGCGCTGCTCCGTGCAATCGACAACGAGGAAGTACCCTCAATCCGCGCGATGGCGACGCGGCTGCACGACACGCTCGTCGGAGCGGGAGCGGCACCGGTCGGTGTCGCGAGCGCGCCCGCGGTCGCGCAGGTGGACGTGATCGCGCCTGCAGCAACCTCTCCCGCTTTTCAGGAAGAGCTGCAGGCGATCGAAGACCTGCTGACCGGAACCGAAAGCGAGCGACGCGAGGGGCTGGACAAGCTGCACCAGCTTCTCCGACGAATGAGGGCGAAGCGCTAGGTCTTACAACCCTGAGCGAAGCGAAGGGTCTTCTGATAGCACAAGCTACGATCGATCCGCGCACGCGGCACGTTCTTCGAGACATGCTCTCGCGCCGCTCGTGCTCTCAGTAGACCCTTCGCTTCGCTCAGGGTTGAGAGAACCCAGAACCCACGCGTCCAGGCGACGGTGGTTCTTGCGCGGGAGATCCTTCGCCGTCTTCGCGGCTCAGGATGACAGCAAACCCCTGCTTTTGCCGTGACTTGAGGTGTGACGCCGCTCACGCCCACACCCCTATTGTTGAGCCGGTCATTGTCAGATTTCGGGGCGCTGTGGGTTGACCGATCGGGGGCTCCAGCGTACAATGCGCGTCCCTCGCAGTTTCTGCCAGCAAATTCCGAAAGGAGCCTCACTAGTGTCTTCAATGAAACTCGGATTCAAAGTCGGCGAAAAGCTCGTTTATCCGAACCACGGTGTGACTGTCGTAGAACAGATCGGGACCTCGCCCATTTTTGGTACAGATGACACGTACTACCATCTGCGGCTTCTCGCAAATAACTCACGACTGGTGGTGCCGATCATGAACGGCGACCGCGTCGGTCTGCGCCGCCTCTACCAGCAGAAAGAGATCAAGGGGCTCATCGGGCTGATCGAAGAGCACGTCCAGAAGTCTCATACCGACTGGAAGGGCCGCTACCGCGAGAATCTGGAGAAGATGAAGACGGGACGCCTCGAAGATGTCGCCGCCGTCCTCAAGAACCTCAACGAGGTCTCGAAGAAGAAGAGCCTCTCGTTCCGTGAGAAGAAGATGTACGACCGGGCCAAGTACCTGATCGTGTCGGAAGTCGCGATCGTGAAAAACATCCCGGAGCTCGAGGCCGAGAAGCTGATCGAAAAGTCGCTCGACAAGTCGCTCGGAATCGGCGGCGGTCACTAACCGAACGCAACAAACAGAAACGAATTGAGCGCCGCCCCGCAAGGGCGGCGTTCTTGTTTCTGCGCTACGCGGCGATCATCCTCTCGACGACAGCCTCCACGTGGCTTCGCGTGGTGTCGATGAGTGGAACAGGCGTCGGGATATCGCTCGTCAGAATGAGAGGCAACTCCGTTCCGCCGAGAATCACCGCGTCGAGTCCGCCAGGCGCGTGCATCCGCGAGATCACCTGCAAGAGCCCTTTTCTCGTCTCGTCCCGGAACGACCCGGCCACGAGCTCGTTCATGTAGCGTTCGTGCACCCACGTGCGATCGGCCTCGCTCGGAATCAAGATCTCAATTCCGCTCGCCTTGAAGGTCTCGGGATAGAAAGCAGACTCCATCGTGTAGCGAGTTCCGAGAAGTCCGGCGCGCCGGACTCCAAGAGCGAGCGCCGACGCGCATGCCGTGCGGACGATGCTGATGAGAGGGATCGCAGACTGGCGCTCAACCTCCTCGAAGACGATGTGCGGCGTGTTGGATGCGAAGAAACCGAAGTCTGCGCCGGCGCGCTCGAGCATCCGTACCTGGTGGAGAAGGTAGTCTGTCAGAGCGTTGCGGTCGCCCGCCGCTACCAGGCGCAGCATCTCTTCGAGATCGATGCTGTTGATCACGATGCGCGGATACGACGTGCTGCCGGTTCGCTCACGGTAACGACGGATGATCGAGCGGTAGTACTCCACGGTGGACTCAGGCGCAATCCCGCCCACGATTCCGACGATCATCGTGGCAGGGTTTCCGCGTAAGTCTCGAGGTCGAGAAGAAACCGCTTCGCGGTGAGGCCTCCGCCAAAGCCCGTGAGCGACCCGTTAGTGCCGATCACGCGGTGGCAGGGGACGATGATCGGCAATGGATTCGCGCCGTTCGCGGTCCCGACCGCCCGAACCGCCTCTGGGCGACCGATTGCGGCAGCAACCTGCGAGTACGACCGCGTCTCGCCGTAAGGAATCGAGCGCAAGACGTCCCACACAGAGCGCTGAAAGGGCGTCCCGGCCGGGTTGAGCTTCACTTTGAATTCAGTCAATCGGCGCTGAAAGTAAGCGCCGAGCTCCGACGCGATGTCGTCGAACGCACGGTCGTCGCGCGTGGCAGCGGCTGGCGGGGGGGCAGGCTCCCCACCTCGCTCGAACGAGATCGCTCGCAATCCCTGCTCGTTGCGCACCAGCAGCAGCACGCCGACGGGAGAGTCGAGATGGGTGAACGTCAGCCCGCCCATAGATGAAGGACAGCATACGCGCGCCACGGACGCCACGCCTCGGCCCGTCGCTCGAGCTGCGAGGCCGAGAGGTTGCCGGCCGCGCGGCGGAGAATCAGATCGCCCGATGGGAAGGCGTCGCGATCGCCGAGTGCGCGCATCGCGATGTAGTTCGCGGTCCACGGCCCGATTCCGTCTACGTCCTGCAGACGTCGGATGACGTCATCAGCGGACGCGTCGAATCTCAGCTCGCCTGAAGTGAGCGCAGCAGCCACTCGGCGAATCGTGGCCGCACGCCGCGTGGGCATTGGCAACGCGCCGGATTCCGACAGATCCTCTGGACGGGGAAAAAGGCATCGACCCTCGGACAGTTGCATCCCATATCGCGCGGTGATCTTCGTCAGAACGCCGCGCGCGGCCGCGACACTCACTTGTTGGCCGGCGATCGCCCGCACCGCGATCTCGAACGGATCCCAAGCGCCCGGAAGCCTCAACCCCGGCCGCTTCGCGATGAGCGGTGCGAGCAGCCGGTCCTTCGCGAGACGCGCCGCGATCACGCCAGGATCTGCGTCAAGGTCAAACATGCGACGAAGTCGCGCGACAATTCCCCTCCGGTGCGCCGCGAAGGCCGTCGGAAGCGAGACCACAAGTGCATCGCGCTTCGGCGTCGCTCGCATCAACCCTCGCGTGTCGCCGATCTCGATCGTCCGCTCGTAGTACGTCGCGCCGTCGCACGACTCCACGCCCGGAATCGCGCGTTTGGCGAGAAACGAGAACATCGCGTTCCAGTCATACGGCGGGTCATAGCTGAGCCGGATCACGAGGCCATCATGATGCGGCGTGCCGAGCCACGGAGGCCAGCAGGGTGTCAGACTTGTCACCACTGGACGCCGCACGCGCCACTTGCTAAC
>JAENWF010000108.1 GCA_016650215.1 Thermoanaerobaculia bacterium
GTCATTCCGAGCGCAAGCGAGGAATCTGGGGGAAGGAAAGCGACCCACCGCCCAGATTCCTCGCTTGCGCTCGGAATGACTCACACGTCACCGTCGCGTGAGATCGCGGCGTTCTGATTTGACCAGTGCGTTCTCGCGCTCGATGCCGTGGCGTTTGTCGAGCATTGCCTGGCGGATGAAGTCGAGGAGCTGGTCGAACTGCATGTCGGCTTCGTGCATCCGCCGCGCGAGTTGCAGGACCACTTCGACGCCCGCGAGATTCACGCCGAGATCTCGCGTGAGCGTGAGGATCATCTCGAGCTTCTTGATCTCATCGATGCCGTACAGGCGGGTGTTCCCCGACGTCCGCGCCGGCTTGATGAGACCTTCGCGCTCGTAGAGCCGCAGTGTCTGCGGATGGATGTTGTAACGCTCCGCGATGATCGAGATCATCACGAATCCGTCGGCTCGCCGTCGCGTCATATGAGCATTTCCAGTGGAGGGCAGGCGATTCCGCCTGCCCTCCATCAGATGACTACTTGTTCTCTTCCACGACTTCGGCTTCGATGACGTCGTCCTTCTGCGATCCAGCCTGCTGACCGCCACCCGCCGCGCCGCCGTCGGCCGGTCCTGAACCGCTCTGGCCCTGCTGCGCGTACATCGCCTCGGCGAGTTTGTGCGACGCTTTCTGAAGATTCTCGGTGGCCTTGCGAAGGGTGTCCGTGCCCCCCTGCTCCATCGCCTTCCGCGCCTCGCCGATCGCGGCTTCGAGCGTCTGGACGTCGGGGCCGGCAAGTTTCTCGCGGTTCTCGTTGAGCATCTTCTCGACCGAGTAAACCATCGAGTCGAGCTGGTTCTTCGCCTCGATCTCCTCGCGCCGCCCGCGATCCTCTTCCGCGTGCGACTCGGCATCCTTCACGAGCTTCTCGACGTCGTCCTTTGACAGACCCGAGGAGCTTGTGATCGTGATCTTCTGTTCCTTGCCGGTGCCGAGGTCCTTCGCCGTGACGTGCATGATGCCGTTTGCGTCAATGTCGAACGTGACCTCGACTTGCGGGATCCCACGCTGTGCCGGCGGAATGCCGATCAGGTGGAACGCGCCGAGCAGCTTGTTCGCCGACGCCATCTCTCGCTCACCCTGGAAGACCTTGATCTCGACCGACGTCTGGTTGTCCGCAGCCGTGGAGAAGATCTCCGACTTGCGCGTCGGAATCGTGGTGTTGCGCTCGATGAGCTTCGTCATCACGCCGCCGAGAGTCTCGATGCCGAGCGAAAGCGGAGTGACGTCGAGCAGAAGCACGTCCTTGACGTCGCCGCCGAGAACGCCGCCCTGCACCGCAGCCCCGATCGCTACGACTTCATCCGGGTTCACACCCTTGTGCGGCTCCTTGCCGCCGAAGTAGTCCTGCACCGCCTTTTGAACCATCGGGATGCGCGTCGAGCCGCCGACCAGAACGACCTCGTCGATGTCCTTCGGCGCGACACCCGCGTCGGCGAGCGCCTGCTTGAGCGGTCCCATCGTCTTCTGGACGATGTCGCCGATGAGCTGCTCGAACTTCGCGCGCGTCAGGTTCATGCTCAGGTGCTTGGGTCCCGACGCGTCGGCCGTGATGAACGGAAGATTGACGTCGGTCGACATCGTCGAGCTGAGCTCGATCTTCGCCTTCTCCGCCCCTTCTCTGAGACGCTGCAACGCCATCTTGTCCTTCGAGAGATCGATCCCCTGATCCTTCTTGAACTCGTCGATGATCCAGTCGATGAGGCGCTGGTCGATGTTGTCGCCGCCGAGGTGCGTGTCACCGTTGGTCGACTTCACTTCGACAACACCTTCGCCGACTTCGAGGATTGAGATGTCGAACGTGCCGCCGCCGAAGTCGTACACCGCGATCGTCTCGTCCTTCTTCTTGTCGAGACCGTACGCGAGCGCGGCTGCCGTCGGCTCGTTGACGAGACGCTCGACTTTGAGACCCGCAATCTCGCCTGCGTCCTTCGTTGCCTGGCGCTGCGAGTCATTGAAGTACGCCGGCACGGTGATGACCGCGCGGTCCACCTTCTCACCGAGGTAATCTTCCGCCGCCTGCTTCAGCTTCTGCAGAATCATCGCGGAGATCTCGGGGGGGGAAAACATCTTCCCAGACACATCGACGCGCACGTCGTTGTTCGACGCAGCCGTGACCTTGTAGGGGACCATCTTCATCTCTTCGTTGACTTCATTGAACTTGCGTCCCATGAAGCGCTTGATCGAAAAGACCGTGTTTTCGGGATTCGTCACTGCCTGGCGCTTCGCAACCTGACCGACCAGTCGCTCACCGTTCTTTGCGAAACCGACGACCGACGGGGTGATGCGGCTCCCCTCGGCGTTCACAATGACCTTCGGCTCGTTGCCTTCCATGACCGAAACCACAGAGTTGGTGGTTCCGAGGTCAATTCCGATGATCTTTGACATAACTTGATTCTCCTTCTATGACTTACAACGACATGAGCGCCGGATTGTCAACCTTTGCTTTCGTTCCAAACCTGAGTGGACTATTGTAAATTCCGACAGCAAGACGCGTTCCGGAAGTGAGCGGGCTCACATCGGGTTATCTTGTTCCGCCTGAGGAGGGCATACAGCGATATGTCTCAGTTTCCGATTCAGAACCAACCGGCATGGGTTGACGGACGCACCGCGGAGAGCTCGGAGAGGACGCGGGTCTTCTTCCGAAGTGTTTACGCGTGGATGTTTGGCGGGCTGCTGCTGACGTCACTCGCGTCGATGTGGGTCGTCGCATCGCCTGCGATGCAGCAGCTGGTGCTTGCCAATCGGATGGTGTTCTTCGGTCTCATCATTGCCGAGTTCGGCCTGGTGCTGTACCTGAACTTCGCCATCAACAAAATGTCAGGCGGGGCCGCCGCGTCCGCGTTTCTCATCTACTCGCTGCTGAACGGACTGACACTCAGCGTGATCTTTTTCGTCTACACGCAGGGCTCGATCGTTCGCGCGTTCGCAACCGCCGCGGTGACGTTCGGCGCGATGAGCATCTACGGGATGGTCACCAAGCGCGACCTGACCCGCTTCGGCGCTTTCCTGTTCATGGGTGTGATCGGCATCCTGATCACGATGGTGATCAACATGTTCATCCGCTCGACGGCGCTCGACATGGCAATCAGCCTGATCGGCGTGTTCGTGTTCCTCGGCCTCACGGCGTATCGCACGCAGGAGCTCAAGGCGATGGCGCAGGTCGCCGGCGACCGCAGCGAACAGATGGCGATCATTGGCGCCCTTGGCCTCTATCTCGCCTTCATCAACATCTTCCTCTTCCTGCTGCGCCTCTTCGGCGGACGCCGAGACTGATCCAGACACCGAAAGACGCAAGTCCGCCGGCTGAAAGCCGGCGGTCTTGCGTCCTGATATCAACCTGAGCGATCAGCGTTACTGCGCGGGCGGGGCGGGGGGCGGCGCTGGTGTGCGCTTCCCGATTCCCATTGAGCGCAATGCACGCCGCAAACGCGACTCGCGCGGCGGCGGCGTATTGGTCACCGTCACTGTTCCGGATGCCGTAGTCTCCAATCGGACAGGCTCACTCGCGCTCGACGACGTTGCACGTGACGTCGCACTTGACGCGCGTGATGTCGCCGTCGAGGACGCACCGGAAGTCGCACGCGCTGCCGGCGCGACTGCCGTCATCGGAGCGGCCACGCTCGTTGTGGTTCCCGGTAATACCGGTGTGCTCGAGTTCTCGGCGGCGCGCGGCGCGGCGGCGGGATCGGGAGCATTCGTCGGTATGGATCCCGCGGTCCCTGCGCGTACAGCCATCTCCGGCTCTCGCGCCGGCGTGTCGGTATTCGTCGAAAGTCGCGGCGCCCTGGCTGCGTTGCTGTTGACCGGAACTCCGGTCACGACTCCGGTCGGCGCACTCGTTCGAGAATTCGCGAGTGCCTGAGCGACGGTGGCTGAAGTGGTGGCGTCCATGGCTCCTGAGGCTCCCGTGGCGGTGGCGATCGGCGCGCTGACGGACGCGACGGACGCTGCGACAGCAACCATTTCACTCGACGTGACGGAGGTGGTCGCTGGTGCGCTTGCGCCTGTTGGATTCGCCGGACCGAGAACACGTCCTTCGTATCCCTGTCTAGCTGCCATCACCGCCGCGGCATCGGTCGCTGCCGAAGTGGCCGATGCCGGTGCATCACCTCGCGTGGAAGCTGTCGATGCGGGCGCGGATGCCACGGTTGCGTCCGCTACGGGCGCCTGCTTGTCTGAGGTTGTCGCGCAGCCGAATGCCGCGATGCTCAATGTCAATGCAGCCGCGAGCTGCGAGCTCTTGTGCATAAGTACCTCCCCTGGTTGATACAACGGGCACTTCGAGAGCAGCAGCGCCGCTCCACACTCAAATCAACAATGACAAGAGCAAGGGATGTACCCGCCCCGAAAAAGCGGGTACATGCATTGCTACTCACTTCGAGTACAGGAGGCCAACTGGCTTATGAAACGTAATTTCGGATACCTCGCACTACTCCTCGTTGTCTTTTCGATCGCATGTGGTTCGATGAACCGCGTTACCCCTGGAGAATGGGACAAGACCTCGATGGAAGCCGACGTCCGCGGCAAAGTCGCCGCAGCCGTTCCCGGCAAGACGTTCGACATCGGCGTCACCGTCAGTGACAGCCGTGTCGTAACGCTCAAGGGCGACGTCGACAACGATGCCGATCGCCGCGCCATCGCCGACGCTGCTCAGTCCGTCAATGGAGTCCGTTCGGTGGTCAACAACATCACCATTCGCCGCTGATTTTCCTGTGGAGAACGGGCAGCACGCCCGTTCTCCACAAATTCGTCCCGCCTGCGACTCGCACCTCGGCTGCTCTCTGGTGCCGCATGAGAATCCTCATTACGAGCGCGAAATCCGATTGATCGTGCGGGCGCGGCAGCGTGCAGAGTCAGCCCCGGCGGAACACTCGACGTAACGTCGAACGGGCGGCCCAGTAGCCGCACATTCCGTGAACGCCGCCGCCCGGCGGAGTCGAGCTCGACGCGATGAAAATGCGCGGGTTGGGCGTCGCATATGGATCGAGTTGAGGAAAAGGTCGAGTGATGAACTGCGCGAGATGATTCGCGCCTCCCGCGATGTCGCCTCCGACGAAATTCGCGTCGTGACGCTCATAGTCCGCGGTGTTCATCGTGTGGCGCGCGAGGATCTGGCGGCGGAACCCCGGCGCGAACCGTTCGATCTGGCGCTCCATCACCTCGGTCATGTCGGTCGTCGATCCATGCGGCACGTGACAGTACGCCCAGCCAGTATGCTTTCCTGCCGGCGCGCGCGAGGAATCGAACATGCTCTGCTGCGCAACGAGCACGAACGGCTTCTCGCTCGCCACTCCCTTCCAGGTCAGCCTCTCGTGCTCCGCGATTTCCTCGAGCGTACCGCCGACGTGGACCGTGGCAGAGCGGTGACACGATTCAGCAATCCAGGGAATCGGCCCGTCGAGCGCGTAGTCGACTTTGAATACTCCGGGACCGTAGCGAAATGCGCGAAGCTTGCGGACATATCGCGCCGGCAGATCGTCTGCGGCGATCTGCGCAAGCTGCCGGGGAGTCACATCGAAGATGACGGCGCGGGAATCGGGAACGTCACGCATCGTCCGCACGCGGAGTCCGGTCTCGATCGTGCCACCAAGAGATCTGAAGATACTCGCGAGCGCATTCACGATCGCAATCGAGCCCCCTTTCGCAACCGGCCATCCGGTTGCGTGACCAGCCAGGGCGAGCACGAATCCGAATGATGCAGAGCCGGCCACTTCGAGCGGTAGAAACGAGTGCGCGGCGGAACCGGCAAAGAGAGCGCGCGCTCCCGGGGTTCGGAAGCGCCTCGCGATCGAAGTCGCGGAACGAAGTCCCAGGAGACCGAAGCGCGCCATGAGCAGCGGATGTCGCGACAGCGGCCGGATCGGACGGAGGATCTCGTCGAACAGCTCCGCCGCGTGGCCGACGAACGGAGCCATGAGCGAGCGGTACGCCTCTCCGTCCTCCCCCAGTTCTGCAGCGGTTGCCTCGAGTGACTCTTCCAGTGTCGCGGCGCTGCCATCGTCGAGCGGATGTGCAATCGCTTTCGGAGAGAAAGCCCACTCGACTCCATGCTCCGCGAGCGGCAGCGTTCGGAAGAACGGCGACACGACTCCCATCGGGTGGATCGCGGAGCAGACGTCGTGGAGAAATCCGGGCAACGTCAATTCCTCGCTGCGCGCGCCGCCGCCGATCGTGTCGTTCGCTTCGAGGAGGTGCACCGACAGCCCCGCTCGAGCGAGGACGATTCCGGCGGCAAGTCCATTCGGACCCGCACCGACGACGATCGCGTCATGAGTCATTTGCGAGGAGATCCTACAAGCGCGTAACTCTACTGAATAACTCTCAATGTAAATTCTTCCCGCCGATGGGTAGGGAAATGTCCCGCTCCGTCACTCCTGTAGGAGCATGACCCGCCTAAAAATCGCAAGACGAACCGAGACAGACCGTTGCAGCGAGATCGAGACTGTCCGTCTCACGCACGCACAGTTCGAGCAGCTCGCGAGCATGAGCCGCGATATCAATCCCGAAATGCCCGTTGCCTTTGGCAGTGCGCACGCCGTCCGGACGCTCCTCGAGCGATGCGAGGAGGCCGGAATTGACGCTGACGCAATCCTGCCGCTAACGACCGGTTAGCGCGTCTTGCGCTTCGACTGCGAGCCGACCAGGAGGTCGACGAGCGTGTCGATCGAGTCTGCTTGCGACAGATCGAGTCCACTCTGGAACGCAGCTTCGATCAGACCCCGGATCAGTTCGGCGCGGCTGATCGCCTTACCGTGCTTGAGCCGGATGTCGATCGCAAGCCGGTCGAGGTAGGCGACGTGGCGGTCGAGCAGGACCACAGTAATCTTCGCCCACGGCTCCGTATGCACGATGGGACGACCCCGATTGCTTTTCGTTGTGCTCACTAACTTCTCCTCATTTGGGCTAGATCAGACACAGCGGGAGTTTAGTCCCTCTCCCGAGGCAAGTCTATCCTTCCGGAGCTGAGGAAAGCGCTGACAACCGGTCAGATTCTCGATTCTTTTTGCAGGTTTTCTCGGAAGGCGAACATCAAGGCCTCACCGCGAACTCCGCGTCGAGAACCCTGCGCAGTCGAGGCTCGATCTCGACGGCGCTCTTCTGCGCACGACTGTAAAAGGAAGCCGATCAGTCCGATGGCGCGTCGAAAACCAGGTCGACCTCGTCCAGCGGCCCGCTCGGAGTCTTCGCGATAAGGAGCCGGCGAAGGAGCGGCGGGGTCAGAAGCGTCGTGAGCATGACCATCAGCGCGACCGCGCTGTAAAGCCCATCGCTGAGGAGCTTCGTCGATAGGCCGACCTGCGCGAAAATCAGCCCGACCTCGCCGCGCGGCATCATGCCGACACCGATCACGATCTTTCGCAGGTCCTTGCGTGTCACGATGAACCCGGCCGCCACCTTTCCCACGATCCCGACCGCGGTGAGTCCCAGGCCGATCAGAAGAAACCGACGAGCCCCCGGATCGAAAGGGTTGAGAGTCCGCAGATCGAGCGCCGCTCCGATCACGACGAAGAAGATCGGAATGAAGAACTGTGCGATGTCGTGGATCTCCTTCTCGATCTCTTTCGCTTTGTTCGTGCGGGCCAGTACGAGGCCGGCAGCGAACGATCCGATGATCACCGCCGACCCGACCCTCTGTGCGATGTACGCGAGCAGAAACGCGAACACCATCGACGCGAAGAAGAGGCCACGCGCGAGGTCGATACGCTCGACGAGCCGCAGCAAGCGCGGGGCGAGATACGATCCGAGGACGATCGCAACGATCACGAATCCGAACGCAACGCCGACGATTCGAAGGATCGCTGGGGTGTTCAGCGCTCCGCCCGCCGCGAGCGTGCTGATGATCGTCAGCAACACGAGCCCGATGACGTCGTCGACCACCGCTGCCCCCAGGACGACTTGCGATTCATCGTCCTGCAGGTGCCCAAGGTCCGACAACACGCGTGCGGTGATGCCGACGGACGTCGCAGTCAGCGACGCGCCGAGGAGCACCGCCACCATTGTCGGAAATCCGAGCAGGTGACCGAGCGCGGCTCCCCCGGCGAACGGAAGCGCGACACCCACCACGGCGACGGCCGTCGCCGAGTCGCCGACCGACATCAGTTTTTTCAGATCGGTGCTGAGCCCGATGACGAAAAGAAGAAGAATGACGCCGAGCTCTGACAGAAGATGGATCGTGTGATCGCGCGCATCGACGAGCCCGAGACCTGAGACTCCGACCACGATGCCCCCGATGATCTCGCCGAGCACCGCCGGCTGTCCCAGCCGCTCCGCAATCTCTCCGAAGAGCTTTGCCGCGACGAAGATCGCGACGAGAGCCAGGAGAAAGCCACCGACGCTCACGACCGATCGATCTCGTGGAGCAGCTGAATATCCACGCTGATGACGCCGCGCTCGTCAGGAGGCCGGAACATGCTCCGGAAGCGTGCGTTCCAGAGGAACTCGTCGCCTCGATACGAGGAGCGCGAGTGCACCGTCTGAGAGAATGTCTCGTCGAAGCCGTACAGGAGGATGAGGATCTCCGGGTCGGACGCGCGGAACTCGGCATCGCTGACGTTCCAGAGCGGACTCTGTTCGTCGATCGGATGCACGATCGTCCAGGAGAGCGGAAAGAAGACGACGCGATCCCGCTCGAGGGAAAGCTGAAGAAACTCGCGCTCCGTCAGCCCCCCGCCCGGCTTCCTCCGTGTCAGCAGGACCTTCGCCGTTATGTCTACGATCTGGTTGTCCTTCCTGTTTGCGATGCGGAACATCAAAGCCGTGATTCCGCGGTACGGCGCCACGATCGCGTTGCGGCTGAAGATGATGTCCGCGACCGGGCGTGAGAAACGCGCGAACGAGAGTCCCGCGATGACAGCGACAGCGATGAGTCCCGTGAGCGATTCGATCGCGACGAGGATGTTCGCGGCAAGCGTCACCGGCGCAACGTTGCCGTACCCGATCGTCGCGAGTGTATGAATGCTGAAGAAGAACGCCTGAAGGAAACGCTCACTCCCGGTGGTGAGCCCTTCAGAGCCGGTGAGAGCGCCCGGTCCGCTCGCGACGAACGCCGAGGCGAACAACGTGTTTGCAACGACGAAATAGATGCCGACGTAGGTGAAGAATCGCGTCCATGTGACGGTGAGAAGATGGTGATACACCGAGAGCGATTCCCAGAAGCGAAGCCCCTCGCGGCGAACGTTGAACGAGCCATCACGATTGAGGAACCGCTGCCGGCTCTCCCGCGCGACGACCGATCCGAA
>JAENWF010000109.1 GCA_016650215.1 Thermoanaerobaculia bacterium
ACGTCAAGCATTGCTCGTGGCAGCATTCGTAAGCGACGTGGCGCCGGCTTCAGCCGGCGGCTTTTCGGTTTCTGTCGTCACTCGGCACCCCTCACTCGTAAACCCATCCACCAAACCTCCGTATACCCCCGCAACGGAGGTCCCACTTGCTCGAACTCTCCATTCGCGGTCTCTCGAAGACCTATCCCAACGGTGTTCGCGCACTGAGCGGCGTGGATCTGGACATTCCAACCGGCATGTTCGGCCTTCTCGGTCCGAACGGCGCCGGCAAATCGACGCTCATGCGGACGCTCGCGACTCTGCAGGAGGCCGACTCCGGCTCGGTCACCCTCGGTGACATCAACGTCCTCAAACAGAAAGACGACGTCCGCCGCATGCTCGGATACCTGCCGCAGGAGTTCGGCGTCTATCCGCGCATCTCCGCCGATGCGATGCTCAATCACTTTGCGGTCCTGAAGGGACTTGCGAAAGCGGGTCCGCGGAAGGAAGTCGTCGACGCGCTCCTTCAACGCGTGAACCTGTGGGACGTCCGCAAGCAGAACCTCGGCACGTTCTCCGGCGGCATGCGCCAGCGTTTCGGCATCGCGCAGGCGCTGCTCGGCAGTCCGAAGCTGATCATCGTCGACGAGCCGACTGCCGGACTCGATCCCGGCGAGCGCGTCCGGTTCCACAACCTCCTCGCGGAGATCGGCGAGAACGTGATCGTCATCCTCTCGACCCACATCGTCGAGGACGTCTCCGACCTCTGCAGCCTGATGGCGATCATCAGCCATGGCCGCGTGCTGATGAGCGGCGACCCGGTCGAGGCCATCCGCTCGCTCGAGGGGCGCATCTGGCGGCGCGTGGTACCGCGCACTGAACTGGAAGCCATCCAGAAAGAGCACGCCGTCATCTCTACGCGGCTCGTCGCGGGAAAGACGTTCGTGCATGTCTTGAATGACACGAACCCGGGTGGCTTCGAGCCGGTCTCCGGCTCACTCGAAGACGTTTACTTTTCCACCCTGCACAAGGCAGCCTGATGCTGAGCGAGATCGCACGGTTCGAGATCCGTTTTCATCTGAAGAATCTCGTCTTCTACATCTGCCTGATCCTGTTTTTCCTGCTCGCGTTCGGTGCGGTGACCAGCGATTCGGTGCGGATCGGAGGCTCGATCGGTAACGTCCACCGGAACGCGCCGTTCGTCATCATGCAGTTCCTGCTCGTGATGTCGGTCTTCAGCGTCTTCACGACGACCGCGTTCGTCTCGAGCGCCGCGCTGCGCGATCACGAGATGGGGACCGCGGAGCTCTTCTTCTCGTCACCGATCAGCAAGCGCGACTACCTCACCGGCCGCTTCATCGGGTCGCTCTTCGTCTCCTTCCTCGTCTACCTCGGCGTCACCGGCGGGATCCTGCTCGGCAGCTTCATGCCGTGGCTCGAGAAGGAACGGATCGGGGCGTTCACCCTGATCCCGTACGTCTACTCGATGTTCGTTCTCATCGGCCCAACGGTCCTGCTCGTCGCCGCGATTTTCTTCTCGATCGCGGCGCTGACCCGAAGCAACGTCGCGACCTACGCCGGCGCGGTGGCATTCCTCGTCCTCTATCTGGTTGTGAGCGCGATCGTCGGCGACAACCTCGAGTACGAACGCATCGCAAGCCTCTTCGATCCGTTTGGACTGACCTCGTTCGAGCTCTCGACGCGCTACTGGACGGTGGCCGAGCGGAACACGAAGGTGCTTCCGCTCGAAGGGATCTTCCTCTGGAACCGGCTGATATGGACTTCGATCGCGGGAGTCGTCTTTCTCCTGACCCTCTGGCGATTCCGCGCGGAGACCGGGCCGCGAAAGGGAAAGAAGAAGAAAACGGGCCATGCGGAGATTGCTTCAACGCCTCCGGTGAGGCTTGCGTTGCCGCTCGCGGAACCGGCGCGCAACGCCTGGCTGGCGCAGTTTCGTGCGACCGCCAGACTCGAGCTTTCAATGATCTTGAAGAGTGTTCCGTTCCTCGTGATCCTGACGCTGGGCATGATCAACGTGATCGGTGGCGCGGCGTTCGCCGACTCGCTGTTCGACACGAAGATCTATCCGGTCACGGGTGTGATGCTGCGTGTGATCGAGGGAGGTTTTCTCCTCTTCGCGATCATCATCATCGCGTTCTACGCGGGCGAGATCGTCTTCCGCGAACGGCAGGCGAAGTTGCATGAAGTCATCGACGCGACCCCGGTCCCGAGCTCCGCGCGGTGGGCCGGGAAACTCGCCGCGCTCTACCTGATGGTCGCGCTGCTGCTTTTCGCCGCGATGCTGGCCACCGTCGGAGTGCAGACTGCGAAGGGCTACACGAACTACGAGTTTCACCTTTACGGCAAGGGGTTGTTCCTCGAGATCCTCCTGCCGATGCTGATGACCGCCACTCTCGCCTTCGTGCTGCATGTGGTGACGAACAACAAGTACGCAGGCTTCCTCGGCATCCTGGTCTACATCGTCAGTCTGCCGGTGCTGCCGGCGATGGACCTCGAGCACAACCTCTACCGGTTCGCCGCGACACCGGGCTCCCCCTACTCCGATATGAACGGGTACGGGCACTTCTTCCAGCCAGTCGCATGGTTCCTCGGATATTGGGCGATCTTCTGCGCGATCCTCGTACTCGCCGCACACCTGCTGTGGGTGCGAGGAACCGACGCGGCAATGAGGACGCGCCTGCGGATCGCTGCCGCGCGGTTCACCCGGCCGGCTGCGGCAACGCTTGCGCTGCTGGTGATCGCCTTCGCCGGAACGGGCGCCTTCATCTACTACAACACGAACGTCCTCAACACATACCGTACGACCGACGACAACGAGAAGAAGTCGGCCGACTTCGAGAAGAAATACAAAAAGTACGACGCAGTCCCGCTTCCAAAGATCACGGACGTGAAGGCTGACGTCGACATTTTCCCGGAGCGGCGTGCGGCGTTGATCCGCGGGGAGTACACGCTGACGAACAAGACCGGCGTGCCGATCGCCGAGCTTCACGTGCTGATGAATCCCGACATGACGCGATCGGCGATCACGCTCCCGGGCGCATCGGTGAAGTCAGCAGACAAGGAGTTCGGCTACACGATCTATTCGCTCGCTCCTCCCCTCGCGCCCGGCGCATCGATTCCGATGAAGTTCGAAGTCGCCGTCGAGCCGCGCGGATTCGTCAATGGACAGTCGAACACCGACGTCGTCTACAACGGCACCTTTTTCAACAACTTCACCCACTTCCCCCACCTCGGTTATCAGCGGATGAGCGAGCTCGACGACCGCAACAAGCGCCGCAAGTACGGGCTCGGACCGGCTGAGCGCTATCCGCCGATCGATGACCCGCGCGCGCGCAACATCAATCAGCTCACCGGCGAGTCTGACTGGCTGAACCTCGATACGACGGTCAGCACCTCGCTCGATCAGATCGCGATCGCGCCCGGGTATCTGCAGAAGGAGTGGACGGCGAACGGCCGGCGCTACTTCCGCTACAAGACCACTTCGCCGATCCTCGGGTTCTGGTCGTATCTGTCGGCGCGTTACGAAGTGCGGCGCGACCGGTGGCGCGACGTCGCGATCGAGATCTATTACGACAAGCACCATCCGTACAACGTCGATCGGATGGTCGACGGCGTGAAAAAATCGCTCGACTACTTCACCGCGAACTTCTCGCCGTACCAGCACAAGCAGGTGCGGATACTCGAGTTCCCCCGTTATGCGCGATTCGCCCAGTCGTTCCCGAACACGATCCCCTTCTCCGAGTCGATCGGCTTCATCGCCGACCTTCGCGACAAGAAGAAGATCGACTACGTCTTCTACGTCACGGCGCACGAAGTCGCGCACCAGTGGTGGGCGCATCAGGTGATCGGCGCGCGCGTGCAGGGCACGACGATGATCACCGAGACGCTCGCGCAGTACTCGGCGCTGATGGTGATGGAGAAGACGTATGGCCGGGAACAGATGCGCCGCTTCCTTGCGCATGAGCTCAACGGATACCTGGCTGGACGCGGCGGCGAGCTGATCGCCGAGCAGCCGCTCAAGCTCGTCGAGAATCAGCCGTACATCCACTACCGCAAGGGGTCGCTCGCCATGTATGCGCTGCGCGATGCGATCGGGGAAGACAACGTGAACGCCGCACTGCGCGAGATCATCGGCCGCTGGGGCTTTCAGGGACCGCCGTACGTCCGTACGGTCGAGCTGATCGACGCCTTCCGCCGCCATGCGCCCGCCGACAAACAGCAGCTCATCACCGACATGTTCGAGACGATCACGCTCTACGACAACAAGGCCGCAGACGTGAAGTCGGTCAAGCTCGCAGACGGAACGTATCGCGTGACGCTCACGTCGCAGTCGAGAAAGTTGCGCGCCGACGGCGACGGCAACGAGAAGGAGGTTCCGCTCGACGATTGGATCGAGATCGGCGCCCTCGGAAAAGACGACAAGACACTTCTGTCGGAACGGCGCCGCCTCAACGGAGCGCGATCGGTCTTCGAGATGGTGATACCGGTGCTGCCGATCAAGTCCGGAATCGACCCGCTGAACAAACTGATCGATCGAAACCCGAAAGACAACTTGAAGTGACGAGCAATGAGTGACGAGTCACTTCACCGCGAGAACTGAACCATCGCGACGCCGGCCAGAATCACGATCATCGCGATGACCATATTCAGTGTCACCGGCTCGGCGAGGAGCAGCGCGCCGAAGATCACGGCGATGAGCGGATTCACGTAGGCGTACGACGACACTTTCCCCGGGCTGAGGCGAGTGAGCGCGAAGTTGTACGCCCAGTACGCCACGACCGATCCGAACAGCGCGAGGTAGAGGAGCGCCGCGGTCGAGCGGGGAGAGAACATGGCCGCGGCGAAACGCTCGCCCGTGATGAGCGCGGATAGCGTCACCGTGAGTCCCGCCGCCAGCATCTGCACCGCCGAGCGGCCCAGCGGATCGGCGTCCGTCACGCGGCTGCGCGAATAAAGCGTCCCGGCGTTCCAGCAGATCGCACTGAGCTGCATCGCGCCGACCGCCACGAAGAAGGAGCCGGAGACTTCGGGCTCGCCAATCGCAGGCGCGACCAGTAGACCCACGCCGCCAAAGCCGAGCGCCAGGCCGATGATCCGGCGCGGCGTGAGTGGCGCACGGCCGAGGAATGACTCCATCACCGCCATCCAGATCGGGATCGTCGCGGCCATCAGCGCCGCCATCCCGCTGCTGATCGAATGCTCGGCGAACACCACGAGCGCATTGCCGCAGCCGGCCATCACGATGCCCGCGAACGCCTGTTCGATCCACTCGCGGCGGCCCGACGGCAATCGTGCGCCGGCAATCCGCGCCACGCCGAAGAGGATCACGCCCGCGATCGTGAAACGCACGCCCGTCACCATGAGCGTCGGAATCGTCTCGATCGCGACCCGGATCGCGACGAACGTCGTTCCCCATATGACACAGATCGCGGCGAACGCGGCGTAGGCGGGGCTGAGTTTCATATAGGGGTCAGGTCTTCGTTTCGCTGGTTCGCCACACCCGGTAGAGTGTCTCGCGGCAGCGCTCGAATGACCGCCGCAACGTTTCGTCGGTGGACAGCTGGCGATCGCATCGCGTGATCAACGTCGACACATGCCCCGCACTCCGGAGTCGCAGTCCGGCCGCGATCGATGCGAGCGGCAGTTGTCCTTCGTGGCATCCGAGCCACGCCGCGATCATGCGAGCCGTTCCTCCGCGACCGGCGCGCAGCCAGTACTCGTCGATGACCAGCGCGCGCGCAACGCTGGAAACCACATCAGTCATCGGTTTCCCAACATTGCGCTGCAGCATCGCATGGGCGTCCGGACGCGGTCTCGCCTCCACCCGTTCTCTCACGCGCCCGATCCATGCCTCATCGCCGAGGTAAATCTGTCCAACCAGATCGTTCCACGGGGATCGGGCTCCGATGCCTTCGCGCACAAACGCGCGATAACGTCCCTGCGCGAACCGTCGTTCCTCGCCAAAAAGCGCGAGTACATCCTCCGCGGCGAGCCAGGGAGCCGCGTGCGAGTCACCGACGGTTGCGCGGTAGCTGCTCCACTCGTACTTTTCGGGCGACGACACCATCCCCGCTCGGACGGGATTGAGCACGACATACCGGAGAACTTCCAGCATGTAATTCTCCTTGTCGATGAGGAATGCCTTGAATCGCCCCTGAAACAAATGTCCGACGCGATCATGACGCCGATTAAATGCCTGCGAATAGCTTGTGTTCAGCAGATGCATCCCGCGCGAGAGGTTCGAAGAGGTCAGTTCCACAACGAGATGGTAGTGGTTCGACATCAACACGTACGCGGTGACAATCCAATCGAAGCGCTGAATCGTTCTCGCGAAAATCTCGAGGAAGCGAGCGCGGTCAACATCATCGAGGAAGATCGGCCGCTTCTCGTTCCCACGGACCGTGACATGCCAGACTGCCCCTGGATACTCGAGTCGAATTGGACGCGCCATGACCCGAGGCTACCTCGGAGTTCTCCACAACGCGTGGAGAAACAGTGAATCGAAGACCTGACCCCGGAATAGCCGTCAGAACGGCGACACGCGACGCTTCGTTGCCTGTTCGAACGCAAACGCGAGCGCGAGCAGCTTCGGCTCACTGCACGCCAGGCCGGTGAAGCTCACGCCGTACGGCGACGCTTTCGCCTTGAATGACTCCGCGAACACCGGCGTCGGCGCATTCGGGACGGACCCGAACGGCACCATCACGGTTGGATAACCAGGCTTCGCCGCGATCCCCGCACCGAACGAACCGGGGAAGAGGAGCGCGTCGAGATTCTCGCGCTTCATCACTTCGTCGATGCCGTGGGTCGCGGTGAGGTAGAGATCCTTCGCACGATCACCTTCGTACCGCTTCTTGTCTGCTTCGACGTCCATCTCGTCGGACACGTCGAGCAGCGACTGACCGTAGCGGATCGAGCCTGACTTCGTATGCGTGAGATTCCAGATCCGCAGCTCGGTGAGCGTCTTCACGGGCGCGGCGTCGCCGAGGGACTTCAGCCACGCATTGAAATCACGCTTCATCCCGTACTTGAAGACCACCGAGCAGGTCGCGTCGCGTCCTTTCCCCTCTTCGCCGCCACAGACACCGAAGAGCAGAAGATTTTTCGCGGGATCCTTGTCGACCACGCTCGGAATGTCGGCCGGATCGACGATCTCGGCGCCTCGAGCGCGCAGGACCGCGATGACCTCCTCCATCATTTTTTTCTGATCGGCGTTGATACCACCGCGCGGTTTGTCAGCAGTAGGCGGTGTGGTCTCGTTGTAATAGAACGCGCGCGGAATACCGATCCGGGCGCCGCGCAGCGCATCGGCTCGGAGAAACTGCGTGTAGTCGCGGCGCGGCGGTGGGGCGCAGGTCTTTGTTGCGAGATCGTTCGGATCGGGCGCAGACCCCTCGAGCGCGCCGAGGAGGATGGCTGCGTCGGTGACGGAGCGCGCCATTGGTCCTGCTGTGTCCTGATCGGCGGTGATCGGAATGATTCCGTAGCGGCTCACGCGGCCGACGGTCGGCTTCACGGCCGCGAGCATGTTCTGGTTGGCCGGGCTGAGGATCGATCCCGAGGTCTCCGTTCCGACATTCGCAGCCCAGAAACTCGCGGCGGTGCCGACGCCGGAGCTCGAGCCGCTGACCGCAAGCGCGGGACGGCCATCATTCATGTTCTCGCGCGGATCTTTTCGCGGGTCATACGGGTTGTACGCCCATCCGTGCACCGCGTTGTAGTTGCCCGGCATGGGCGTCGGTGACCCGGCGACCCAGTTCGCGAGCTCGGTCATGCCGCTCTTCGCGATGATGACCGCGCCCGCATCGCGAAGGTTTCTGGTGACTGTCGCGTCGTACGGCGGAACGAGATCGGCGAACGCGAGCGCGCCGCCGGTCGTCCGGATGAACGTCGTCTGGATGTTGTCCTTCAGCGCGATCGGAATCCCGTGCAGGGGCCCGCGGACTTTGCCCGCCGCCCGCTCGCGGTCGAGCTCATCGGCCTCGGCGAGCGCATTCGCGTTCACCGTCATCACGGCGTTGAGTATGTCCTCGTACGTCGCGATTCGGATCAGTGACTGCTCGACGAGCTGACGCGACGTCACACGACCCTCTTTCATCGCACGCTGCATTTCAGGAATCGTCGCCTCGACGATCGAGAAACTTTTCTGCTTCGGAGCAGCGTAAGCGGGCAGCGCGAAGAGAATCACCAGCGCAAACGTTTTCATGCTCAAAGTGTACAGGCACGAGCGCGTACGCAACATCACTCCAGGAGTTTTCGTAGCTTCTCGTTCTGTCCGATGAGTCTCTTGAGGTCCGGATCGGTCCGGAGAGATTCGCGATCCTGCAGTCCGTTCGCTAAAGCGGCCTCGATCTCGGCCGCGGCCTTCGCGCCTTGCCGCGTACGGACGTAGGCGCGCGCAAGCTGCACGCGCACGAACGGAAGCGCCGGCTTGATGGCGCGTGCAATCTCCAGCACGGCTGCCGCACGATACGCATCACCAGCATCGAAGAAGTCGCGTGGCAGATAGAACGACGTCTGCGTGAAGATCGACTCGAGAACGCGCTGCGCAGCATCCGCAAGCGGACCCCGTGTATTGCGCGTGATCTCGTCGAGACGATACGCAGCCCGTATTGCAATGGGCGGTGGAAGTGGATCGGCCGCGCGCAACGCCTGCGATGCGGACACCATCGCGCGCAGCATGCTCTTCTCGTACCGCGCCTCGCGCTGTTCGAGATCGCGGTCTCGCTTCAACTCCGGGCCGGTCCTGAGCTTCTCGATCGCCTCATCGACCTCGCCCATCTCGCGGAGTCCGTCAAAGGTCCTCTTCATCAGTTCGAACCGTTCCAGAGACTCGCCTCTGCGGGCGATCCGCCGCGCGAGATCCTGCGCGTACAACTCGTCGATCAAACCCTGGTCGATCGCGCGCTTTTTCTGCTGCATCGCGACCACCTCGAGCCATGTCACGGCCGTAGTCGCCAGTTCCTGCGGCAACCAGCCGTGCGTGCCGTCGAAGCGGTCGAGGCGATGAGGAAGTCCAAGACGCGCGAATGCGGCGTCGACAGCGCCCATCTCGAGAAAATTGAAGTCGAAGCGTCCCGACGCGCCGTAGTGAGCGAAGTTGGCCTTGTCGAGCGAGAGTTCATCGGGCATTCGCCCGCCCACGTCGATCACGCCTGCCAGTGCCCCGGTCGAGACGCCGAGAAGAAGCGTGAGGATGCCGCCACCGGAGAAGCCGGACGCATAGATGCGTTTCGGATCGATCGCGTAGCGGCTCAGCTCCGGCCACATCGCGTTGATCGCTTTCGTATTCGGATCGTCCGGCCCGTCGCTGCGCGTGTTGTTCGAACTGAGAATGATCCAGCCGAATCGCTCCGCGGCGGGACGAAAAATCTCTGCCGCCATCGCGCCGCGACTCCGCGGATCGAAGATGAAAAGCACGGGATGATTCGTCTGCTCGGTGTAGTTCGGCGGGAGAAAGAGCGCGTAGGTCTGCGTGGGATCGCGCCGGCACTCGACCCGCTCGACGATGGCGGCGTTGAGCGGGGGGCCGAACAGAACAATGAGAAGAGCGAGTGTCCTGCGCATCAGCCTGGATTATCAGAGCAGGAGACGGGGCTTCAGGTTGCGTCGCGGTGACATTCGGCGGCGTCGCTCTTAGGGATGGCGCGATAGATCACGGACAGGGGACGACAAGCCGCCGGCTGAAGCCGG
>JAENWF010000110.1 GCA_016650215.1 Thermoanaerobaculia bacterium
CACCGGCTCGCCGTAGATCGCGCCGCCGGACGACGCGAAGATGAAACGCTTCACGCCGAGCTCGTACGACTTCTGAAGCAGCCGCAGCGAGGCAATCACGTTCGTCTCGGCATCGGCAGCAGGATCGGCAACCGAGATCCGGACGTCGACCTGCGCGGCCTGATGGTTCACGACATCGGGACGGATCCGATCGAGCAAGTCCATCGTCAACGGCTCGCGCAGGTCGGCCTCGTGAAATTCGGCGCGCGGATTCAGATTCCGGCGGTCACCTGTCGACAGATTGTCGATGATGCTCACACGCCAGCCGCGCTCGAGGTAGGCGTCCACGAGATGAGAGCCGATGAATCCCGCGCCACCGGTGACGAGGACGTGCTTCACGCCTACACCTTCCACAACGGTTTTTCCGTCAGCACGTTCTGCAGGTACTTCCCGTATGCGCTCTTCGCGAGCCGTGTCGCGAGGGCCTCGACCTGCTGGCGGTCGATCCATCCGAGGAGGTACGCGACTTCCTCGGGGCACGCGATCTTCAGTCCCTGGCGGAGCTCGATGGTCTCGACGTAGTTCGCCGCCTGCAGCAGCGATTCCTGGGTTCCGGTATCGAACCACGCGAAACCGCGGCCGAGTGGCTCGACGTGCAGCTCTCCCCGCTCGAGATAAACGCGGTTCAGATCGGTGATCTCCAACTCGCCGCGCGGCGACGGCTTGAGCTTCGCCGCGTACTCGGTGACTTTGTCGTCGTAGAAGTAGAGGCCGGTCACCGCGAGATTCGATTTCGGGTGCGCAGGTTTCTCCTCGATCGACAGCGCGCGGCCGTGGTCGTCGACGTCGACGACGCCGTAACGCTCCGGATCCTGAACGCGGTACGCGAAGACGGTCGCCCCGCTTTCGTTCGCATTCGCGTTACGGAGCGATTCGGTCAACCCGTGTCCATAAAAGATGTTGTCGCCGAGGATCAGACAGCTCGGATCCCCGCCGACAAAATCGCGTCCGATGTGGAACGCCTGCGCGAGGCCGCCGGGATGCGGCTGCGCCGCGTACTGAATCCGGATGCCCCACTGGTCGCCACTGCCGAGAAGATTTTTGAAGAGCGGCTGATCCGGCGGCGTCGTGATGATCAGAAAGTCGCGCACGCCGCCGAGCATCAGCGTCGTCAGCGGGTAGTAGATCATCGGCTTGTCGTAGACCGGCAGGAGCTGCTTCGACACGACCGAGGTGATCGGATAGAGGCGCGTGCCTGAGCCTCCCGCGAGGATGATTCCTTTTCTCACACACGTCTCCTGGCCATCAGTCTGTAAATCCCGGCCACCACCGCGCCGAATGCGAATCCTCCCACATGCGCCCACCAGGCGACACCTGCGACCTCCTGGGTCCCGCGTGCCGCCGCAAGCGAAAGAAAGCCGCTGAAGAACTGCATCAGGAACCAGACTGGCAGGAACAGCGCGGCGCGAATCTCCGCCATCGCCCAGTAGATCACGAGCGGAAAGAGCGTGACGATCTCCGCGCTCGGTCGCAGTACGAGAAACGCGCCGAGAACAGCCGCGATACTGCCTGAGGCTCCGATCGACGGAATCGTTGAGTTGGGGAAAACGATCGTGTGCGCGAGGCTGCCGATCGCCCCACCCGCTACGTAGAACATCGCATACCGCGCATGACCGAATGCGTCCTCTACCGCACCGCCGAAGACCCAGAGATAGATCATGTTGCCGGCGAGATGCACGAAACCGCCGTGCAGGAAGAGCGACGTCGCAAGCGTGATCGCGACTTCCCACGGCGCGAACTCGAATGCCGCCGGGTGCAGCAGCCGCGCCGGGATGTATCCGAAGGTCTGGATGATCCTCTCCGCCGCGCCACCCAGCATCACCTGCACCAGAAAGATGACGACATTCATCGCGACAAACGTGCGCGTCACGAACGGCGTTTCTCGGTTGGCGAGAGTGTGGCGGAGAGGAATCATGTGATGAGTGACGCGTGACGAGTGACGCGTGGCCGCCACCCGATCCTCTGGTTACGCGCTCAACCCCTTCTTCACCTCTCGAACTACCTCGGCCATCTGGTCGCGGGTGAGCTCGGGATAGACCGGGATCGCGAGGGTCTGATCGGCGGCGGTCTCGGAGCTGGGGTAGCGGTCGCGGGCGCCGGGGACGTTCTCGAAGCATGCCTGCTGAGGAAGCGTGAGCGGGTAGTAAATGTCGCAGCCGACACCGGCGCTCCGCAAGTGGTTCATCACTCGATCGCGCGTGTCACGTCCTTCGGGGAACCGGATGACGAACTGGTTGTAAACGTGACGGCGTTTCGTGAGCTCGCGCGGGAGGACCACCCGCTCGCCCAATCCTGCGTGCGCGAAGAGTTCGGCGTAGAGCTTCGCGTTCCGTCTCCGCCCCTCGGCCCACGATTCGAGGTGCCGCAATTTGACATGCAGTACGGCGGCCTGCAGCGCGTCGATCCGGAAGTTGCCGCCGACGTAGCGGTGGTAGTACTTCGGCCGCATCCCATGCACGCGAAAGTCGACGAGCTTCTCGTACATCGCTTCGTCTTCCGTTGTGACAGCGCCCGCATCGCCGAACGCGCCGAGGTTTTTCGAAGGGAAGAAGGAGAAGCCACCGAGGTCGCCGAGGACTCCGGCGCGGCGCCCCTCGAACTCGGAGCCGACGGCCTGTGCTGCGTCTTCGATGATCAGGATGTTGCGCTTCTTCGCGATCGCGTTGATCGCCGTCATGTCGGCGCACTGCCCGTACAGATACACCGGCATGATCGCGCGGGTATTGGGCGTGATCCGCTCTTCGATCTTCGCAGGATCGATGTTGTAGTCGTCGAGCGTGATGTCGGCGAAGACCGGACGCGCGCCGAGGCGGTCAACGACGCCCGCGGTCGCGAAGAACGAATAGGCGGGGACGATGACCTCGTCGCCCGGTCCGATGCCGTGCACCATGAGCGCGACGAGCAGCGCGTCGGTCCCTGACGAGACGCCAACGGCGAAGCGGCTGTGGCAATACACGGCGAAGTCGCGCTCGAAATCGTCGACGCGTTTGCCGAGGATGAACGCCTGCGATTCATAGACCTGTTCGGTCACGCGCATCACTTCGTCGCGGATGGTGGAGTACTGGAGCTTGAGGTCGAGCAGCGGAACAGCCATGGGGGCGAGAGTCTAGCCTAAACGCTCCGCCGCCGGCGTGCGTATCTCACACAGCCGGATGTGTCCTCGTCGGCTCATTTACCATCACATGAAAGTGTGACGCGATATCAGATGCTGAATTGGACACTCTTTTTCGTTTCGCCGTATCACCTGCCGACTCTGAAACGAACAAAGGAGAAACCAATGAAGCTCAAATCGATCCTCGCAGTCGCAGTCCTCACGCTACTTCCGCTTGCCGCTCAGGCGGCACCGCTTTACATCCCCGTTTCGGGCACGGGCCCGGGAGCGAACTTCAGCAGTTGGCAGACCGAGGTGACGCTCCACAACACTGGCTCGACGCCGATCAGCATCGCGCTCACGTTCCACGACGCGAACGGTGCGGCCGGAACCGCGCAGGTCACCGTCGCCGCGCGCTCGACGATCTCGCTCGCCGATGTGGTCAAGACGAAGTTCGGGCGCGAGAGTGCAACCGGCGCCATCGAGATCACGCCGCAGGGTGACAGCGCCAGCCGTCTCACGATCACGTCTCGCACGTTGAACAAAGTCGAGAGCGGTGAGTATGGACACGACACGCCGGTCCTCCGGGCAGAAGAGGCTACGCAGCCAGGCGATCTGGCCGTCATCGCGGGCCCGTCGGACGCGATCGCCGCACGTTTCAACTTCGGCGTTTACTCGATCGACAAGACGACCGTGAAGTGGGAGCTGATCCGTGCAGACGGTACGGTGGCGTCGACGAAGGAAGTCGAATACCTCGCCGGAACCCAGCGGCAGTACAACTATGGAGCGACTGCGCCTGAGCTGTTCGCCCTCGACGCGGCGGCCAACAACGACGTCGTCCACGCGACCGTCCTCCAGGGCAGCGCGTTCTTCTACGGCGCGATCATCGATCAGAAGAGCGGCGATCCGACGTACGTACCAGGAATCCGGACGCGGCCCGAATTCCGCTTCCGCTTCATCGGTGTCGATCTCGATGAAGACGGCACCGTCGACCTTCGCGATGCCGATCACAACGGCATCCTCGACCAGCCGCTCGAGGCAGGCGTCGGCCTGTTCGCGAACTACTTCCGCGTCGTCGCGGAAGGTCCGCTCGGCGAACCGGTCTCGTATGCGATCGTCTCGTCTACCGCGTACGCTCTGCTCACTGACGAGCTCGGAACCGTGCAGATGGCGCCCGGACCCGAGCTTCGCGGAACGAGCGGCACGCTGGCGATTCGCGTGTTCACGCGGAACGGCGAGGTCGAGATTCTGACGATCCCGGTGTTGTTCAAGTAGGCCGTTACTGCGCAAGCAGTGAGTCCGGGTGGTGGAAAGTTTCCATCGCCCGGACTTCTCGCATACTCAGGTAGTGTTCGTTTGTGTGGCGGCGGGCGCCCGCTCCCACACAATCGGAACGCATCGCACGTGGTGGAGAGTTGGTCCGGCGGGGGAAGGCTCAAAACGACGGGCTAGCGGAACGTGATTCTCGCGAACCGCCGTTTCCCGACCTTGACCAGATACGTCTTGCCAGCCCCGGCGTCGAGGGCGTGCTTCACATTGTCGATCTTGATGTCATCGACCAGCACGCCCCCCTGCGCGATCAGGCGCTGCGCCTCTTTGTTCGCGGATGCGAGGCCGATTGCGGCGATCACCTTGCTGAGGAGCTGAGGGTCAGCCGACGCGGCCAGCGTCTTCTCCTCGATCTCGGCCGGCGCCTGACGCTCGCTGAACACGCGCCGGAACCCGGCCTCCGCAGTCTCCGCCGCGCTCTCGTCATAGAAGTCACGGATGATGAGCCGCGCGAGCTCGCGCTTGGCATCCATCGGATGATCTGCCCGGCGGCTCTCGATCTCGGCCGGAGTCAGATCGGTGCAGAGCGTGAAGTACTTCCACATCAGATCGTCGGAGATCGACATCACTTTTCCGAAGATCTGATCGGGCGCCTCGTTGATTCCGATGTAATTCCCGAGCGACTTCGACATTTTCTCCACACCATCGAGGCCTTCGAGCAGCGGCATCGTCATGACGACCTGCGGCTCGAGCCCGTATTCGCGCATCAGATCGCGGCCGACGAGCAGATTGAAGAGCTGGTCGGTGCCGCCGAGCTCGACGTCGCATTGTAGCGCGACCGAGTCGTAGCCCTGCGCGAGCGGATATAGGAGCTCGTGAATCGCAATCGGCTGCCGCGCTTCGTATCTCTTGCGAAAATCATCGCGCTCGAGGATGCGTGCGAGCGTGTACTTCGCGGCGAGCCGAACGACGCCCTCGGCGCCGAGAGCCCCGAGCCATTCGGAGTTGAATCGGATCTCGGTCTTCACCGGATCGAGAATCTTGAATACCTGACGCTGGTAGGTCTCTGCGTTCGCCTGAACTTCTTCCTTCGTCAGCGCGGGACGCGTCGCCTTCTTGCCCGTTGGATCGCCGATCATCCCCGTGAAGTCTCCGATGAGGAAGATGACGCGATGGCCGAGCTGCTGGAAGTGCTTCATCTTCCGGATGACGACCGTGTGGCCCAGGTGAATGTCCGGCGCCGTCGGATCGAAGCCGACCTTGATCGTCAGCGGCTTCGTCTCGCGCCCTGACCGCGCGAGCTTCGCCTTCAACTCGGCTTTCTCGATGAAGTTGACCGAGCCCTTGCCGAGAAACGCAAGTTGCTCGTCGATCGATTCGATGTGCATGCGGGACGGATTGTAAGGGCACTCTCGTCACATCGTCTGACTGAGCGGAAGCCGAACCGTGAACGTGGTCCCCTTCCCGTCCCCTTCGCTTTTCACGCTCACGCTTCCGCCGTGAAGCTCAACGATATGCCGCACGATGGCGAGCCCGAGGCCCAGACCGCCGAAGAGGCGGGTGACCGAGGAGTCAGCCTGGCTGAATCGGTCGAAGGCGTTGGCGATGAACGCGGCACCGATTCCAATCCCGTCGTCGCTGACCGCAATCTGCACCTCGGAGTCATTCGAGGTCAGCTCGACGCGGACACGTCCGCCCGCGGGCGTGAATTTCACCGCATTCGAGAGGAGATTCGTCATCACCTGATTGAGGCGCGACGGGTCAGCGACCATCTGGACGGGCGCGGGAGGGAGCACGATTTCGAGTTTCTGTTCCTTCTTTGCGGCGGAGATCCGGACCGTCTCGACCGCGGCGCGGATCACCGCGCCGGGATCGGTGGGGTAGAACTCGAGGGAGAGCTTCCCGGCGACGATGCGCGAGACGTCGAGAAGATCGTCGATGAGCTGCGCCTGCGCACGCGCACTCTGATCGATTGCCTGCATCCCTGTCGCGATCGCCTCGGGAGTCAGTTCGCCGCCGCGAATCATCGACGTCCAGCCGATCACGGCAGTCAGCGGCGTGCGTAGCTCGTGAGAAAGGGTTGCGAGGAACGTATCCTTCGCGCGACTCGCTTCTTCCGCCTCGTACCGTGCGGCGCGCTCGCGCTCGAACGCCGCGAGACGCTCGCGCGACTGCTTCGCCTCGCGGACCATCGCGAGCACCTTTGGAATCATCGGTGGCAGTACCGCCGCCGTTGCAACCGACGCGACGGCAGTCACGATCTTCACCGCGGCGGAGAGCCAGTAGACCGGCTGCCAGATCGTCATCACTTCCATGAAGTGCGTCATGCCGCACGCCACGATGAACGTGCCAAAGGCGAGAAAGACCCACGTGAACGGAATGTCGCGCCGCGCGCGGTGGACGAGCAGCGTGAGCAGAGCCGATATGACGACGTACGAGACTCCGATGAGTAGATCAGTCGCGGCGTTGACCCAGATCAGCCGCGGATTCTGCAGGTAACAGACCGCGTGCGGCATGAAGCCTCCACTGCTGAACAACGTCGACATCAATCCGGGCCAGAAGAGGAGGATGAGCGCCGTCGCGGCGGTCATGCCGGCCGCGTAACGGACCACATTCGGTCGAAACGGTGGCAGTACCTGATCCATAGTTGGTGGGAGTCTCCCGCGCAATCTTCAATCACGCATCCGTGTGCGTCAAATCACACAGCCATTGACTTCTTCAACGGGGCGCCCCTACACTCCTCCTCGTCGTGAATTCCAATCGCATCCACCGCACCCACCACCATCACCACCATCCGGTGTAGGGGTGCTTTGCACGTGCCCCGCCGAACGGAAGGGGCGCGCCAGAACGAAATCAATCTCCAACGCCTGACACAACCTCTTCCAACCATCGCGGGGAAGAGGTTTTTTGTTTATGGCGAAGAGACTGAGATACCCGACCGGAGTCAGGCCGCTGCTGGTGGAAGAGACTGCGCGGCGGCGAAGCAGCGAGTCGAAAATCGTCTCGATCCTCGAGCGCGCAGGGTTCGCAGAGGTCGTGCTTCCGATCATCGACTACGTCGAGCCGTATGCAGCAACCGGACAGATCGACGGACGGCAGAGCTACCGTTTCGTAGACCGTGACGGCGAGCTGGTTTCGGTCCGATCCGATTTCACGCCGCTCCTCGCCCGCGCGCTCGCACCGTCCCTGCAGCCTTCACTGCTTCCGCTGCGCGTCTTCTACCGCGGCGATGTGATCCGCTACGCCCCCTCCCGCCTCGGCGCAAACCGCGAGATCTTCCAGATCGGCGCGGAGATCATCGGCGATGACACGCCGGCAGCCGATGCGGAAGCGATGGGGCTCGTGTCGTCGATTCTGCGGGCGTTCGGGATATCGCCGCGCATCATCTATACCGACGCGACGATTCCCGAAAGCATCGGCGGTGGCGCGCGCGAAGCACTCGCGATGAAGCGCGGCGGGGAGGGAACAAGCCCGCTGCTCGCGAAGCTGATCGCAGGATCGGCGACGACGGCCGATCTGCGGCAGTCGCCCGAGACGCGAGCGGTCGCCGAGCGACTTGATGCAATCGCTCGTCTCGCGGGCGACGATTGCTCCGCGCACCTCGACGATGTCGACGCCGAGCCGGGCTACTACACAGGCCTCCGCTTCCGCGCGTACGACGCGGCGACGCGGATCACGCTCGCACAGGGCGGCAGGTATGACTCGCTCTACGGCCGCTTCGGCGCAGACACGCCGGCAGTCGGTTTCACGCTGACGATCGACGATCTGACCGAGGGCGTGCCAGCACGCAATGACGGAGGACAAGCATGAGAATCGCAATTCCCAAGGGCCGGCTGCAGGACGAGACGCTCGCGCTGTTTGCGGCCGCAGAGTACGACGTGCCGTCCGCAGCGGATCTCGCGACTCGGCGGCTTGTCTTCTCCCGCGGCGAGATCGAGTGGATCTTCGTCAAAGACTGCGACGTCCCGGTGTACGTCGAGCACGGTGCAGCTGACGCGGGCGTCGCCGGACTCGATCAGCTCCTCGAGCATGGCTCGACTGCGTACCAGCCGATCCAGCTTCCGTTCGGACGCTGCAGGATGATGTTGATCGGCGCGCCCGACGCGCCGGAGCTCGCGTCGCTGACGGTTGCGAAGATCGCGACGAAGTATCCACGCATCGCGCGCCAGTATTGCGACCGCCGCGGTCTGCGCGCCGACATCATCCCGCTCGGCGGGTCCGTCGAGCTCGCGGCAGTCCTGAACCTCACCTCACACGTGATCGACCTCGTCGAAACAGGGACGACGATCCGCATTCACAACCTCGTCATCGAGGACCTGGTCGCTGAAATCAGTCCGCGCCTCATCGTCGGCAAGGACGTCTACAGAACCAGCCCCGAACTCGTCCGCGAGATGCTCGCGCGCGTCGGAGCGGCCGTGGAAAGGAATCAACTCACATGCGCATCGTAAAACTCGACTCGCCCGAGGCGGGAAAGATCCTCGCGGACCTCGAAGAGCGAAGGGCGGAAGCATCGCAACGGGCATTCGGCGTGGCCGATGAAGCAATCGCAGGCGTTCGAGCGCGGGGGGATAACTTCGTCGCACAGCAGATCGCGCGATTCGACAAGGTCCAGGTCGCTCCGGAGGAGATTCGCGTGACTCCGCCGTCGACAACGCTCAGCAGCGAGCTCACGGCGGCAATCGATTTCGCGATCGGCCGTGTCGAATCGTTCCACCTTGCGCAGCTTCCTGCCACGTATCGCTGGACAGCGGGCGATACGACCATCACTCACCGCGTCCGTCCGCTGCGGCGTGCCGGCATCTACGTGCCAGGCGGGCGTGCGGTGTACGTCTCGACGCTGATCATGTGCGCCGTTCCGGCGCGGATCGCCGGCGTGCGAGAGCTCGTCGTGGCGACTCCGCCAGTGGCTGCGGCGAAGCCCGAACTGCTGTACGCATGCAGCCGTCTCGGCATCCGCGAGATCTATCGCTGCGGCGGCGCCGCCGGGATCGCGGCACTCGCGATCGGCACACAGACCCTCGAACGCGTCGACAAGATCGTCGGTCCCGGAAACTCATACGTCACCGCAGCGAAGACCCGCCTCATCGGCGAAGTCGGCATCGACATGACGGCGGGTCCGACCGAGCTGATCGTGATCGCCGACGAGACTGCGAATCCTGCATTCGCCGCCGCGGATCTCCTCGCGCAGGCGGAGCACGGACCTGACAGCGCGGTCATCTGCA
>JAENWF010000111.1 GCA_016650215.1 Thermoanaerobaculia bacterium
CGCCACGTCGCGTACGAATGCTGCCATGAGCCATGCTGGATGTGGCGCCGGCTCTCAAGCCGGCGGTCTTCCGTCCCCTCCAGGTTCATCAACTCTTCCATGGCGCGCGCCGCCATTCCCGAGCTCAGGATGACAGCGGCGACGCGTCACTCGTCACCCACTCAGCACTCAGCACTCACCACTAAGGTTAGGCCGTGGTCTTCTTGAACCTCATTACTGCCGCCGTGATGATCAGCAGCGTGTAGAGAGCGAGCAGCGCGGTGGGGCGCCAGAGCTCGGTGAGGCTCGCGCCGCGAAGGACGATGCCGCGGATGATCTCGATGAAGTATTTCGCGGGAATCACGTTCGAGATCCATTGGAAGAACAGCGGCATGCCGGCGACGGGAAAGACGTAGCCGCTGAGAAAGACGAACGGCAGCAGGAAGAACATCGACATCTGCGTCGCCTGCATCTGCGTCTGCGCGATGGTCGAGATCAGCATGCCGAGGCCCAGGACCGCGGCCATGAAAAGAAACCCGACGAGGTAGAGCTGGAGGACCGAGCCCATGATCTCGATCTTGAAGAGGAATCGCATCAGCAGAATCGTCAGCGTGAATTGAAAGTAGCCGATGACGATGTACGGCGCGATTTTGCCGAGGATCAGCTCGAGGCGCGTGGCGGGGGTGACCTGGAGCTGCTCGAGCGTGCCGCGCTCGCGCTCGCGCACGATCGCGATCGCGGTGAACTGGATGAGCGTGAACGTCAGAATGATCGCAATGAGACCGGGGATGATGAAGCGCGAGGTTTTGAGGTCGGGGTTGTACCAGGGGCGGACGCGCACATCGACCGGTAGCTGCCGGTATGTCCAGCTGCCGCGCCGCGCGAGCGTCTGAATCGAGAGGGTCTGCGAGATGCCGGCCATGATCGACATCGCCTGCGACGAGGTCGTGGTGTCGGACGCATTGACCACGAGGAATGCCTCGGACGGACGTCCGCGATGACGGTTCTTGCCAAAGTCGTGGTCGATCACGAGTCCCACTGCGGCGCGCGCCGCGTCAATCTCCCGCTGCATCTCATTCATCGATGAGACGTAGTTCTTCACATCGAAGTAGCCGGTCGCGGTCATCTTCGCGACGAGCTCGCGGCTCTCGTACGAGCGGCTCTCATCGAGCACGATCGTCGGCAGATGCTTCACGTCGTAGTTGATTGCGTAGCCGAAGATCATCGTCTGCATCAGCGGGACCATGATGATCATGCGCAGCGTGAGCTTGTCGCGCTTGAGCTGGAGAAACTCTTTCCACGTCAGAGCGATCAGTCGTTTCATGCAGTCACCACTTCCTTCGTCCGTTCGCGTTTGCGGACGAGCGAGACGAATACGTCTTCGAGCGATGGCTCGGCGGGACTGGGCGCGCCGTGAGCGGCGAGCGCCTCGCGCACGTGCGCCTCCCCCGCTTCGCCGGCAACCGCGCGGACAGTGAGGCCGAAGAGATAGACGTCTTCCAGAGCCGGATCGCCAGCGAGCTGCGAGAGAACGGCGAACGCATCGCCTCGCGGGCGCACCTCGAGAATCCGGCCGCGCAGCTCGTTCTTGAGCTCGTGCGGAGGGCCGTCCGCGATGAGCGCGCCGTCGAGAATGAATGCGAGGCGGTCGCACTGCTCCGCCTCATCCATGTAATGCGTCGTGACGAGCACAGTCATGCCCCGATCGGCCGCGAGCTCGTAAATCAGATCCCAGAACACACGCCGGCCGCGCGGGTCGACCCCGCCGGTCGGCTCATCGAGAAAGAGCAGCTCGGGCTCGTGCAGGAGCGCCGCCGCGAGTGCGACCCGCTGGCGCAATCCCGTCGACAATCCCTCGGTCAGCTGATGCAGGATCTTCGTGAACTGCAGCCGCGTTGCGAGCGACTCGATGCGCGCCGCGATGCGTGGCGCGTCGAGGCCGTAGATCATCCCGAAGAAACGAAGGTTCTCCTCGACCGTGAGATCGAGATAGAGCGAGAACTTCTGGCTCATGTAACCGAGGTGTGTTTTCCATACTTCGGTGTTGCGTGTTACATCGAGATCGCCGAAACCGCGGATCGCGCCGCTCGTCGGTTTCAGAAGTCCGGCGAGCATCCGGATCGTCGTCGACTTGCCCGAGCCATTCGGTCCGAGGAAGCCGAAGACCTTTCCGCGCTCGAGATCGAACGAGACGTCGTTGACCGCGGTGAATGAGCCGAACTTCCGAGTGACGTTGCGGACCGTGACGAGCGCGCTCACAGCTCGTCCTCCGCGGAGGAGCCGGCGAGCACGAACACATCCTCGAGCGACGGCAGGAGCGGCTGAACGTCCTCGGGCGCGACGACGTCGCGAAGCGCGGTGCGGACATGATCGATCAGCGCTTCGCCGGTTCCAGCGGCACCGCGTGCGTGCAGCCGCGTCCCGAAGAGCGAGAGGTCATCGACCTCCGGAACCTTCGCGAGCAGCGCGCGCACTTCGAGACGATTCGACGTCCTGATTTCCAGCAGCGGCCGCGTGAACGATGCGACGACCTCCTCGCGTGTGCCTTCGGAGACAATGCGCCCGCGATCGAGAAATGCGATGCGCGTCGCATATTCGGCCTCGTCCATGTACGGCGTCGATACGACGATCGTCAGTCCGTCGTGATGCAGTTGATTCAGCAGCGACCAGAACTCCCGGCGCGAGACAGGATCGACACCGGTCGTCGGCTCGTCGAGCAACAGCAGCTGCGGTTGTGTCTGCAGCGCCGCCACGAGCGCCAGCTTCTGCTTCATCCCGCCGGAGAGCGCGCCTGCCAGCCGGCGCCGGAAACGATCCATACCGACTCGCACCAGGAGATCGGCAGCGCGCGCTTTCGCAACGTCATTCGGAACGCCGTACAGCTTCGCCCGGAGATCGAGGTTCTCGTCAACGGTGAGGTCCTCGTAAAGCGCGAACCTCTGCGGCACGAATCCGAACGTGAGCGCGCGATCGATCTCCACCGTGCCCGATGTCGGCTCCAGCAGTCCGGCGACGATGCGGAAGAACGTCGTCTTCCCGGCGCCGTCGGGACCGATGATGCCGAAGAGCTCGCCCTTCTCGATTCGAAGGTTCAAGTCATTGAGCGCCGTCTTCGTCCCGAACTTGCGCGATAGATTCGTCGCGGTGATCACTTCTTCTCCGGTCTCGCCTCGCTCGTGCGCGAGATGACGACCTCGGCGGGTTGACCCGGCACGAGCGGCTCGGCCCATCCGCGATCGAGGTCGGCCTTCGCGGCGTAAACGAGATTCACGCGCTCCGCTTTCGTCTCGACTGCCTTCGGCGTGAACTCGGCGTCGGGCGAGATCTCAGTGATGTGAGCGGGAAACTCGCGGCCGGGGAAAGCGTCGACGGTCACGCGCGCCGCGGTTCCCATCTTCACAACGCCGAGCTTCGACTCGGGGATGAACGTGCGGACGAAGAGCCGATTCGCGAACGCCATCGTGATCGCCGGCTGCCCGGCACCGACGAGCTGTCCCGGCTCGGCGAGACGGTGGAGAATCACGCCGTCGGCCGGCGCGCGGATCTCCCCCTCGCGCGCAATGGTGATCGACTGCTCGAGCTGAGCCTGCGCGCGATCGGCATCAGCACGCGCGCCGCGAGTCTGTGCCGCCCGAAATCCCTCGCTCGCCAGCGCAGAACGCTGCTCGCTCGCCTTGAGCGCGGCGCGCGCTCGATCGAGCTCGGTTCGTGCGCGATCGTAATCGCGCTGCGTGCCGACCTTGCGATCGAGAAGGAAGCGCTGGCGCTCGCTCTCCTTCTCCGCGAGCGCGACTGCAGCGCGGCGATCCGCGACATCCGCGCGCGCGGCCGCGATCTCCTCGGGCCGGCTCCCCGACCGCAGATCGTCGGCGCGTGCCTCCGCCGATCGGACGGCGGCGCGCTCACGGTCGACTGCGATCGCGTTCTCGCCGAGGTCGAGGCGCACGAGAAGGTCGCCGGCTTTCACGCGGTCGCCCTCGCGGACGCGGACATCCATTACGCGGCCGGCAACTTTCGGCGCGAGATCGACGAACGGCGCTTCGATCCTCCCATTGAGACGGATCACGCTCTCATCGTCGTTGCCGCCGCAGGCTGCGAGCACGATCGCGAGCGCGAACGCCGCGAAGAAGGACATTCCTGATCTCATCGTGAACCTCTCACTTCAATGCCGCGCGCTTCGAGCAGCGAGCCTGTCGCGCGCGCAAGTTCTGTATCCGCTTTCCGGTAATCGGTGCGCGCGACAACTTCAGCGAGCTGCGCCGCTGCAAGGTCGTTCTGGCGCGTCAGGATGAAAAAGGTTGTCGAGGCCCCCGCCGTGAGGCGATCGCGCTCAGCCTGGAGCTGAATCTCTGCTGCCTTGCGCCCGGCCTCCGCGGCTTCGATCCGCTGACGCGCGGTGTCGAGCGCCGCGGCGGCGTTGCGAACTTCATACGCCACCCGCTGGCGCGCCTGCGCGAGCGTCGCCTCGCTCTGGCGCCGGATGGCTCGCGCAATCGCGACGTCCTGTTTCGCCGCGGTGTTGCCGAGCGGAATGGTGAATGAGACGCCAATCGTCGCGTCGGGAAACCGGTTCTCGCCGATGGTGCCGAGCGAACGCTCGAGGCCCCCGTCGATCGCGTCGGGAACGGTGACCGGGCGGCCGAACGGCGAGATCGCGTCGTCGTTTTCGTTTCCTGCGAGGCCACGGCCGTTGTACGAGGCAAGGAGATCGAGTTGAGGGCGCACGCGATCGAGTGCGGCGGCAATCTCGACGTCCTGCCGCTCGAGCCGGTGCTGCAGCTCTTCGAGCTCGGGACGCTGAGCGAGCGCCTGCGCGATCGCCGATGCGAGATCAACGGGCGCGCGATCGGCGCTCGCGGTCACGTCGTCGGTCGCAATCTCGCGCGTCCAGATCGGATCGTCCGCGTCGCGGGCGATGAGGCTTCGCAACGCGTTCTCGGCGCGCAGCAGGTTCTCGCGCGACGTCAGCAGATCGCCGCGGCGCCGTTCAACTTCGGCGTCCGTCTGTGAGAGGTCGGCTTCAGGCTGGACCCCGCCTTGGACGCGGATGCGCGTGTCGTCGCGCTGCTGACCGGCAACCCGGAGATTCGATTCGCGGATCGAGACACCGCGCCGCGCGGCGGTCACGTTCCAGTACGAGCGCTCGATCGCCGCGACAATCTCGCTCGCGATACGGCGGAGCGATGAATCTGCGCGCGAACGGTCGGCGCGCGCGATGCGGATCGCCCGCCGCGCCGGATCGATGCGCCGGTTCTGCATCAGCGGCTGGCGGATCTCAGCGCCGAGCAAGGTGGACCACGAGGGCGTGAGCAGAGCTAGAACGCTGTCGGTCTGGTCGCGGTTGAGCGCAGAGAAGAAAGAAATGCTCGCACCGGTCGGAATGAGGCGCACGAGGCTCGCCGACGACTGCAGACTCCTCGTCTGCGGCGCGACCTCGCCCTCCGGCGCACCTGAGAGGATCGAGTTCACCGGATCGGTGCGGTCGCGGTAACGGAAGTCGCCGCGCAGCGCCGGCTCGTAGGCGGCATTCGCGCGCAGCAGCGCCGCGTCGGCGATCGCGAGCGATTCGCGCTCGATCACGATGTCGGCGTTCTTCTCGAGACCGCGTGCGATCGCTTCGTCGAGCGTGAGCCGCTCCTGCGCCGCTGCGGATGACGCGATCGCAGCGATGACGAAAAGAGCAAGCCTCATGACTTCACCTTCTTTGCTTTGGCAGGAGTGATTGTCAGTCCGTGCAGGAACAGATTGCCGACGTGCGCCGCGAGCTCCGCAGGTGTGTGTGCGCCCGCATCGACGCCGGCGATCCGCGCGACGCGCTGCCGCACGGGATGCGATGCGATGAGAAACATCATCGCGCCGGTGAGTGAGACATGCGTCAGCAGCGGATCGGTGCGCCGGAACGCCCCCGCTTCCATTCCGCTGCGGAGAGTGTCGCCGACGAGACGGAAGACGGACGCCATACGCAGCACCATCTCATCGGGAAGATGCTTGCCGCCGGATGCGATCTCGCGCATCACGATCGGGATGAACACCGGATTCTCGCTGCCGAAATGCGCGAACGTGTTCAGGATCGCCTGCAGCTTCGCAGCGGGAGTTCCTGCGCTCTCGACCGAGGCCCGGATCGAACTCAGGCCGCGATCGAAGGTCTCGGTGAGGACCGCCGTGTAGAGGTCTTCTTTGCTGCCGACGTGGTAGTAGAGCATCGCCTTGTTGACGCCTGCCTTCTCGGCGATCTCGTCGATGCGTGCACCCGCAAATCCTGTTTCCGCAAAGGTTTCCGCGGCCGCGATGAGGATTCGTTCCCGGGTGGTCTCGTTCATAACTAACCGTTTGGTTAAACCAGTTGGTTGGCAACGTAAGTTCGGGTCGCGTGGTTGTCAAGGGCGAGGGTTTTTATCCTGAGCGAAGCGAAGGATCTTCTGATAGCACTGGGATGGACGCAGCCACTTGCATCGCACATACATCAGAAGATCCTTCGCTTCGCTCAGGA
>JAENWF010000112.1 GCA_016650215.1 Thermoanaerobaculia bacterium
CGCAGGGGACGAAAGACCGCCGGCTGAAGCCGGCGCCACGTCGCGTAAGAATGCTGCCATGAGCCATGCTGGATGTGGCGCCGGCTCTCAAGCCGGCGGTCGTCCGTCCCCCTCAGGTTCATCAACTCTTCCATGGCCCACGCAGTCCTCATCACTCATTCCCGATCCCGAGCCTCTCCCCGAAAAACCGCACGAGCGACACGGTGGACGTGATCCGGTTCGGTGTTTTCCGCCAGCCGTGGCCTTCGTCGGGGAAGAGGATGTACTCGACGGGGACGTTGCGCTTCCTGAGGGAGTCGACGGTCTGTTCGGCTTCGATGACCGGGACGTTCGTGTCGTTGGCGCCGTGCAGGACCATGAGCGGGGTCTTGATGCGGTCGACTTTGTGAATTGGTGAGAGCGAGCGGAGCATCTCGCCCTGCGTCGCGGGATCGCCGTACTCGATCGTCGAGATCGCGGCCATCCAGGGCTCGCTGTGCTTGAAGAACGTTTCGAAGTTGATGATGCCAAAGAGATTCGCGCCGGCAGCGAAGAGGTCGGGATATTCAGTGACGCCCGCCATCACCATGTAGCCGCCGTACGAACCGCCCATGACGCCTGCGCGCTTCGGATCTGTGACGCCAGTGCGGACGAGATGATCGACGCTCGCCTTGATGTCGCGAACGCTTCCGACGCGCAGCGCGCCGTTATCGAGGTTCACGAACTTCTTTCCGAATCCTGAGGAACCGCGCACATTCGGCGCGAAGACCGCGATGCCCTTCGCGACCATCGCCTGGTACGTGCTGTTGAACGACGGTCGGTCCTGGCCCTCCGGTCCGCCGTGAAAACTGAAGACGGTCGGATAAGGAGGCTTGACGCTTGCCGGCGCGTAAAGCCAGCCACTGAGCGCGAGACCGTCGTCTGCCTTGTAAGTCACGAGCTGTGGGCGGACGAGTCGAGTCAGATCGACGCCGGGATGTGGGCTGTGTGTGAGCTGCTTGATGGCCGGCGTCCCCATCTCCATGATCCAGATGTCTGCGGGGAGATTCGAACCGGAGACGACGAGCGCAAGTTTCTCGCGATTCGGAGCGAATTCGAATCCGCCGGCAAGATCGCCCTGAAGTTTCGGCCCCGCATGCTGCTTCATCGTCGCGATGTCGACGAATGACAGCTCGGTGCGCCCGCCCACGTTCCACGAGATGACCGCTATGCTCGCATCCGGATTCAGCTCGAAGGTATCGATTTCCGCGTCGGGGCGTGAGATCAACGCTTCGAACGCGCCCGGTTTGCCCTGCGCGCCGATACGCACGCGGCCGAACGCGCTGAGGTCGCGATCCGGATTGCCGGTGAGATAGACGATGTCGCTCGTCGCACCGAAACTGGCGGCGCCGAACTGCGCAGGAGGTGTGTGCGGTGTCAGAAGAGTCTTTGCCGAACCATCGAGCGCCACGCGGTAGATGTTGTTGTCGCCGCGGCTTTTGGTCTGGCTCATCAGCGCGTAACGCCCGTCATCGCTCACTTCCGCGATGCCGATGATCCCTTCTCCCTCGGACACCATCCTCGACTTGCCCGTCGTCGCGTCGACGATCCAGATGTCGGTCACCGCGCCCGAGCGCTGATTCGAGGTGAAGACGATCGACTTGCCGTCAGGCGTCCAGCGTCCGAAGAAGTTGTTCTCCTTACCGCCCGCGGTGAGGCGCCGCAGCCCTGTGCCGTCGGGGCGGACGACGTAAATCTGCGAGTTGAGTCCTCCGCCCGGTGCGACCACGATGCCCATCAGATCGCCTGAGGGCGACCACTCCATCCCGGTGACCGGATCGTCGAGTGATGTGACCTGCTGCGGGTACCCGCCTTCGGCCGTGATCATCCAGACCTGCGGCGAGCCGCTGATGTTCGTGATGAATGCGATGCGGCGGCTGTCGGGGGCGAAGCTCGGACCTGATGCCGAGCCGATCTTCGCCATCAGCGTGATCGTCCGTTCGAGATCGTCGGCGCGTAGAGTCGTTGCGAGCAGCAGTGCGAGAGCGAGTTTTTTCATTGGTCCTCCGATACTCATCTGATGGTGTGTCCGAGCAGCAGGCGCACGGTCGGGACGACGCGGTTGCCGCGCGTGGTGCCGCCGAGGGCGAAGCCTGCACCGGCGCCGATGTCGGCGTAAAGGCCGCGCGACTCGGGCCAGAGCTGGAATCCTGCCTCGAGCAGCAGCATCCCGTTCGAATCGGTGTAGCGGTCGCCCCATGCGAACGCGGCCGCGCCGGCGCTGAGGTATGCGGTCGAGGTGAACGGGCCGAACGGGGCTCGCTCGGATCGAAGCTGAACACGTCCGCCGAAGCCTCCTGCGCCTGCTCCAGCGCTGACGGCGATGCGATCGGTCATCTGCCGCATCCATTCCGCGCCGATGCCGCCGTGAGCGACTCCGAATCCGAGCGAGACCACCTCGCGGTCCTCGGCGGCCACAGGAAGGGCGAGCGAGGCGCAGAGGATCAGCGCCGCGAATACACGCGACGGCCTGAGGCGTTGTAGACTCGCCGACTTTATGACGACCACCGAAGCCACCCGTTCGCTCGACTTCATCCGCGAGATCATCGAGGACGATCTCCGTACGGGCAAGCATACGACGGTCACGACTCGCTTTCCTCCGGAACCGAATGGGTATTTGCACATTGGACACGCGAAGTCGATCTGCCTGAACTTTGGCGTTGCGAACGAATACAGCGGCGCATGCGCTCTCCGTTTCGACGATACGAATCCGGTCAAGGAAGACATCGAGTACGCGAACGCGATCAGCGAAGACGTCCGCTGGCTCGGTTTCGACTGGGGCCAGCGTCTCTTTCACGCTGCCGATTACTTCGATCAGATCTATGAGTGGGCCGAGGTACTCATCAAGGATGGGAAGGCATACATCGAGAGTCTGAGCGCCGAGGAGATGCGCGCGTATCGCGGCACACTCACCGAGCCGGGGAAAGAGAGCCCGTATCGCAATCGCTCCGTCGAGGAGAACCTCGATCTCTTCCGTCGCATGCGCGCCGGTGAGTTCGAGGATGGGGCACACGTGCTCCGCGCGAAGATCGACATGGCGTCGCCCAACGTCAATCTGCGCGATCCGGCGCTCTACCGGATCCGCCACGAAACGCATCACCGGACCGGCGACAAGTGGTGCATCTATCCG
>JAENWF010000113.1 GCA_016650215.1 Thermoanaerobaculia bacterium
ACGGGGCGGGGGCCAAAGAAGCGGCGGGCGAGGGCGCCCACCGCCACACAAACGTTCATTGCCTTCCCGAACTCTCCGGATGTTGTTGAGACGCGTCAGCGTTGGTTAGCCAGCAATCCGACTACGCGCCCGAAGGCGGGAACCTCGGCCTGAAGTCAGCCTCGACGTTGCAGGACAGTGTCAATGCCGACAACAGAATCACCGGCCATGGGCACGCGCGCATGCAGACATTGTCACACCCTCCCCGCGTGTAGACTGCCGCGGTGACGTGGTATCAGGAGTGGTTCGGCGAGGAGTATCTCGAGCTCTACTCTCACCGTGACGAGAACGAGGCGCGGCAGCAGGTCTCGTTCTTCCGCGATCAATTCGCAAAAGTGGAAGGCCGGATTCTCGACCTCGCTTGCGGAACGGGACGGCACATGCAGGAGCTCTTCGCAGCCGCTTACCGCCCCGTCGGCTGCGATCTCTCGTACACGCTCCTCCGGACCGGCGTGAAGGATTACGGAGCGATGCCGGTCGCGCGCGCCGACATGCGCTCGCTCCCATTCTGCAATGGGACGTTCGCGGGCCTGGTCAACTTCTTCACGAGCTTCGGATACTTTTCGACCGAAGATGAGAATCTCGGGGTCGTGCACGAGATGGCTCGCGTACTCGACAAAGGCGCCGTCTTTCTGTTCGACTACCTCAACGTGCACCGCGAGCTCGACAAACTGGTTCAGCGCGAGACGCGCCAGACTCCGACGGGGAGTGTCGCCATCGAGCGGTGGTTCGATCCGTTCGACCGTTCGTTCAACAAGCGGATGACCATCGGACAGAAGCGCTATCTGGAGCGTGTTCGAGGTTACGATCTCGACGAGATCTCCGTGATGTTCACGTCGAGCAGCCTTTCGATCCGCGACGCCTTCGGCGACTTTGACGGCTCGCCGTTCAGCCGCTCCTCGCCGCGCCTGATTCTGGTCGGGAGCAAATTGTCATGACCGCGATTCCGCTCGCCGCCTATCCCGGCATGAGTCCCTTCGTGCTCGACTGGCTTGCGGGGGAGGAGCGCGCGACGCAGTTCCTTCCGCGAGCTGGAGCATCAGCGGCTCATTCCCCCTCGCCTCCTCCGCAGCTCGTGCAGGCGCTGATCGATTCGAATCGCCAGTGGGGGCTCTTCGCGAGCAACGCGTTGCGCCGCTGGGCGGCGGGCGGGACCACGACGATCGTCGGCGGCCAGCAGGTTGGTTTCGCGGGCGGACCCCTCTACACGCTCGCAAAGCTCGCGACGCTCGTGAAGATGAAGCGCGAGCTCGAGCAGCGCGGACAACCGGCGACCGCGTTCTTCTGGCTCGCAACCGAAGACCACGACTTCGACGAGGTCGCGCAGTTGTCGCTCCCGGTCAGCGGCATCGAGAGAGACGTCAACCGCCAGCTCAATCTGCTCTCCGTTCGCGAGCGACGAGCGGTCGAGTCGAGAGAGATGGTCGGGCCGATGCCGATCCCGGAGCGTCTCATCAGCGAGTTCCTCGCGCTCTACGGCATCGAGCGCCCTTCATGGCTGCGGCCGGGTGTGACGTTCGGCGACTCGTTCGCGGAGCTGATCGGGACGGTCTTCGGTGACGAGGTCATCCTGGTCGATGCGCTGCTGCCGGAGCTTCGCCGTGCGGGTGCGGCGCTTTTCGGAGCGATCGCCGCGCGCTGGAAAGACATCGAGCGCGCGCTCGCGAGCCGCGCTGCGGAACTGCAGCGCGCCGGATACGCGCCTCAGGTCGCCGCGCGCGAGAACGGCGCGTACACGCTGCTGTTCGAGATGGGGAAAGACGGCGTGCGCCACATCATCGATTCGCCACGTGAGATCGACGCGGAGCGCATTTCGACCTCCGCGCTCACCCGTCCGCTGCTCCAGGACTTCGTACTAAGGCCCGACATCTTCATCGGCGGCCCCGCCGAGGTCGCGTACTACGCGCAGATCGCGCCGCTGCATCCGATGTTGAACGTGCCGATGCCGCGGGTCGCGTTGCGCGGCCACGTGCTGGTCGCGCCGAAGCGCGTCATCCGCTTCATGGAGCGCTACGCGATCAATCCGCAGGATGTCTTCTCCTCCCCGGACTCGATCCTCGCGGACCGCGAGCCGGAAGGTGTCGCTCAGATCAAGGGACTCGCAGCCGACGGTCGGAAGCAACTGCTCAGGCGCATCGAGAGTATTGGCGAGCTGGCGCTGCCCGCGGACCACTCGCTCGCACGCGCGATCAGCAAATCGATCGGGCACATCGAGTATCACTTCGCCAAACTCACCGAGCGGGCGATCAAAGGGCTCGTGCGGAAAGACCGCGAGCGCCACACGGCCGCACGCGAGCTCGTGGCGACGCTTTTTCCCGATGGGCAGGTGCAGGACCGGATTGTCGGGTGGCTTCCCTACTGGTATCAGTTCGGCCGCCATCTTGCCGACAGGATCGTCGAGGAGATCGAGCCAGACAGCGCATCGTGCAAAATCATCAGCCTATGAGCGAAGTTGACATCCTCTTTTTCGGCGCGCATCCCGACGACGTCGAGCTTTCGGCTGGCGGCACCGCCGCGAAAATGGTGCGCGACGGACTTCGCGTCGGCATCGTCGATCTCACGCGTGGCGAAATGGGAACGCGCGGCACCCCGGCGATCCGCAAGCGCGAAGCTCAGTCCGCCGCCCGCGCCCTCGGCTGCTCCTTCCGCGAACAGCTCGACTTCGGCGACGGCATGCTTCGCACCGGCCGCGAGCAGGAGCTCGAGATCATCGACGTTCTGCGCCGCACCAGACCGCAGCTCGTGTTTGCGCCATATCCCGACGACCGCCATCCCGATCACACGCGCACGGGACGAATCGTGACCGAGGCCTCGTTCTACGCGGGGCTGCGTCAGCTCCGCACAAAGCTGGCTGCGCACCGCCCGCAGACGGTCATCTACTTTCTCCAGAACTACATGTTCACGCCGAGCTTCGTCGTCGACGTGACCGCTGCGTGGAAGACCAAGATGCGCGCGATCGCGGCGTTCAAGTCGCAGTTTCACGACCCGAAATCGAAGGAGCCGCAAACGTTCATCTCCGACCCCGGGTTTCTCCAGATGATCGAAGCGCGCGGCAAACATTTCGGCGCTCTGATCAGTCGACCCTACGGCGAAGCGTTCGTCACGAAGCAGCCGCCGCGAATCGACGACCCTCTCGCCGCGTATGCGGGGAGGGAGGTCTAGCCATGCGAATAGGAATCACCTGCTACCCCACATTCGGCGGCTCCGGCGTCGTGGCGACGGAGCTCGGAATCGCGCTTGCGAAGCGGGGCGATGACATTCATTTCATCAGCTATGCGCCGCCCTCGAGGCTGAACATCCTCCACGAGCACATCCACTTTCACGAGGTCACTGTCACTTCGTATCCGCTGTTTGATCCGTATCCGCCGTACACGCTCGCGCTCGCGACGAAGATGGCGGAGGTGGCGGCGTACGAGAAGCTCGATGTGCTGCACGTTCACTACGCGATTCCTCACGCGATCAGCGCCTATCTGGCGAAACAGATCCTTCGTTCCGCCGAGCTGAAGGTCATCACGACTCTTCATGGAACCGATATCACGCTCGTCGGACGCGACGCGAGCTATCTGCCGATTACGAAGTTTGGCATCGAGGTCTCGGATGGCGTGACCGCGGTCTCGCAGTGGCTGAAGCAGGAGACCGCCAACAACTTCGATACGGACAAAGCGATCGACGTCATCCCGAACTTTGTCGATCCCGACCGCTTCCGCCGGCACGAGAGCAATGCGTTCTGCCACATGTTCGGATCGAAGGGCGAGAAGGTCCTCACGCACGTTTCGAACTTCCGCCCGGTGAAGAGGATCATGGACGTCATCGAAGTATTCGAGAAGGTGACGCGCGTGGTACCGAGCCGCCTGATGATGGTCGGCGACGGTCCCGACCGCTCGCGGGCCGAGGCCTACTGCCGAGAGCGGCGCCTGCGCGACCGGGTCTTTTTCCTCGGCAATGTGCCCAATCTCGAAGAGATCGTCGGTTCGAGCGATCTGTTCCTGCTGCCGTCGGAGGCGGAGTCGTTCGGAATGGCGGCGCTCGAGGCGCTCGCCTCCGAGGTGCCTGTCATTGCAACGCGTGCGGGCGGACTGCCGGAAGTCGTGGACGACGGCGAGACCGGATACCTCCTTCCTGTGGGCGACACCGAAGGAATGGCCGCGCGCGCGATCGAGATCCTCACCGACGACGGCCGTCGCCGTGCGATGGGCAAGCAGGCCCGCGAGCGCAGCGTCGACCGCTTTCACGTCGCGAAAGTCGTTCCCGAGTATCGGGCTCTCTACGAGCGTGTGATCGAGACCTGACAGCGCAAAACGAAGGAGCGCCAAATGAATGACAGGCGCAGTACAGCCAGAACCCCATCGACTCGGTCGCGCCGCGGCGTGTTTGCGGGGCTGGCGACCGCCGTGACGCGATGGACCGGAAGCACGTCCGGCTTCGCCGTTGCCCTCGGCGTCATCGTTGTCTGGGCGCTCACCGGGCCGATCTTTCACTGGTCCGATACGTGGCAGCTCGTCATCAACACCGGGACCACGGTCGTGACGTTCCTCATGGTGTTTCTGATCCAGCGCGCGCAAAACAAGGATGGAATCGCGATCCATCTCAAGCTCAACGAGCTCGTGGCCGCAGTCAAGGGAGCAAGCAACCGGCTCATCGACGTCGAGGATCTTTCGGAAGAGGAGCTGAAGATCCTGCAACGCCACTACAGGCGGCTCGTCGAGATGGCGAGCGAGGACGCCGACATCTCCGCGTCGCACTCGGTCGAAGAGGCGGAAATGCGCCACGGCGAGAAAGCCGACCGCCGGCTTGCGACGCGCGAAGCGTGATCGCGGAAAGGGTCGCTGACATTCACAGTCACGGAAAGCTGACAGTCGAGGGCGATTCTCCAAGTATCTGAAAGCTTCCGATGCTCTGGAGCGGAGTGATCACGACACCTCGCGCGCCTGAGGAGCAATGTCGAGACTCCATCCCGTTTCCGCGGCGAGAAAACGCCCGAGAAGTAGAAGGTCGGTGGCATCGTTGGTGGCAGCGGCGAGAGTGCTCCACTTATCTCCGCGCCCGACCTCGAGCTGAAACAGATCATCGCTGCTTGATCGATTGGAGTGAAAGACGAGGTTGAGCGATGCGTCGCGGAAGTCGCTGCGGCTCTTCCATGGGCCGATTGTCCGCGCGATCACGAGCGAGTTCCTGCCGACCTCGATCGAGGTTCGCGAGCGCGCTGCGATGAACGGGAGCGCTGCGAGGATGAGGCCGATCGCGATCGCGATCCAGTCGCCAGCCGTCGGCGCGAGCGGCTCGTCGCGCAGGTTCTTCATGTAGAAGCGGAATGCGACCAGCAGCCACCAGGCGACGGAAGGCGCGGCGGAGCAGCCGATGAGACTTCGCCGGCCTGCCCGTGGCGTTTGAAGTGTGAAGCCCCCCGCAGCGTGGCGCGAGGCCTCCCATCGGGCCGGCAGTTGGTCTCCGGATCGCTCGGCTGGCGTCATCAACTGATAGCGCGAGCGAAGATCGCCGCCGAGCCGGCGCCGATCGGCTTCGGTACCGAGCGTGGCGATGATGAAACGCTTCCCTCCCGATTCCGCCTCGAGTTGCCGTGCTCGACCTCGAATCGCAATCGATCGGATGGCATCACGCTGCAGTTCACGCGTGATCCCGAACGGGCCGATTGCGCGTTTGATGCGAATCCCGCCCGGCGCCATGACTACGGAATCGCTTCCGAAAAGCAGCCGCAGGAGGTTTCCGAGGGTCTTGATGCCCGCCAGAGTCCAGGCAGTTGCGAAAAGGGCGAGCACGATGATGATGAAGATCGACGGGCGCTCTCCTTCGGCGCTGCGCGTCACCATCTCTTCCACGCCCGGCGGCGCGGGGATTCGCCATGCGAGCGGGATGTAGGCGAGGACGAGATTTACGAGGAAGAGGTCCACGCCCCACCAGATGAAAAGGGAGAGCGAGTAGACGATCGACGTGACCCAGCGATCGAACCGCTCCGCGCGCAGAGTCACGCGTGTCTCCCCGCCGTGGCTGATGCTCTCCCAGGTACTCACGGTGCCACTGCCTCCCCGAGCGATCATGGTAGCAGCGGGCGGCAATCGAGCTCATCCGAGGTTAAGATTCGGGAATGGTGATGCTGTGGCGGTCGCGAGTCCACTTTGCTCTGCTCGTGCTGTCTGTCTGCGCGACCGCATCCGCGCAACAGAGGCAACTGCACTGGGACGAACTCTCAGTAAAGGCGCGCCTCGACGCGGAAGGCCGGCTGCGTGTCGAAGAGCGCCAGGTCATGGTCTTCACGGGCGACTGGAACGGGGGCGAGCGGACGTTTGACATCAGGCCTCGCCAGCAACTGCAGTTCGAGCGGATGTCGCGCATTGATTCCGCGACGGGGGTTGAGACTCCGATGAAGGAAGGCTCGCTTGACGAAGTCGACCACTACGCTTTCGCGGGGCGAAACATTCTTCGGTGGCGTGCGCGCAGCACCTCCGATCCCGCGTTCGACAACACGAAGCTCACGTACGTTCTCAATTACACGCTGTCCAACGTTCTCCTCAAAGAAGGTGAGGAGTACGTGCTCGACCACGATTTCGCGTTCAGCAAACGGGAAGGACCGATCGATCAGTTCAAGCTCGCTCTGGCGCTGGATCCCGTCTGGCAGACGAAAGGTGTATTGCAGGAGACGTGGACGGCTGACGCGATTCCACCGGGCAAAAGTTTCGTGCTCCGCGTGCCGCTCCGCTTCACCGGCGTCAGCGCTCCTGTTGCCGATTCCGGCCTCGGCGCCGACGCGGAGTCGATGCTCCTGGCGCTTGCTGTCGTGCCATTGCTCCTGCTCGGCTACGCGCTGCTGCGCGAGAAAATGCTCGGCAGGCTCGAGCCTGCCGCGAGCGAGATCTCGCGCGGCTGGGTCGAGCAAAACCTGTTGCGCGAGCGGCCGGAAGTGGTCGGTGCATTGTGGGACGGTCACGTAGGCTCGTCGGAAGTCTCCGCGACGCTCGCGCGGATGGTCGGCGAGAAGCGGCTCAAGAGTGAGGTGAAGAACGGCGACATGAGTCTCGAGATCCTGACGCGGAAGGATCTCGATGAGTACGAACAGGCGCTGCTCGACGGGCTCTTCTTTCGCGGCAATCACACGAGCACCGAGGCGATCCGGACGCACTACGCGGCCAGCGGATTCAATCCCGCGGAGAAAATGGCGCCGGGGCTCAAGAAGTTTTCGGAGGGCCGTCTCCCTCCAGGAGATCCGGCAAAGCCGTCAGGCCTTGTGCCGACATTGCTTTTCATCGCCGCGATCGCAGCATTCGTCTATTCAGTTGGACAGCACCGTGAGCTCCTCATGAAGGCGGTGTTCATCTTTTTCGGCTCTCTATTCGCCGGTGGTCTCGCGACGCTCGCGCCGAACTTCTGGCGTGCACGCAAGGCGCTTGGAATCGGTACGGCCCTGCTGTCGATGATTCCCGCGGTGCTCATCACCGCTGGTGTCGCATTCATCATCTGGCGATCCGCGTCGACGGGCGCACCCGACCTGCCGCGGGAGATGCAGGCCGCGATCGCGTTATCCGGACTCTGGATCTTTGCAAGCGCGGCGGGCGCTCTTCGCTCGAGAGAAAGCCGTGAGGCGATCGCGCGCATCAAAATGCTCGGCGCCGCGCGCGGCTATTTCCGCGACGAATTGCTCAAGGAACGGCCCGCTCTCGACGACTCCTGGTATCCGTATCTCCTTGCATTCGGACTCAACAAACAGGTCGAGCGCTGGTTCTCGAACTTCCCGGGCCGATCGAGCAGTCATAACAACGACCGCTGGACATCGTCCTCGCCGAGCTCCGGCTCATCGATCACTGGATCAGGCTGGACCGGCGGCGGAGGCGCATTCGGTGGCGCCGGCGCGACCGGCATGTGGGCTGCCGCTGCGTCCGGTATGGCCGCCGGCGTTGCCGCTCCGAGCAGCTCATCCGGCAGCTCGAGCAGCTCCTCTTCCGGCGGATCTTCGGGCGGCGGTGGTGGTGGTGGCTGGTAGGTTGGGGGGACTCGCTTCACCGCAACGCCTGGTCGATTGCCTTCGTCAGCACCGGCAGCCACGTCGCGTAACCGCGGTTGTTGGGATGGAAGCGGTCCTCCGCGAAGAGTGAGCGATCGCTGCGGAAGAGAGGTCCTGTTTCCGCCGCGATCGGCGCAAAGATCAGGCGTTGCTGCGCGGCTTCGGCTTCGAACATCCGGTTCACCTTCTTCGTCCGACACGAGGCGATGCCGCGAAGAATTCGAGGGATGCGCGGCGGCGATCCCATGTCGGGCGAGCCGGTCAGGACGATCTTCACCGCAGGGTTCACTGCCTTCAGCCGCTGCACGATCGTCCTGAGGTCGGCGCGCATCGATCCGATTCGCGTCAGGTGCGTGACATCGTTCGCACCCACCGACAGCAGCACGACGTCGGGCTTGAGCCCCTCGGCGTCCGCGAGCTGGTTCCGCCGCACATCGCGGACGCGGGCACCGGAGACAGCAACGTTGGTCATCGTCACGCGAAAGCGCTTTCCCAGATCGCGCGCGGTCGATACCGCGATCCCCGATTCGTAACTTCCGCCAACTCCGGCGGCCGTACTGTCGCCCATGACGACGTAGATCAGCGGCGGACCCTCGGAACCGAAGGTCACGACTTCACTCGCGACAGGCTGAGCGCCCGATATCGTCGCCGCGATCCCCATCATTGCAATACCGAGAACATATCCGCGCGTCATGGCTCGATCCTCATTCCGCCTGTTGGTCCCGTTCCGCCATAGATCTCACCGTAGCGTTTGTAGCTGTTCATGACTTTGCGCACGTAGTGTCTGGTTTCGTCGAAGTTGATCGACGACAGGAACCAGTCGTCACCTTCGGCGGGTGCGAGACGTGACCAGAGGGCGACCTGCTTCGGGCCGGCGTTGTACGCAGCCGCGGTGCGATATCGATTGCCGCCGAGTTGTTCCGACAGTTCGCTGACGTACTTGGCGCCGAGGCTGATGATGACGCGCGGGTCGTAGAGATCCTCGGGTGCGACGTCGACCAGACCGATATCGCGGCCGATGTCGCGGGCAGTCGTGATGATGAATTGCAGGAGCCCGCGCGCCGCGGCCTGTGATTTCGCGCGCGGATTGAATCGCGACTCCTCCCGCATGATCGACAGCACGAGCGTCGGATCGGCGCCGAACTTCTCTGAGTCCTCGACGATGAAAGGATAGAAGTAGCGCGGATAGAGGAGCTGCCGCAGTGTCTCGGGAAGCAGATCGGGAACGAAATCCGCCGGCGCCGACTTCATCAGGACTTCGACAGCGTAGATCGATTCACGCGACGCGTTCCCCCGATTGAGCGCGACGGCCTGGGTCAGCGCGGACCGCAGCGGACGGAGCGGATATCGCTTCGGAATGACGTCGACGGCTTCGTCGTGCAGCCCCATCGCCATCAGCAGCTCGGCGCGATCGGCCCCATCCTCGAGCGGAAAGCGAGGCAGTGAATCAGGCTTCAGATCGAGAATCGCGGCGTACTGCGGGATCGCGCGATAGATCGTTGCGAGACGCGCGACCTCCGCAGGTCGCGATTTCGACGACAGGAGGATCCGGTCGGTCTCGACGTCTTTCGCGAGCGCGAACTGCTTCGCCGCGGCGAGACTCGCAGCCTGCGCCTCCCGTACCGACAGCTCCTGCGTCAGCTTCGACGCCATCGCCGGCGAGTCGAGTCTCTCACGCGCAAAGTACGCAAAATGCGTCGGCACCGAGGAGCGCAGAACCGTGAGGTACGCCGAGAATGCCGCTTTCGGATCGCTCTCCTCCAGTGCGCGCGCACGCCAATAAGCGATCTCCGGGACGTCATACTTGTCGAGCAGATTCTTCGGCAGCGAGTTGAGCGCCGAGAGCGCGGCTGTGCGATTTCCCGCCGCGAGCATGCCGAGCACGTACGCCAGGGTTCCTTCGACAAACGCGTGGTCCTTCCCGGCCATCTTCTTGAGCAGTTGCAGATCCGACGCGCCTTCGGCGAATCGCTCCTGCTTGACGCGCAAGCGGATCCGCTGCGTGAGAGCGGCTGTCGTCGCGGGAAATGTTCCGGGCACGGCGACGGCCGCCGTCATCAGGCGCTCGGCAGCCGCATCGTCGCTCTGAAGCTGCGCCGCGCGTGACGCGTGAAAGAGAAACGTTGCCTTCCACCTCGCGTCCTTCGTCCCGTTGGCACCGCGCATGTAGGCTTGCTGCGCCTCCGCGAATTTCTCGTTGCCGAAGAAGCTGCGGCCGACGGAGAACTGCAGCTCGTCGCGCTCGGCTGGAATCGAGGGGATCGCTGATGAGAGCAATGGGACAGCCCGCTCGAAGTGGCGATGGATGCGAAAGGTCTCTCCGAGCATCACCTTCTGCTGCGGCGTCATCCGCTCGATGAGCTGCGGCTGATCGAGAGCTCGCGCGATCCGGTCGGCCGCATCGTCTCCGGTCTCCGCGCCCAGGAGTGTCAGTCCGCTCGCAAATGCTCCGGCGGTATCGCCGCGGCGCAGCAGCGCCTCGACGACGCGGGCATTGAGGTCGCGCCGCGCGCGCGTCTCCAGCGAAAGCGTCACCTTGCGCACGAACGCCGTCAGCGGGGACGGATCGTCGAGCGTACCTAGGTAGTCGGCCTCCTCCTCGATCGCCTGCTCGCGGTAGCCCGAGCTCGGGTAATCGAAGATGAGCTTCTGCCGCGCGAGGCTGGCGCCTGCATCCTCGGCGACCTCGCTCAAGTGATACACCGCGAGGTCCGCGAAGCCGCTATCCCCGAGGAACGGCTGCAGCTTCTTCGCAGCGGGAGCGTACTGGCTGTCCTCGATCAGCATGCGGGCGTGCAGGTATCCGAGCGACCAGCGTGCATAGAGCTCGGGATGCTTCACCTCGATCTGGGTCAGAAGCGCGGCGAGATCGCGCGGCGCGAGCGAGTCGAACGTGGCGGTCCATTGCTCGACCGGTGGGATCGTCGCGGGGCCGGCCGCGCGCGTTTCGGCCGGGGCGACGCGAAAGACACGGTGCCTTCGCAGACGTTCGCGCGACACGACGAACGCGAAAAGCGCGATCCCCAGCACGAGGAGTCCCGCCACGCCGGCAACGAGATGACGCTTTCGCAAAGTCGGTTACTCGGCGTCGTCCAGAGTTCCCGAGAGAACCGCGTGAGGTGCGCGCCTGAGGATCTCGGCCCGTGCAATCGCATAGCCAAGGATCGCATCGACCAGCATTCGCCGCCCGTCGTTTGTCAGCAGAATGAGCACCTTCCGCTTCACCTCGCGGATCTCGACGATCTCCTCCCACCGGATCCATCGCCCTCGCCGGCCGAGCATCGAGAGGAAGCCGTTCTCGTACATCACGCCGCTCTCGCTGAAGTAGATGTGGTCGCCGTATTGGATGACCGCCGCGGCAAGAGTCCCGAGAAAGAGGAGAATCAGCCCGGTGATCGACGGAATGTCGATGTCGTCCGCGCTATCCGCGATGTAACGGAAAACGAGAGCGGCGGAGCCGAAAGCCGCCGCGCATGAGATCAGCCTCGAGAGCGGAGGCCGGTCGAATTTCAGGATCGTGTTCTGTTCCATTCGCGCTCTGACATGCCCTTGCTCAGTGTAGAATGCCGCACTTTTTGACTGCGGGAACGACTTCGATGCGCTGGACTCAATACTTCATCAACACCCTTCGCGAAGTTCCTGCCGACGCCGACGTCATCAGCCAGAAACTGATGATGCGCGCCAGCATGATTCGCAAAGTTGCTGCCGGAATCTACACCTACCTGCCGCTCGGACTCCGCTCGATCAAGAAGCTCGAGGCGATCGTCCGCGAAGAGATGAACCGCGCCGGGTCGGTCGAGCTTTCCATGCCCGCCATCCAGCCGGCCGAGCTCTGGATCCAGTCGGGCCGCTGGCAGAAGTACGGGAAAGAGCTGCTGCGGATCAAAGACCGCCACGAGCGCGATTTTGTGTTCGGACCGACACACGAGGAAGTCATCACCGAGACGGTGCGCGACGCGATCAACTCGTATCGCCAGCTCCCTGTCAACCTCTACCAGATCCAGACGAAGTTTCGCGACGAAGTGCGCCCTCGCTTCGGCCTCATGCGTGGCCGCGAGTTCATCATGAAGGACGCGTACTCGTTCCACACGACGCGCGAGTCGCTCGACGAGACGTATCAGGCGATGCGGGACGCCTACACGCGAATTTTTCATCGCTGCGGGTTAGACCACGTACCGGTCGAAGCGGATACCGGAAACATCGGAGGATCGGCTTCGCATGAGTTCATGGTGCTCGCGCAGTCGGGCGAGGATGCGGTCGTGAGCTGCCCGAGTTGCCGCTACGGAGCGAACATCGAGAAGGCGACTTCGAAGTTCTTCGACGACGCGCCGGAACCGGCGCCGATGATCGAAATGGCGCCGATTCACACACCCGGGACGAAGACGATCGACGACGTCGGCCGCTTCCTGAAGAGACCGACATCCGAGCTCGTGAAGACGCTCGTCTTCGAGACCGAGAACGGTCCCGTGATGGTGCTCCTCCGCGGCGACCGCGAAGGCAGCGAGGTCAAGATCAAGAATCACCTCGGCGCGCAGATGCTCGAGATGCTCGGCGACGCGAAGTTCGAGTCGATGACTGGCGGCCCGATCGGCTACTGCGGTCCCGTCGGGACGAAGTGCACGAAGGTGCTCGCCGATGCGTCACTCAAAGGGCGCGCGAACTGGGTTGTCGGCGGCAACAAACGCGACACGCACATCGGCGGCGCGAATCCAGGCCGCGATTTTCCTGCGCCGGAGTACGGCGACTTTACGACGGTGTTCGCAGGGGATCCGTGTCCGCGCTGCGGCAACAACCTCGAGATCCATCGCGGCATCGAAGTCGGGCACGTGTTCAAGCTCGGCACGAAGTACTCCGAAGCGATGAACTGCGTCTTCATCGATGAGAAGGGCGAGCGGCTGCCGATGATCATGGGCTGTTACGGCCTCGGCATCGGGCGCACCGTGGCGTCCGCGATCGAGCAGAGTCATGACGCGGACGGAATCATCTGGCCGATGCCGATCGCTCCGTTTGAAGTCGTCGTGACCTCGATCGGGCGTGAGGAGAGCGTGGTGGCGATGGCGTCCGATCTCTACGAAAAGCTGAAGTCGGCGGGGATCGACGTGCTGTTCGACGACCGCGACGAACGTCCCGGCGTGAAGTTCAAGGACGCGGACCTGATCGGCTTCCCGCTGCGGATTGCCGTCGGAGCGAAGAGTCTCGCCCAGGGTCAGGTCGAGTGGAGCTTCCGCAAAGACCGCGCGAAACAGCTGGGCGAGCCCGCCGCAGTTCTGGCGCGGGTCGTAGACGAAGTTCGCAAAGCAAGAGGCTAGCGCGCCTTTTCGTTTCATCCGGCCGCCACACTTCCGCGCGGAATGACATATCCTTACGGGATCGGTCACAACAACAATCTGGAGGATCAAATGCGCAGAAGCTCTCTCCTGTTCGCGCTCGTTGCGTTACTCGCGCTGCCGGTTGCGGCGCAGAATACCGACATCGAGTCACTCTCTGGTCTGCAGTTCAACCTCGGCAATCCTGGCGCGCGATCGCTCGGCATGGGCGGCGCGTTTCTCGGTCTTGCTGACGATGCGTCCGCGGCCGAGGCGAATCCCGCTGGACTGACGATTCTCCGCAAGCCGGAGATCTCGATCGAAGGGCGCAATTACCTCGAGCGTCAGCTCTTCACGACGAGCGGTACTTTCCCGGATCTCAAGCGCACCGGATTCACCAATCACAGCGATCGCATCCAGC
>JAENWF010000114.1 GCA_016650215.1 Thermoanaerobaculia bacterium
GCGCGCTCCATCTGCTTCTTGACCTTGGAGTTGATGCGCTTGTCGATGTTGATCTTCTCGATCTCGATCTCGAGAAAGTCCTGCAGCTTCTGCAGGCGCTCGTAGGGCGAAGGAGTCTCGAGAAGCTGCTGCTTCTCGGTCGTTGTGATGAGAAGGTGCGAGGCGAGCGTGTCGGAGAACTTATCTGGGTCGTCGAGCTTGAGCGTGGACATCACCCCTTCGAATGCGAGGTGATGCGACATCTTCGCGTACTGCTCGAAGATCTCGACGAGCTTCTGCATGTACTGCGAGACCTCGGGCGTGAGCGGATACTCGGTATCGATCTCTTTCACCGACACCGTGACGTATCCCTCGTGCTCCTGCGAGCCGGTGATCTCGGCGCGGCTCAATCCCTCGACCATCACCTTCACGTTCTGGTTCGGGAGCTTGAGGTTCTGGACGACCGTAGCGATGACGCCGACGTGGTAGATCTGCTCCATCGTCGGATCGTCGACTTTCGGGTCGCGCTGCGTCGCGAGGAAGATCCGCTTGTCGGTAGTGAGGAGCGTTGCCTCGAGCGCAAGGATCGAAGCGCGGCGCCCGACCACAAACGGCGCCATCATGGAGGGAAACACCACCATGTCACGCAGCGGTACGAGCGGAAGCTGCAGAGTTGCGGAGTCCTGATTAGTCATAGTTGTGTGCTTTCTCTACACGAAGCAACAACGGCGCATTCCCTGAGCTGTCGCGGCAACCCCTGCCCGCCGCCCCTGCCGATCATTTTAGCCTGAGTTAGCGCGTCAACCCTGAGCGAAGCGAAGGGTCAGTGGTGGCACCGGGTCCATCAGGCATTGAGCATCAGCACATGGCACCACCATTCGCGGTGCCACCATTGATCCTTCGCTTCGCTCAGGATGGGGCGCTTGCGCGCCCCTCGATCACCCCGCCTTGCGGTACAGGGTGATCGGCTGGCTGCGGTTCTCGACGACTTCACGCGTGATCATGCACTCGCTGATCGCATCCTGCGAGGGGATCGTGTACATGAGGTCGAGCATCAGCTCTTCGATGATGATCTTGAGGCCGCGGGCGCCGACGTTCCGCTTGAGCGCTTCTTCCGCAATCGCCTCGAGCGCGTCATCCGTAAACTTCAGCGCGACGTTCTCGAAACCCATGATCGTCTGGTACTGACGCACCAGCGAGTTCTTCGGCTCGCGGAGGATCTCGATGAGCGTGGCCTTGTCGAGCTCGGTCAGCGTCGCCACAACGGGCAGACGTCCAACGAATTCCGGAATCAGACCGAACTTGATGAGGTCTTCGGGGTGCACCTGCGCGAGGAGTTCGCCCGTCCTGCGGTCCTTCTTCGACTGAATCTTCGCGCCGAAGCCCATCGTCTTCTCAGAAAGACGCCGCTCGATCACGTGGTCGAGACCGACGAACGCCCCGCCACAGATGAAGAGGATGTTCGTCGTATCGATCTGAATGAACTCCTGATGCGGATGTTTCCGCCCACCCTGCGGCGGAACGTTCGCGACCGTACCCTCGAGGATCTTGAGCAGCGCCTGCTGCACACCTTCACCCGAGACGTCGCGCGTGATCGACGGGTTGTCGCCCTTGCGGCAGATCTTGTCGACTTCGTCGATGTAGACGATCCCGCGCTGAGTCTTGTCCTTGTCGTTCCCGGCCGCCTGGTAGAGCTTGAGAATGATGTTCTCGACATCCTCACCGACGTATCCCGCCTCGGTCAGCGTCGTCGCGTCGACGATCGTGAACGGAACCGAAAGCATCCGGGCAAGCGTCTGCGCGAGCAGCGTCTTGCCGGTGCCCGTCGGGCCGATCAAAAGGATGTTCGACTTCTGCAGCTCCACGTCCTGACGGGCGCCTCGCTGCTGGTAGTCGATTCGTTTGTAGTGGTTGTAGACGGCGACCGCGAGCTTCTTTTTCGCCCGCTCCTGGCCGATGACGTAGAGGTCGAGGAACTCCTTGATCTCTTTCGGCTTCGGGAGCTGGCCTGCCCCCTCCATCGTCCCCGGCTCGTCTTTGCGGTCCTCGGCGATGATGTCGAGGCAGATGTCGACGCACTCGTCACAAATGTAGACGGTGGGTCCGGCGATCAGTTTCTTTACGTCGCGCTGACTCTTGTTGCAGAAGCTACAACGCAGGACGTCGCCACTGTTCCCCTTCTTCGACATTGTTCGCTGGGTCCTTTCCCGAGATTGCCACAGATCCGATCAAGTGATTCTCCGCCCCCATTCGAGACAGTGTCAAGGAGCCGGGGGCGTGAGAGTGAACTAAGCGCCCACTTTTCTCATTCCAGACGGGGAGTTGAGGTCAGGCCTTGATTCCTGCTCTCACCCTCTCGAAAAGCAAAAAACAAGACCTGACCCCGTCAGTCGCGCTTCGAGATGACCTGATCGACGAGGCCGTATTCGACGGCTTCCGGCGCCTGCAGGATGTAGTCGCGATCGGTGTCGCGGTCGACCTTTTCGGTCGGCTGGCCGGTGAGGTTGGCGAGAATCGAGGTCATGCGCGCCTTCATCCGCATGATGTCTTTCGCGTGAATGTCGATCTCGCTCGCCTGCCCGCCGAGGCCGTGCATGAGGGGTTGATGGATCAGCACCCGTGAGTTCGGGAGCGCGAAGCGCTTTCCCTTTTTCCCGGCTGCGAGAAGGACGGCGGCCATCGAGGCAGCCTGTCCGATGCAGATCGTTGCGATGTCGGGCTTCACGTACTGCATCGTGTCGAAGATCGCGAGGCCGGCCGTGATCGAGCCTCCGGGCGAGTTGATGTAGATCGAGATGTCCTTCTCCGGGTTCTCCGCCTCGAGGAACAGCATCTGCGCGATGATCAGATTCGAGACCGTGTCATCGATCGCCTGGCCGATGAAGATGACATTGTCTTTGAGAAGGCGCGAGTAGATGTCGTAGGCACGCTCGCCACGCGACGTCTGCTCCACCACCATCGGGATCAAAACCATGGGTTCACTCCTTTGGGCACCGTTCGCAGTCTATGACAAGTTTTCAGTGGCCAGTCCAGTGGTCAGTGGCCACTAACCCACTACCTCGTTTTCGCTTCGCGAAGAACGAACTCCAGCGCCTTTTCCTGCCCGAGCGAGCGGCGGAGCTCTTCGTAGCCTCCGTCATGCTTGAGGCGGTGCTTGACGTCGGCAAAGTCGCGTCCCTGATCGGTCGCGGCACGGCGGATCTCGGCGTCGACCTCGACGTCGCTGATCGCGATGTTCTCTTTCCGCGCGATCGCCTCGAGAATCAGGCCGCGCTGCGCGCGCTTGAGCGCCTCGGGGCGGAAATCCTCGCCGATGCGGCGCCAGTCCATCTCCGCTTTCTCGAGGTCGACGCCCTGCGACGCAAGGAAGCGCGCGTAGTTCTGCAGCGACTTGCCGAGCTCCTCTTCGACGAGCGCCTCCGGAACATCGAACGAATGCGCCTTTACAAGCGCCTCGCCGATCTGATTGCGCTTCGCTCGTGTGCCCTCAGCCTCGCGGTGCCGGAGAATGTCCTTCCCGATCGCTTCCCGCATCTGCGCGACCGCGTCCCACCCGCCCATGCTCTTCGCAAACTCGTCGTTGATCTCCGGCTTCTCCTGAACGCGGATCTCTTTGAGCAGGACTTCGTGCTTGACTGTCTTGTCGCGGAAAGCCTCGTTCGAAGCGTCCTCGCCGTAAGTCTTTTCGATGACCGCCGTGTCGCCTGCTTTCCTGCCGCGGAGGGCACCGTGCAGCTCCGGCATCGGCGACTCTTCGCCCATCTTGAAATGCCCGTTTTCGGTCTTCGGCTCCAGCCCCTCTGCTGACGACGTGATGTCGATGACCGCAAAGTCACCATCCTCGAGTCCCCGCTCGATCTCGACACGATAGGAGCTTCCCTGTTCGCGCAGCCGCTCGATCATCGCGTCGACGTCGGCATCGGCTAACTCGACCTTCGGGTTGTCGACTTCGATGCCGCGGTAATCCTGAAGATCGATGTGCGGCTTCACCTCGAACTGCGCCTTGTACTTGACCGGCGCGCCTTCGATGAACGGATCGAGATGCTCGAGATGCGGATCGCCAACCGGCTCGAGTCCCTTGCCGGCGATCGCTTCCTGGAAGCTCACCGGCAGCAACCGGCTCATGACCTCTTCCTGAATCTCTTTCGCGAAACGCGTCCGGACGACGTTCATCGGAATCTTGCCGGGCCGGAAGCCGGGAAGCTTCGCCTGCCGGCCGAATTCGGTCGTGACGCGGGTCGATTCGGCAGAGATTCGGTCAGCCGGAATCTCGATCTCGATGGATTTCTTGATCGGAGAGATGTCTTCGTAGTTGAGGACGGTCATGGGGTTACCTCGTGATGGATGAATGAAGAACGCAGAATGAAGAATTCAGAAAGAGCACGGCTCGGGCTTCTACGTTCTCAATTCTGCGTTCTGCGTTCTGATTTCTTCTGACTGGTGCGAAAGGCGGGACTCGAACCCGCACGGCTTTGGGCCACTGGATCCTAAGTCCAGCGCGTCTGCCAGTTCCGCCACTTTCGCGTGACCTGAGCCTAATGCAAAACGAGGACTGGGACGAGTTCAGTCCACAGCCCTCATCTCTCATTCAGGATTGGTGCCCCCACTAGGACTCGAACCTAGAACCAACAGATTAAGAGTCTGCTGCTCTACCAATTGAGCTATGGAGGCGTTGGGTGGAAAGTAACCGGCTGAGCCAGCGAAGTATTTCGCTGCGGCGGGCGCGGATTCTAGGCGGCGCGGTCTCCGCGGTCAAGCATGCGCCGCGTCTCCATCCGCGATCAGACGCTCGCCGCGACGTATGTAGTCGATCGATGAGTAGAGCGTCATCAGCAGCGCAGCGTGGAAGAGGAGCGTCGCGAGCCACATCAGGTTCGGCAGAAATCCGTTGACCGCGATCGCGCAGCCGAGCGTCACGGCCTGCAGCACCGTCGTCGTTTTTCCGGCTACCGATGGCGGGAAACGCTTCACCTGCACACGCGTGTACATCAGATACGCGACCAGCGCGAGCATGAAGTCACGGACAAACACAACGAACGTCAGCCACTCGGGAATCGCGACCCGGGGAAGTGCGGGCGACAGGGTGTAGAAGAGATACCCGGAGACCATCAGCATCTTGTCGGCGGCCGGATCGAGCAGCGCGCCGAGGCGTGAGCGCTGATTGAGCCGCCGCGCAATCGCTCCGTCGAGAATGTCGGTCAGCGCCGCGCTCACGAAAATCACGAACGCGACGTTGTACATCCCCTCCAGCGACGCGCCGATGAAACAGGGCACCAGCGCCACGCGGAGCAAGGTCAGGAGGTTAGGGATCGTTAACATGAAGTGATGAGGACTCAGCACTGAATTAGAGCTCCGCACGAAACTGGTCGAGCGCGCTCTTGCGCAGATAGATCGTCTTTCCTTCCGAGAGCAGCAGGTCCTGGCGCATCAGGTCGTGGATGAGGCGCGAGACGGTCTCGCGCGATGTACCGATCGTGTTCGCGATTGCCTGATGCGTCGGGCGCGTAACCGATACATAGCCGTTGTCGAGCGATATCCCGCTCTCCTTCGCGAGATCGAGGAAAAAGCGGGCGAGCCGGCCGTAGACGTCCATGGTCGCGAGCGACTCGATCCGGTTCGACATCTTCCGCAGGCGTCGCGAGAGCTCGGCGAGCACCTTCCGCGCAATCGAGAAATTTTCCTGCAGGATCGTAAGGAAGTCGCTGCGCCAGATCGTGACGACATCGAGCGGCTCGGTCGCGACCACCGTCGCGGAGCGCGGTTCGTCGTCAAGCAGCGACATCTCGCCGAAAAACTCCCCCGGCCCGAACATCCGGAGGATGATCTCTTTCCCCTCGGGCGAGATCATCGTGACCTTCACCTGCCCCTCACGAATCAGGCAGAAGACGTCGCCGCTCTCGTCGGCGTGGAACACGACATCGTCTTTGTTATAGCGGCGCGTCTTCGCAACCGCCGCGACGGAAGCGAGCTCGCGGTCGTCCAGCTCTGCGAAGAGATCGAACTTCCGGAAGAGCGATGCTTGCATCTTTCCGCTGATTCTAGTGGACTGATCGCGTGGCAACCAAAAGAATCATCCCGATCTCATCCGGAAAGGGGGGTGTCGGCAAGACGACGTTCGCGATCAACTTCGCTCTCGCTCTCTCGCGCCACGGCCGTACGATCCTCGTCGACCTCGATACGGGAACCTCGGCGATCCGCAACGCGATCAACGTTCCGATCGACAAAGACCTCTATCACTTCTTCCGGAAAAACGAGCCGCTCTCCCACTGCCTCACGACGCTCGACGACCGGATCGATCCCACTCGGCAGTTCCGAAACTTCGCTTTCATCGCGGGACCGCTGCACCTCATCGACGAGATCACGAACTTCGGACCGATTCACAAGAAACGTCTCATCGACGCGATCAACGGCCTCGATGCCGAGTACGTCGTCCTCGACATGCGCGCCGGTCTCGATACAAACGTCATCGACTTCCTCCCCTTCTCGAACTCAGGAGTGCTGATCTTCACTCCGCATCTCCCGAGCGCGACCCTCGCGGCATCCGACATCGTCAAGGCGATCATCTTCCGCAAACTGCGCCTGATCTTCAGCCGCGAATCGCCGTTCTACGAGACCGTGCAGGGGCGTCTCGATTTCTTCCGCCTCTCGAACGAGCTGATCGATCGCGTCGAGGACGTTTACGACTCGTCCGTGCAGAATCTCGATTTCTTCGTTCTCGATCTTTCCGAGAGTCTCGGCGATCATCCGATCACACGCGCCGTGCAGCAGACGGTCGAAGAGTTCCGCGTCCACTACGTGCTGAATCTCTTCAACGGCGTCGAGGACTCGTTCAACACCGCGGTCAAACCCTTCATCGACAACCTCACGCGCAATGTCTCCGCGCGCGTCGGCATCGCGAACCTCGGCTGGGTCACGAAGAGCGACGCGATTCATCGCGCCAACTGCAACCAGATGCCCGCGCTGCTGATGCCGACGGAACAGAAGAAGAAGGTCGATCGTGTCGCGCAGGAGCTCGAGGACCTGCGGCTGACCGCGATCGGGCTCGAGCCATCGAAACGGCGGCCCACAAATCAGGTGCCGGCGACCGCCGATCCCGGCGATCACCTCGCGCGCCAGCTCGAGGTCCTCAAGACGATGTTCGCGCAGAAAAAGGACGACGACTACTACGCGAACTTCGACTACATCATCCAGCGCGCCCTCTTCACGATGCAGACAAGACGCCCCAGCGAGTTCGGCGACGTGCGCATCTACGAGCCGCGGCAGATGCTCGCAAGCCTCTTCGCGAAGGTGTGAGGCGAGCTTGCGCATCACCAAAGCGGCGGCAAGCCGCCGCTTTGAACTCCTACGCTCGGAATGGCCAGCGGGTTGCCACAAGAACCTTGAACACCGTCCAGAAAATCTTCAGCGTGTCTTTCACCGGCTTGTAGTGACTTGTCGCAAGGCCGTTGACGAAGCCCAGCTCGATCGGGATCGTGCACACGTGCAGGCCGGCGCGTCCCGCGCGCACGATGACTTCGCTCTCCATGTCGAAGCCGTCGGAATAGAGAGGCACCGCGCGGATCAGCTTCGCCGAGTAGTAGCGGAAGCCGCTCTGCGAGTCGGTGATCCCGACGCCTGACGCGAATCCGACGCCCCATGCCGAGAAGCGATTCGCCAACCGGCGACGCGGCAGCATTCCGTGGAAAAGGTGCGCACGCCCTCCAACGATCAGGTCCGCGTTTTTCTCGGCATGAGCCGCGATGAACTTCGGGATCTCGGATGCGAGATGCTGGCCGTCCGCGTCGAGCGTGACGACACCCTCGGCATCCCGCTCGAGCGCCCACGCGAAGCCGGTTTTGAGCGCCGCCCCTTTGCCGCGATTGATCTCGTGCCGAACGACCACGGCTCCCGCGGCAGCCGCCGCAGCCCCGGTCGTGTCCGATGAACCGTCGTCGACGACGAGGACGGTCTCGACGTGCGCGAGTGCGTCGCGGACGACACCGCCCACCGTTCGTTCCGCGTTGAGCGCAGGAATGATGACGATCGTGTTCACGCGCTCTCCCGCGAGAGTACGGCCGAGACGATTCCGCCACCCGCAGAGACAGAGTTCACGATCAGATGATCGAGCCGCATGCTGCGCTTCTCGCGCATCACTTCGATGCGCGGCGCCTCGTCCCCCGACTCGAATCCGGCCGACGGATGGACCACCTGATCGCGCAACGCGATGCACGCAGCGGCAATCGGTAACGCTCCGCCGGCGGCGTACTCCCCGAAGCAACCCTTCGTGGCCACGACCGGGATTTCGCCGCCGAACAGTTGGTGAATCGCACGCGCCTCGAGCGCGTCTCCACGCAGCGTCGAGTTGGCAGAGGCGTAGACAGCTCCGATGTCGTGCGCCTCGATGCCGGCATCATCGATCGCCGCCTGCATCGCCGCGACGACCGCGGCGTGCTGCACGCCCCAGTCGGAGATGGACGCGCTCGTGTCGCGCGCGATGCCGAAACCCGACAGCCACGCGTACGGTTTGCCGGCGCCGCCCGCGATCAGAACCGCCGCCCCTTCGCCCATCACAAGCCCGTTCCGCCCTTTGTCGAACGGCCGCGAGACCTCGCCCAGCGCGCCGATCCGGTCGAGCACGCTGAAGATCATTTCGTTGATTTCCTCGACGCCACCGATGAGCGCCGCCGGCGCAGCCCCCTTCGCGATCTGCGACGAGGCGTACATCGCGGCGGCGAGCGCAGACGACTCGCGCTGCGTGACGGTGATGTTGAACCCGCGGAGGCCGAGCTCGATCGCGATGTGGCTACCCGGCGCGTTCGCCACCGACTCGGCGAACAACTGCGGCGGCGCGAGCGCGGCCCCCTTCTCCACATACTCCTGCATGTACTCGACCGACGTCTGCACGGGACCGAACGCCGTGCCGATCGCCACTCCGGTCGCGGGATCGAGGGTCTCGATTCCCGCATCGCGCAGCGCGAGCTTCGCAGCCGAGAGCGCGTAGCGCGAGAGCGTGTTCATCCGCCGCATCTTCATCGGGTTGATGAACTCGCGCGCGTTGAAGTCTCTGATGAGCGCCGCGCTGTGCCTCGAGAGACCGCTCGTGTCGAAGCGCTCGACGGCCGTGATTGCCGTCGCGCCGCTCTCGAGAAGCGGGCGAAATGCGTCGATGCCGATTGCCCCCGGCGCCACGACTCCGATGCCTGTGATGGGAATCCGGCTCATTATGCGGAGCGCAGTGTAGCCGCGTCATTCCGAGCGGAGCGAGGAATCTGGGCGGTGGGCGCTTTCACTCTGCCGGCCGCCCGGACTGACTACACCGCGCGGAAAAGCAGCGAGACGTTCGAGCCGCCGAACCCGAATGTGTTCGAGATCGCTGACGCCATCGCCATCGGTCGCGGGGTGTGCGGGATGTAGTCGAGATTGCAGTCGGGCGCCGTATGGCTGAGGCGCAGCGTCGGCGGCGCGATCTGATTCATCAGCGCCAGAACACTGATCACCGCTTCGACTCCACCCGCCGCTCCAAGGGTATGTCCAAAATACGACTTGCTCGACGACACCGGCACGGCGGTTCCAAGAGCCGACTCGATCGCGCGCGTTTCCGCCGAATCATTCAGCAGCGTTCCGGTACCGTGCGCGTTCACGTAATCGACCGATGTGAGCCCGCTCTCCTCGAGCGCCGCGCGCATCGCCGCAAGCGCTCCCCGCCCATCTTCCGCGGGAGCCGTCGCATGATGCGCGTCGCACGATGCACCATAGCCGCAGAACTCCGCGAGAATGTTCGCGCCGCGGCGCACCGCATCGTCCCACCGCTCGAGGACGAGATACGCCGCCCCCTCGCCGAGAGTGATCCCCTTGCGCTCCGCGCCGAACGGCGAGCAGGGCGAAGAGTCGACTGCCTGGAGAACATTGAAGCCGCTATAGGTCAGCCGGCAGAGCGCATCGCTGCCGCCAGCGATGGCAACATCGGCGTGGCGCGCGCGCAAATAGTCCGCGGCCATTCCGATCGCCGCTCCGCCCGACGCGCATGCTGTTGCATTCGAGACCACGCCGCCGCCGGCGCCAAAGGCGTGAGCGACTGCATCCGATGGGGCGGACGTCGGCTGCTGCAGCACGTGCGAAGCCGGCGCGCGACGCCGCCCGACGACGAGGCGCTTGAAGTAGAAGTCCTCCCCTTCGAGCAGCCCGCCGGTCGACGTTCCAGTCGACACCACCGCACGCTCGAGGGGGAGCGGCGACGAAGCACCCTCGTTCGCCTGTGCGATCGCCTCCGCCGCGGCCTTCACCGCGAGCAGATCGGTTCGCGAAAGCCTCTTCGCCTCTCGCCCGCTGATCGGCAGTTCCGACTCGAAGTCGCCCGCAACTTCGGCTGCGATGTCAGTCGGGAACGTCTCGCCGGGAAATCGTGTCAGCTTCGCGATGCCTGCGCGTGACTCGCAGATCGAGCGCCAGACCTCTTCCTTGTTGTTTCCGATCGAGCAGATGATGCCCGCGCCGGTGACGGCGATGCGTGTGGAGCGATCGGGTTTGCGCATGAAAGATTTACGGCTCCGGGGCTGCGAGATAAAACCTGCCGCGTCCCACTTCTACTCCGTCGGCCGAAGCGGTGCCGTGGAAGCGGAAGATCCCGCCGAAGTCAGCCTCGAGCGTGATGTGGACGATCACGCGGTCGCCGGCCATCACGGGCCGCGTCACTTCGCACGCATCGATGCCGGTGATGAAACCGTGGCGCTCGGACTCGAAGACCAGCCCACCCGCAAACTGCGCCATCGCTTCGACGAGCATCAGCTCCGCCGGCATCGTCTCGTTCGCCGTCCAGAGAAAAACACCCTCGATCGATTTCTCGCCGCGCTCGAGCACCGCCGAGGCGGCACGGAAAGGGATCTGATGCGGCAGCGAAGAGAGCCAGCTCATTTCGTATGGGGTCAGGTCTTGATTTTTGCTTTCGGGGACCGCAAAAAAGCAAAAATCAAGACCTGACCCCAGCCTCTCGAAGACTCCACGGCATGTAGTGATGACCTACTCGGAATGTAAGAACCGCGGCACAAAATTCTACACAGGAGGAGGGTCAGGTCTTGATTTTTGCGTTGGGAGACTGCGAAAAAGCAAAAATCAAGACCTGACCCCTTCTAAGGCTGCTTCTGGGCGGTTCGTTCCTGGACAAATTCTGCGAGGCTGGCGATCGACTTGAAGTAGTCGCGCGCCGATGACTCGTTCTTCACCTTGATGCCGAACTCGCTCTCGAGCATCACGACGATCTCGAGCGCGTCGATCGAGTCGAGCCCGAGGCCGCCCCCGAAAAGTTGTTCGTCATCCTGAATGTCGTCAGGGGTCATGTCTTCGAACTTCAGCCGCTCGATGAGCAGCTCCTTGAGGCGTCTTCTGAGGTCATTGGTCATAGTTCTAGCGACACATTCTCACAGAGAAGCGGCTCTGGGAAGTGCCTCCCATCGAATCGGCCTCGCGATGACCGGTCTGCGTTTTTGAATGCGGACAAGCACGAAGAAGAGCGCGAGCTTGAGACGGTCGCCCGCCGCCCCGAAGACGTTGCCCGCGAGGATGCGGACGATCGCATGAAGGAGTCCGAATCGATTGCTGGGTTGGAGGAAGACCTCGAGAAACTCGCGCCGGTAGAAGTTTGAGATGAAGTGAAAGTAGCGGCCGAGGGCGCGCGTCATGTCGCGCTCGTAACGCTCGAGTCCGCGCATGCTTCCCTTCCGCAAACGCGCTTCGACCGCATCGGCGGCGATGTCGGCCGACTTCATCGCCATATAGACCCCAGTGGAGAAGATCGGGTCGAGAAAGCCGGCAGCGTCGCCGATGAGCGCGAAGCGTTTCCCGACGAGATCGCGCACCCGGTACGAAAAGTCTTTTCGCGAATACACCTGCGTGACGCGCCCGGCGCTCTTCATCCGCTCCGCCACGAACGGAGTCGCGGCGATCGATCTCTCCAGCAGCTCCTCGGCCGAGAGCCCGCAGTTCACGAAGTGATCGCGGTCGACGACGAGTCCGACGCTCATCAGCTCACCGGTCACCGGGATGAGCCAGAACCAGCCGTCGCGGATCACGACGATGGTCGTGTTTCCCGCGTCGCGGCCCTTCGGCTTCTCGACGCCGCGGTAGTGCGCGAACACCGCAATTTTCTTCAGCGATGCGATGTCGGACTTCTTCCCAGTGCGGCTGCCGAGGAGTGAGGCGTGGCCGCTTCCGTCGATCACGAAGCGTGCCTCGATCTCTTCACCTGACGCGACGCGCACGAAACACGACTCGTTCTCGAGACGTACCGACGTGACCGGCGTCTCCTCCCGCACATCGACGCCCGATGCGGCGGCATTGCGCAGAAGAAGATGGTCGAACTCCGAGCGGCGCACCTGAAACGAGCGCTGGTGCTCGGGCGGCAGGATGCGGTCGAAGCGGAAGGTGAACTCGGTCCTGCCATCGCCGGTCACAAAGTGAGCGCCGTACTTGGGAAAGTATTCGCCGCGCTTCAGCTCATCGCTCACGCCGAGGCGATCGAAGAGATCGTTGTTGTAGGGGAGCAGCGACTCGCCGATCTGAAAGCGCGGAAACTTGTCGCGCTCGAGCAGACGGACGCTGAATCCCTTCCGTGCGAGCAGCGTCGCGGCAGTAGAACCTGCGGGGCCACCCCCGATCACCAGAACATCGAGCATCGAATTTGGACTGGGCGGATGGTAGCAGAGCCAGGGCTCTGTTGTTATTCTCACGGCACCGATGCTGCTGCAACGATTTCGATCACTCGCCGCGTCAGATCCCGAAGCACCTGCGCTCACGGAGGGCGCGACGGGCGCGGTGACCACGCGGAGCGCGCTGATCGGTCTCGCCTCCGACACGGCGAAGAAGCTCAGCCACGCAGGGGTGGAGGGGGGAGATCTCATCGCGATCCAGCTTCCGAACTCACCCGAGTTCGTCGCGTCGTGGCTCGCCGCCCTCGAGCTGAGTCTGGTCGTGATCCCGATCGACCGCGACGCGCCGCAGAACGAAGTGTCTTCGATCCTCGGGCACTTCGACGCGTGCGCGCTCGTCTCGAAGAGCGGCATTCAGGTACGCGAGACCCGCCAGCGCTCAATCCTCCCGCGCGATGCGCGCCTCGTCAAACTCACCTCGGGATCCACGGGGAAGCCGAAAGGAATCGTCACGAGCGCGGCAAATCTCGCAGCCGATGCAGCGCACATCTGCTCGACGATGGGCATCCTTCCCGGCGACATAAACCTCGGCGCCATCCCCTTCTCACACTCGTATGGCTTCTCGAACCTCGTCTCGCCGCTGCTGACCCAGGGCACAGCGATCGTGATCTCGAACGATTACCTTCCGCTCTCAATCCTCGATCTCTGCAATCGCCATCGCTGCACGGTCATGCCGGGGATTCCGATGATGTTCGACCATCTAGCATCGATGCGCGATGACGATGGCTCGTTTACGAGCGTCCGGACGTTTCTGTCGGCGGGAGCGCCGCTGCCGGCGACGACATCACGCCGCTTTCGCGAGAGATTCGGCATTCCGATTCACACGTTCTACGGATGCAGCGAATGCGGCGGCATCTCGTACGACCGCGCGGGAGCGGCAGTCGAGCGCGGGACCGCGGGGACCGCGATGGATGGGGTGCAGGTGAGCCTCGAACAGACGCGCGTGACGGTCACGAGCGACGCGGTTGCGCTCGGTTATCTCCACGATGCCGAGACATTCGAGCCATTCACGCGGCAAACGTTCACGACAGACGATCTCGCGGAGATCCGCTCGGACGGTGAGATCGAGATCATCGGCCGCTCATCGGAGTTGATCAACACCGCCGGCAAGAAAGTGAACCCGCGCGAGATCGAAGAGGTGATTCTGCAGATCGAAGGCGTGCGCCAGGTGAAGGTCTACGGAGAGCCAGCGGGAGCGCGCGGAGAAGTCGTCGCCGCGGCAGTCGTCGCATCACCCGAGGTCACGCGCGAAATGATTCGTGATCACTGCCGCGCGCATCTGTCGCTCAACAAAGTCCCGCGCATCGTGAAACTGATCGAGTCGATCCCAGTGGACGAGCGGGGGAAGGTAAAGAGAGCGGCACTCATCGGCCTCGGCCTTTCATCCTGAGCGAAGCGAAGGATGACATCGCTCTCGCAAGTCGCACGCCGCGAACCTGCCGCGATGCCACCGCTGCCCTTCGCTTCCCTCAGGGTTGGTTTTTCGCAATAAGCATCGGATCGGCGCGCTTCTTCCGGAACACACGCTTGACCGCGAGCCGCACGTTGTCGAGCTCTGCGAGAGCCCATAGCTTCAGTCCGCGCGCAACCATGTGAAAGGGTGCAACGTTCAGATTGAAGTACGCCTTGTACCGCCGCGCATCATTGCGCATCCCCGACTCGCCCGCCGCGCGACGGTTGATCGCAATCTCCTTGAAGCGCCGGTTGTAGAACGACATCAGGTGATAGCTGACGAAGGCAGGCTTCGGCCCCAGCACCGGCATCCAGAAGAACTTCTTCATGAACCGGTAGGCCGGCATCACGACGAAAATGTAGTAGTGCGCGGTGTCGAGAATGAAAGACGCCGAAAGCAGATCGGCTTCGCCCATGTAGTAGTACTTGTCGCGGTACGCGGCATTGAAAAAGCGGTGGTACGAGCGGAGGAACGTGACGTTGTGTTCGGCGATGCGTTCATCCAGCTTCTCGCCCGCAGCATCCCGCTTGATGATGTCGACGGTCGCCTCGACTGAGAACGCCGCGTGATCGAGTCCCGGCGAGTAGTACGGATCGAGAAACGCGGCCGCATCACCGATCAGCGCCCAGCCGTTCCCCATGTACTGCCGCGTGACGTATGGAAGGTGCGAGTAGAAGCGGAAATCGTCGAGCCGCGGTGTCGCTCCCTCGAGAAGCTCGGCGAGTGACGGAATCGCTTTCAGAAAAGCGATGAAGTCCTCCGCCCTGTTTCTGCTCTGATGCAGTTCGACGAGGCGCTTGTCGAAGACAACGCCGATGCTCGTTTCACCGTTGCCGAGCGGGATGACCCAGATCCAGTAGCCCCAGCCCATGTAGTGATTTGTGCTGAGGCGGCGCGATCCGATGTTGCGCGTCGCGAGCGCACCGTCGCGCGCCGCGAGGTCGTCGATGTTCCGGACATCACGCCAGCGACACCACATCGACGCAATCGGATGCTCGTCGTTGCGGTCGATGATTTCCAGTTTCCGGCCGAGGAAATTCACGCGGCCCGTCGCGTCGATCACCCATCGGCAGTTGATCTCGCGCGTCGCGCCGTCGACCTCGATCGTGAGCCGGTTGTCGAACCCGCGCAGCTCCGCTTCACGAATCTTCGCGGGGCGGAGCAACTCGGCCCCCTCGCGAACAGCCGTCGCAAGAAGGTACTCATCAAGAGTGTCGGGCCGCAGTTGAAACGACGGCACCGAGCTTCGCAGGAATCCGCCTGCCTCGGTTGCATTCGTGTGGCCCGTGACCTTCGGATTCGAGAACCAGTAGCGCAGCCCTTCCTTCGGAAGATGCTCGGCCTCGAGGTGATGCCACATCGCGAGGCGACGCGTGATGAACATCGCCGACATCTCGGTGGTCGCCTCCCCCACCTTCGCGTCAAAGGCCTCGGCCTTCTCGACGATCAGCACTTTCAGAGAGGGGGCTTCCCTGCGCAGGAGAATTGCAGCAGAGGCTCCGCTGAACGCGCCGCCGAGGATCACGACGTCATAACTGGTTTGCATCGCCGCCATTATCGTTTACGATCCGCGTCCTTTTGCGCTGAGGAGCATTGATTGGAAACAC
>JAENWF010000115.1 GCA_016650215.1 Thermoanaerobaculia bacterium
CCGTTCCCTGACCACCACCCCGTCCGAGCGGACGGGCGAGGGCGCCCGCCGCCACACAAACACCAACCCTCCCGCAGAAAACATCGACACCTTTAGTGCCCGTAGTTTTTCTCTCCTGCCTCGACCCTGGCCGCGATGCGATTCTGACGCGGGGGCAGCGGGCATGTTGCGAACGGGGTGAACGCGCACGGCGGGTTGTACGCCTTGTTGAAGTCGAGAATCACGCGGCCGCCGGCACCCGGCATCGCAGCGTAAAGATAACGTCCTGCCGGGTAGGTCGTATCGCGGCTGGTCGCGTCCTTGAAGATGACGAACAACTCGTCGGAGCCGCTCTCCATGATCGGATCGAGACGGTACGTCGTTCCCTCGAGCTCGAACACGAGCGCGCCGGGCGAGGTCTCATCACTCGTCATCCCGATGACGTTCGTGATCGGCACCTTCTTCGGCGGGCCATACCGCTCGAGCCGCGCATTCACCCTCCACCGCGCATCGGCCGGGTAATAGTCGAGACCGCGGAACGCGACGCGCGCGGGACTCTCCGGATCACGTACGCGGATCCCAAACTTCTCTCCCCGCTTGATCACGATGAAGTGCATCACGCCGAACGAAACGCGCGTCGGACCTTTCTCATCCGTGTCCGGGAGCAACTCGACACCAGCAGCAGCGGGCTGACCGTTGATCGTCATCCCGGCCGAAGGGTCGGGGTCGAAAAACACTTGTCCTTCGCGAAGGGTCAGCGTTCCGCATTTTGCAGGTGCATTCGCCGGCATCGCGATCCTGTTCGGCTTCGCGGAGCCGAACGTGTTCTCTCCGGGCTCGAGCCAGAAGAGGCCCGCGAGGGTGAGCCAGCCGTCCTCTTTCTTCAGTCGAGCTTCGCGGTCGGCGCGCCACCGCTTCATCTCAGCGGGATAGCTGTCCGAGGTGACCTCTTCCCGGCAGGCGGAAAAGGCGAGCAGAGCGCAGAGGGCGACGACGAGACGTTTCATCCGGCGTAGGATACTTCGGCGGCCGGTTTCCAATCGGCTACGGAACGTGTCCAATGGATGTGGCGAACGTTGCCCAATTTCCGGCCCGCGAACGCGAGCCTGAGCCGAATGCGCAGCAGCGCGATGAGCGGACGCTGCTCGCCGCGATTCGCGCGGGCGACCGCGCGGCGGCCGAGGAGATGGTCGACCGGACGTACTCGGCGGTGTTCGCCTCGCTCTTTCGCCTCTGCCGCGACTCTGATCTGGCCGCAGACCTGACGCAGGAGACATATCAGAAAGCATGGGCCGCACTGCCGCGTTTTGACGGCCGCTCGCAGCTCTTCACCTGGCTTTACCGGATTGCCTACACGTCGTTTCTGAACCACGTGCGGCGACCGAGACGAATGACGCAACTCGACGATCAACAAACGACCGATCTCCGCGATGAGACACCGTCGGCCGAACAGCTCCTGAGCGAAGGAGAGGAGTCGGACCGGCTACGGCGCGCGGTAATGCAGTTGCCGGATGACCTCCGCTTCACCGTCACCGCGCATTTCTGGGGCGGACTTGCGGTGAAGGAGGTCGCCGAGATCGAGAACATCACGACGGTGGGGATCCGCAAGCGGCTCCACCGCGCGTTCACGATGCTCGAAGAGCTGCTGGAAGAGGACTCACGATGACACTGAAACGAAAAGCAGAGCTGCAGCGCAAGCTCTCGATGGCTGCGGTCCCGACGCCGCCGGAGGGTCTCGCACAACGAATCAAGGACGCGATTCCGGAGTCGCTGAAGGACGAGAAACCCGAGCGGCCGCGTCTGTCGCGATCGCTCGCGTTCAGCATGCGGATCGCTGCTTCGCTCGTGCTGCTGATCACCTCCGTGGCGCTGTCACTGCATCTTCTGTCGCGTGGCGAAGGACCGCAGGCTTCGAAGAGTGCAGCGAGCGACTCGGCCGCGGCGAGATCGGTTTCGCCGCAGTTCGCGGATACCGCAGAAGTCATCGTCTCGTTGTCCGACGAAGTGAAGCCGGAGCGGCAGGCCGCCCTCGGGGCTACAGCTGCGGCTCCGATCGAGGTCGAAGCGAGCTCGCGCGATCGGCGGGCGGATGCGCCTGCCAATACAGAGAAGCGGAGTACGCCGGCAAACGAGAGCGACGCCGGGAAGAAGGAAAAGAAGGATCAGGAACGCGAGGAATCGGGAGTCGCACAGGTTGCAGATGGGAAGTTGAATCGAACGCAGAGCGTCGATCAGGTCACGACCGCAGGGGCAAGAGAGCCGGCGGCAGCCGCTCCCGCGCCTTCCGCTCCCCGGTCTTCCGCCGCCCCGTACGCAGTGCAGGCAGAGACACTTCGGGTCGCGAAGTCGGTGCACGAGACTCAGCCCTCGGATCCCGACACCGTGTTTGGATTCTCAGTCGATCCCAACGAGTTCGATCGTCTTGTCGCGCTCATCGAGAGCGGCTCCCGGCCGGATCCTGTTGACGTCGCGGCGATCGTGAATCACTTCGCCGGCCGAGCGGTCCCGGCGACTCCCGGCGTGAAGCTGGAGGTCGAAGGATCGCCTCAGCCTTTCGCGGACGATCGTGCGGTCGTCCGATTCAGCATCGACGCATCCGGAAAAAGCGGCGAGCGGGTAGCGACGGATGCCGAGGTCGAAGTCGTCCTCAATCGTTCCGTCGTGACTCGGCATCGACTGGTCGGCCGCGGGCAGGAATTGAAGGCGACCGAGGGCACGCTGATCGCCGGCGCCTCGGCGACCGGGCTCGTTGAATTGCAAATGAAGCGGGGTGTATCCGTCCGCCACGAGATTGCGACCGTGCGGCTCAACTATCGCGAGACCGCGACGGGCAAGCGCCGCACGATTACGAAAACCGTGCGCGCCGGTGACCTGCAGAAGGAGTGGGGGACGACGACGCGCCGGCACCGGCTCGCGACGCTCGCCGCGCTCTGGGGCGAGTCACTTCACGGCGGAACTGCGGCAATTGGTCTCGCACGTGCGGCCGAGGCACTGTCTGCGCAGGACCCGAGCGACAGCCGCGCCCGCGACCTCGCGGCAGCAGCTAGCGCTTCTTACCGCCTCCGAAGTTCCGGACCGACTGGAAGTGGACGTTGAAATAGTTGGCCGCGGCTCGCAGGGCGCGTGCGACGAGCGACGCATCCTTCGACGGTATCTTCACGAGGTCGAGACGCATGTGCGCAGGGAGCTGGCTGCGGCACGAGCTGCAGAGAGCGCTGCCCATCGTCTTGTCGAAGTCACAGCGCGGACAGCGAGGTTTCTTCGCGAGCCCTGCGACCTGATCTTTCGTCAGATGCATCGTCAATCCAGTATACGAAACAGCCTGCATGAACGTCGCTGGTAGAATCCGGCGGCCATGCGAGAGCGCGTCGAGCTCAATCTCGAGTCACACGAGAGCAACGGGGATCCCGCGATTCCGCATTCCATCGGCGTCTGCGCGATCATCCCGCAGATCAGGCAGCAATCCCGCTGATGGTGCGGCTCCGCATCGCTCTCTTCGCTCTCGCGATCGCCTTCTGCCTGACGCCGTTCGCCTCGCCGCCAATTGCGCTCGCGCTCGGTGTCGTATTCGCGCTGACGCTCGGCCACCCGTTCCCCCGCCCCGCTGCCAGGGCGACGAAGATCCTCCTGCAGATCTCCGTCGTGGCGCTCGGCTTCGGGATGAATCTCGCGCAGGTCTACGCGGCCGGCCGCACCGGGCTGGTCTTCACGCTCGCATCGATTGCAGGCACGCTGCTCCTCGGATATCTGGCGGGCCGCGCGATGCACGTCAACACGACGACTTCGCATCTCATCTCATCAGGCACCGCGATCTGTGGCGGAAGCGCAATCGCAGCAGTCGGACCGGTCCTCGGCGCATCCGACGAAGAGATGTCGGTCTCCCTCGGGACCGTGTTCATACTCAATGCAATCGCGCTTTTCATTTTTCCCCCGATCGGGCTGCGGCTCGGTTTGACGCAGACGCAGTTCGGCGTCTGGTCCGCAATCGCGATTCATGACACGAGCTCGGTCGTCGGCGCGGCGTCGCGATATGGAGCGGAAGCGCTGCTCGTCGCCACCCCGATCAAGCTCGCCCGGGCGCTCTGGATTGTGCCGCTGACGCTGGGAACCGCAGCCGTGTTTCGACGGAAAGCCACGCATGCTGCGATTCCATGGTTCATCGCTCTGTTTGTCCTGGCATCCGTCATTCGGACCTACGTCGACGCACCGGCGGAGGTCTGGGACACGATCACGCGCGCTGCGCGGCTGGGGCTGACGGTGACGCTGTTTCTCATCGGCGCCGGCATGTCGCGGCAGGCTCTTCGCACCGTCGGAGCGCGGCCGCTGCTTCTCGGCGTCCTTCTTTGGATCGTCATTTCTGTGGTCTCTCTTTACGCGGTCACGGTCGCGGTGTCGTAAGCTTTAACTGTCCACATGAGCGATGCAGCCCTGCAGGGAAGTCTCGCCGCGTTCAAAGTCGCGGACGTGCTCACGGTTCTGAGCACGGCGCGAAAGAGCGGCACGCTCACGGTGATGAGCTACGACCTGGCAACGCGGGTGGTGTTTGCCGAGGGAGCGCTCGTCTACGCGGAATCGGACCAGGAGCGCTTCCGGCTCGGCGCGATTCTTCTCCGGCAGCGAAAGATCACCCGCGAGCAGGTCGTCCGCATCGACGCTGCAATGCGACGCGACGGCGCGCGATTCGGACAGATCGCGGTGGACGAAGGTCTGCTCTCAGCGGACGAGCTGCGCGACGCTCTGAAGGTCCAGGTCTCGGAAGTCATCTTCGACACGTTCGTCTGGACGGTGGGCACGTTCGCGTTCATCGAAAGCACGCGGCTCCCCGAGTACGCGGTGACGATCACGATCGATCTCGCGAACCTGATCATGGAAGGGTCGCGGCGGATCGAGGAGTGGCAGCAGTGCGTCGAGCTTCTTCCCGACAGCTCGGTCGTCTTCCGCGTCGTCAGCGCGCCGAAGGACGACAAGATCACGCTCACCGCGGATGAGTGGAAGCTTCTCTTCCTCGTCAACGGACAACGGACGATCGACGATCTCGTCCAGGATTCCGACGAACCACCGCTGCATGTCTACCGCGTGCTTTACGGGTTGTACGCGAACAAGCTGATCGAGATCGTCCGCTCGTCGCCGGCTCCGGAGGAGCTTCCGGCCAACCCGGATGAAACGATGCGCCAGACCGCACCGATGTTCTATCGAGATGCGACGATCCGCGACGAGGATCCCGGCGATGACACCAGCCTGCTTGTCTCACGCGATGCGACACTCTCCTACAGCGACGTCGCCCGGACGATCGTCGCGCAGCTCGTCGTCGACCCCGACGCACCACGCGTGATTCCCCTGACCGAGCCGGAGTACCTCATCGGGCGCCACAGCGACAATCACGTGCAACTCTCCGACCCCGGCATCTCGAGCTTTCACGCGCGCGTGTTCCGATCGCGCGATGCGTATGTCGTCGAAGACATGAAAAGTCGCAATGGAACTTGGCTCAACGGCAATCAGATCATCCACTCCGTCCTCAAGAACGGCGACGTGATCACCCTCGGCGCAACGGAGCTGAAATACGAGGTATTGATCGATCAGGACAAGTAAGGGCCCGGGAGACGAAAAGCCGCCGGCTGAAGCCGGCGCCACGTCACTCGCGAATGCTGCCATGAGCCATGCTCGACGTGGCGCCGGCTTCAGCCGGCGGTCTTTCGTTCCCCTCAGTCCTGGGACAGCTCAGGACGACAGTCGCTCAACTCCCCGCATGTACGGCCGGAGCACGTCAGGGACGATCACCGAGCCGTCTGCCTGCTGATAGTTCTCGAGCACGGCGACGAGAGTGCGGCCGAGCGGGAGTCCCGATCCGTTGAGGGTGTGGACGAAGCCGATCTTCTTGTCGGCGTTGCGATAGCGGATGCTCGCGCGGCGTGCCTGATAGTCGAGAAAGTTCGTGCACGAGGAGATCTCGCGGAACGTGTCCTGGCCCGGCAGCCACACTTCGATGTCGTATGTTTTCGCGGACGCGTTTCCCATGTCGCCGGTTGACAGCGTCATGACGCGGTAGTGCAGATTCAACTTCTGCAGAATCTCCTCGGCGTCGCGCGTCAGTTTCTCGAGCTCGTCCCACGAGCGATCCGGCGTGGTGAACTTCACGAGCTCGACCTTCTCGAACTGATGCTGGCGGATCAATCCGCGCGTGTCGCGTCCTGCGGCGCCTGCTTCGGCGCGGAAACATGGCGTGTAGGCGGTGAAGGAGATCGGGAGGCCCGCCCCGTCGAGAATCTCGTCGCGATAGAGATTCGTGACCGGGACCTCGGCGGTGGGCGCAAGATAAAACG
>JAENWF010000116.1 GCA_016650215.1 Thermoanaerobaculia bacterium
TCGCGAGCGATGTGGCGCCGGCTCTCAAGCCGGCGGCTTTCCGTCCTCTGTTGCGCCCGATCGCAGAGTAGGTTCATTAGAAGCCGCGAAGACGGCGAAGGATCTACTGTCCGCACGAGCCACTGACGCGCAGCAGTCGCGCTCGTGCCACGAGCAGGGAAGGTGCGCGTCCGTGGCTCGTGCTCTCAGTAGACCCTTCGCTTCGCTCAGGGTGACGGGGGAATCAATCCGTTCCGCAGGCGGCGTCTTCGGAGTTTTTCAGGTAGTACGAGAGCGATTCGAGGTTGATGCGGAGGTCGACCGACTTCACCTTCACATCGTCGCGCAGACGAAGTTGCACGGGCGCGAAGTTCAGGATCGCGCAGACTCCGGCGCTCGCGAGCGCATCGTGTACGTTTTGCGCGGCTTCGGCGGAGACGGCGATGATGCCGATCTCCACGGCTTGCGACCGCACGATGGTCTGCAGCTCGTCCCAAACGGCGATCGGCGCGCCGCTGCGTGAGGTCTTGCCGATCTTCTCCGGATCGACGTCGAGCAGTGCGACGATGTGGAAGCCGTTCGTGTTGAATCCGCGATAGTCGGCGAGCGCAAGTCCGAGGTTTCCGGCGCCGACGATGAGGACGTTGCGCTGGCGGTCGATGCCGAGCGTGCGCGACAGATGCGCCTTGAGCCGCGAAACGTTGTAACCGACACCGCGCGTGCCGAGCTCGCCAAAGTGCGCGAGATCTTTTCGGATCTGCGCGGAGTTGAGATGAAACCGCTTCGCCAACTCCTGTGACGAAACGGTCGTCTGCTCGATCGATTCGAGATAGGTGAGGCAGCGCAGATAGACCGACAGGCGCCCTGTGGTGAGCTCGGAGACAGCATCGTTATCGATCACCGGTCGCTGGGTCATGCTTGATCGCGCGTTGTCAGTGCTGCAGAAATTGCCGGGCCGCGTTCCCGGCCATGTTGAACAGAGGTGTGGGAAAGATTCCGATGATGAGAATGCCGATAACCGAGATCGCCAGCGCTCCCGTCGCGAAGACGCCGCCGATCGGCACCGCGGTGCCGTCCGGGGCTTCCTTCATGTAGAGGTAGTAGACGACGCGCAGGTAGTAATAGACGGAGATGATGCTCGTGAGGATGCCGATCAGCGCGACGCCGGTGTGTCCCGACTCGATCGCCGTCCTGAAGACGTAGAACTTCGAGATGAAGCCGCCCGTCGGTGGAAGGCCGGAGAGCGAGAACATGCAGACGGCGAGCCCGAGGCCGTAGAACGGACGGCGAAATCCGAGGCCTGCGATGTCGTCGAGCGTCTGCGGATCGTTCTGGTTCTTCGCGAGCATCGAGACGACGCCGAACGCGCCGATGTTCATCAGCGCGTAGACGATCGTGTAGACGGCGATCGCGGCGATCGATTCATCGCTGATGGTGAGCATCGCGATCATCATGTAACCGACATGCGCGATGCCGGAGTACGCGAGCATCCGCTTGAGGTCGCGCTGCACGATCGCCACTGAATTTCCGATGATCATCGACAGCACCGAGAGGGTGGCGAGCATCGTCACCCAATGCGTCTTCGCCATGACCGGAGCCATCGCGTACAAGAGTCTCGCGAGCACGATGAGCGTCGCGGCCTTCGGTGCGACCGAGAGCCAACCCGCAACAGGCGTCGGCGCGCCCTGGTACACGTCCGGCGCCCACGGATGGAACGGCGCGAGCGCGAGCTTGAAGCCGAAGCCCGACATGAGAAGGATGAATGCAACGGTCAGCAACGGGTTGGAGGCGTCGGCGGTCGCGAAGTACTTCGCCATCTCGGTGATGTTGGTCGAGCGCGAGGCGCCGTAGAAGAGCGCCGTCCCGTAGAGGATGAACCCTGTCGCGAAGGCGCCCATCAGAAAGTACTTGAGGCTCGCCTCGTTCGAGACAGGCAGTCTCCGGTGGTAGCCGAGGAGAACGAAGATGCAGACCGAGAGGATCTCGAGGCCGAGGACGACGATGAGAAGGTCGAGTCCCTTCGCCATCATCATCATGCCGACGGTGCCCCAAAGCAGGAGCGCGTAGAACTCGCCGCCTTCGATTCCTTCGCGCTCGAGGTATTCACGCGCGAAGAGTGCCGCGAGGATCCCCGCGAGGAGGAACGTCAGATCGAACACGCGCGTGATCGCGCTGATCTCATACGTGCCGCCGAAGTACACCCCTTCGCCGACGAGATTTTCAGCCCAGGTCGTCGCGATGAAGATGATCACCGCAAGTGGCCCGGTGATTCCTCGGCTGCGCGGCGAGAATGCGGTGAGGAGAATCAGCAGCATCCCGCCTGCCGACAGGATGATCTCGGGCAGGATCGCGCTCAACCAGCCTGCTTCGAGAAGAGGCTGGATCATCGCGCGCCTCCCTTTTCCGCATGCGTAGAATTCGCGCCCGGGCGGGCGTTCGCAAACATCACTTTCCCTCGATCCTCACTCTTCACTACGGCGAGAAGCTGCTTGACCGACGGCGACATCTTCCTCAGGAACGTATTCGGATGCACGCCGATCCAGACCATGAGGATGATCAGCGGCACGAGCGCAGCGACTTCGTTCCACGCGATCTCCGGAATCTTCCGGTTCTCCTCGAGCGTGATCGGACCGAAGAAGACGCGCTGGACGAGCCACAGCAGATAGATTGCCGCGAGGATGACGCCGGTCGACGCGATGGTCGTCGCAATCGGTGCGGTCTGGAACGATCCCGAAAGGATCAGGAACTCGCCGACGAATCCGTTGAGCCCGGGCAGTCCGACGGACGAGAGCATCGCGATCACGAAGAACGTGGTGTAGAGCGGCATCGTGTGCGCGATCCCGCCGTAGTCGGCGAGCATGCGCGTGTGCCGCCGCTCGTATAGAACACCAACGAGAAGGAAGAGCGCGCCGGTCGACAGACCGTGATTGACCATCTGCAGAATTGAGCCTTCGATCGACGCCTGGTTCATCGCGAAAATGCCGAGGACGCAGAAGCCGAGGTGCGAGACGGAGGAGTAGGCGACGAGCTTCTTCATGTCGGGCTGCACCCAGGCGACGAGCGCGCCGTAGACGATTCCGATCACGCTGAGCGCGATGAAGAGAGGCGCGTATTCGATGCTCGCGTCAGGAAAGTACGGCAGTACGAGGCGGAGGAATCCGTACGTTCCCATCTTCAGCGTGACGCCCGCGAGGATGATCGAGCCGCCGGTCGGCGCCTCGACGTGCGCGTCGGGGAGCCACGTGTGCAGCGGGAAGAGCGGCACTTTGATCGCGAACGCGAGTGAGAAGGCGAAGAAGAGCAGCGTCTGTGCGTAGGGAGTCACGCCGACGCCGTACAGATCGGCGATTGCGAAGCTCGGCCGTCCTGTCGCATGCATGTACTGGAAGCCGATGTAGATGATGCCGAGCAGCATCAGCAGCGATCCGGTCACGGTGAAGATGAAAAATTTGATCGCCGCGTAGATCCGGTTCTTCCCGCCCCAGACGCCGATGACCAGGTACATCGGGATCAGCGTGAGCTCGAAGAAGATGTAGAAGAGCACGAGATCGGTCGCGAGGAAGACGCCGATCATGGCGGCTTCCATCACGAGGAAGGAGATGACGTACTCCTTCGGATACTTGTGGATCGCGTTCCACGACGAGAGCAGGACGACCGGCGTGAGGAGCGTCGTCAGCATCACGAGCCAGAGCGAGATCCCATCGACGCCGAGCGAGTAGCTGATGCCCCACTGCGGAATCCACGGCGCGAGCTCGACGAGCTGGTAACCGGCAACACCTTCCTTGAAGCCGCTCACGATTCCGAGCGAGAGGAGGAATGTGATGAGCGACGCGGCGAAGCCGAAGCCTTTGATGGCGCCTGCCGCCTGCCGCGGGAAGAAGCCGAGTACGAGCGCCGCGACGATGGGAAGCCAGAGAACTGTGCTGAGTATCGGCATCGGCGCGTTACCTCAGGACCCACATGAAGACGACCACGCCGATGAAGAACATCAGCGCGTAGTTGCGAACGTTTCCGGTCTGGAAGAAGCGGAGCAGATCGCCGAAGCCGCGGACGAAGAATCCGAGCATCGCAGCGATGCCGTCGATGACCGAGTCGACGACTTTCCAGAGGAAGCGCGACCCGACTTCGAGCGGGGTGACGACCGTGCGACCGTAGATCTCATCGACGTAGTACTTGTTCTCGAGCGTGCGCGCGAGTCCCGGTGACCGGCGCTCGAACGCCTCGTCGGCCGCAACCCCTCGGTCTCGGTAGAGCCGCATTGCCGCGAAGAGTCCGATCGCCGCGACGAGCGTCGACACGATCATGACCGCCCATTCGACATTCGCCGGAATGTGCAGGTCGTGGACGCCCGGGAGCGGCGGAATGATCGGATGCAGCCACTCCGCGAGCCAGTTGTGTCCGAATACGTGCGGGATGCCGATCAGGCCGCCGATGGCGGAAAGCGCCGCGAGGACGATCAGCGGAATCGTCATCGTCGCCGGCGACTCGTGAAGGTGATGCTCCTGCTCATGCGTTCCGCGGAACTTGCCGAAGAAGGTGAGGTAGAAGAGGCGGAACATGTAGAAGGCGGTGAAGAGCGCCGCGATCGTGCCGAGAACGTAGATGAGCTTCCCGAGTCCAGGAAAGTACGGAGTCGAGAACGCCGACGCGAGGATCTCGTCTTTCGAGAAGAAGCCGGCGAACGGCGGGAAGCCGGCAATCGCGATCGTCGCAATCAGGAACGTCCAGGCGGTGATCGGGATCTTCTTCCAGAGCCCGCCCATCTTTCTGATGTCCTGCTCGCCGCTCATCGCATGGATGACCGAGCCCGCGCCGAGGAAGAGGCAGGCCTTGAAGAACGCATGGGTCACGAGGTGAAAGACGCCCGCGCTGAACGCGCCGACGCCGACGCCGATGAACATGAAGCCGAGCTGCGAGACGGTTGAGTAGGCGAGAACTTTCTTGATGTCGTTCTGCCGCACGCCGATCGTCGCGGCGAACAGCGCCGTGAGCGCGCCGACCGTCGCGACGACTGCCATCGCGGTCGGTGAGAGGCGGTAGAGCACGTTCGTCCGCGCGACCATGTAGACGCCGGCGGTGACCATCGTCGCGGCGTGGATGAGTGCCGAGACCGGAGTCGGGCCGGCCATCGCGTCAGGCAGCCACACGTACAGTGGAATCTGCGCCGATTTGCCCGCGGCGCCGAGGAAGAGGAAGAGACAGATGGCCGTGATCAGGCCGCCGTCGATCCCTGACCCCATTGCTCGCTGCGAGACTTGAGCAAAGTCGACTGAGCCGAGATACGCGAACATCAGGAACATCGCGATCAGGAATCCAAAGTCGCCGATACGGTTGACGATGAACGCCTTCTTGCCTGCGGCCGCCGCGAAGTCCCTGTCGTAATAGAACCCGATCAGCAGATACGAGCAGAGTCCGACGCCTTCCCAACCGACGAACATGAAGAGGTAGCTGCTCCCGAGGATCAGGATCAGCATCGCCGCGAGGAAGAGATTCAGGTACGCGAAGTAGCGCCAGTAACCCTCTTCGTGCGCCATGTAGCCGGCGGAGTAGACATGGATCAGGAAGCCAACCCACGTCACGACCATCAGCATGACGATCGAGAGGGGATCGAGCTGGAAGGCGATGTCGGCGCCGATGTTGCCGGAGCTGAACCAGTTGTAGATGACGTTGAGGTGGCGCTCGCCGTGATGGTACTGGCCGGCGTACTCGAAGGCCGCGAGCGTGCCGAGAGCAGCCGCTGCGAACGATCCGAGCCACGCAACCGCCGTGACGAACGTCTTACCCGCCCGCTTGCCGAAGAACCCGTTGATCAGGAACCCGACGAACGGTGCGATGGGGATCAACCACAGATTATTCAGCATTTGCGATCAGTGCTGAGTGCTGGGTCCTGAGTCCTGAGCAACCCCCGGGGGCGGGCACTCAGGACTCAGCACTCAGCACTCAGCACTTCGTTCTCCTCACGCCTGTCTACTACCGGCAGGCGCGAAGAGCCGCATCTGCCGGTTGCTACGACTTCCGGTCGCCGTCCTCGCGGACGCGATCGATGTAATCCTCTGATGAAGCGGGATCGAGCTCCCAGCGTTTCTTGTCCCTGCTGCGCTCTTTCTCGCCAACCTTCAACACCTCGTCTGCCGCGTACGTGATGCCCATCGCCTGGCCCATCTCGTCGACCCCGCCGTCGGGCGCCGGCGACCTGCTCACCGCTGACTCGTCGCCGCTGAACTGAGCATTGGCCCAGTTTGCGTCGAGGTCGCCCCCGGTGACGATCAGGTCCGCGCTGCCATCCTCACGAAGGCGTTGAGCCAGTTTTGCTGAGCCCGCACTCACATCCGGAATCGGCGGCTCGATCGCATCATCGATACCGTTATGGTTCCGGTCCTTCTTCTCGTTCTCTTCCCAGTCAATGAGCTTCTCGGTCTTGTCCATGTTCAGCTCCTTAGCTGAGCTGAACCATTGCGACGACCGTGCCTCTATTGAGGACTGAGGACTGAGTGCTGAGTGCTGAGTGCTGAGTGCTGAGTGCTGAGTGAGCCGCTCCTCGCGTTCCTGCCTACTCAGTCCTCAGTCCTCATCCCTCAGTCCTCTTCTTACCAGTGCATCAGATTCGCGTCATCCACATCGATCGAGTCTTTGTGGTGGTACATCGAGATGAAAATGGCGAGGCCGACGGCGGCTTCGGCGGCGGCGATCGCCATGATGAAAAAGACGAAGATCAGGCCGTGGAGCTGGTCGAACTGGCGAGCGTAGGCGATGAACGTCAGGTTCACCGCGTTCACCATCAACTCGATCGACATGAAGATCGTGATCCCGTTCTTGCGCGTGAGCACGCCGCAGACGCCGATCGAGAAGAGAATCGCGCTGAGGATCAGGAACCATTGGGTCGGGATCATCGGATCACCTCGCCGCTGGTGTTCTCGCGTTGCTCGCTGCGGCCGGTCAGCATGAGCGCACCGACGATCGCCGCGAGAAGCAGGATCGACACGGCCTCGAACGGGAAGATATACGCCTCGAACATCCGGCGTCCGATCGCGCGGGCGTCGGCGATGAACGGCACCGGCAACGCGCCGCTCATCACCGCGTACTTGCCGAGGTAGTAGACGAGACTGATGGCGAAGGCTGAGCTCGTGAGGTATCCGAGCCACTGCTGCACGGGACGCGTCGATGGCTCTTTCTCATGCTGCAGGTTCAGCAGCATGATCACGAAGAGGAACAGGACCATGATCGCGCCGGAGTAGACGATTATCTGCAGCGCGGCCATGAACGGCGCGTCGAGCAGCACGTACATGACCGCGAGGGCGAAGAACGAGACGACGAGTGAGAGCGCTCCGACGACCGGGTTGCGGTGAAGGATCACCACGAGCGCGAAGATCACGGCGACCGCGGCGAAGAAGAAGAAGATCAGGTATTCGAACATGCGTGCCTAAGCTCTGATCCGGCGCCGCCGGTCAGATCCACCTCATCGCGATGAATCCCGCGACCAGCAGGATGTTCACGAACGCCATCGGGAGGAACACCTTCCAGCCGAGGCGCATGAGGATGTCGTATTTCAGTCGCGGAATCGTCCACCGGATCCAGACGAAGAAGAAGAGCAGAAACCCGACCTTCGCTACGAAGAACAGCGCGGAGAGCAGAAATCCGAGGAACGTCGGCGGCTCGTTGTACCAGGGGATGTCCCATCCGCCGAGGTAGAGCGTCGCGATCACAGCGCTCATCGACGCCATCGCCATGTACTCCGCCATGAAGAAGAGCGCGAACTTCATCGACGAGTATTCAGTGTGGTATCCCGCGACGAGCTCCGCGTCGGCCTCGGCGAAGTCGAATGGCAGACGGTTCGTCTCGGCGAATGCGGCGACAACGAACACGATGAAGCTGAGCCACATCGACGGTGAGAGGACGTTCCACGCCGGCAGCCGGAGCGTGTCGAAGAGGACGAACGTCCCGGTCTGATGCCAGACCACGTCGGTCAATTTCAGCGAGCCGGTCGCCAGCAGCACGCTCACCGCGGCGAGCGTCAGCGCGAGCTCATACGAGATCATCTGCGCCGATGCGCGGATGCCGCCGAAGAGCGAGTACTTGTTGTTCGACGCCCATCCCGCGGTCGTGATGCCGTAAACGCTGAAGGACGCGAGCGCGAAGACGACGAGAATTCCGACGCTCACGTCGGCGACGACCGGCACGAACCAGCGGCCACCTTCGAAGAGGATCCGTCCGCCGACTTCACGTTCCGCGAGGAGGAACGGGCGTCCCCACGGCACGACCGCGATCGTCGTCAGCGCGGGGAGCAGTCCGATCGCCGGCGCAAGCGTGTAGAGCCACTTGTGCGCGCGCGCGGGAATGATGTCTTCTTTGAGAATGAACTTGAGTGCATCGGCGAACGCCTGAAAGAGGCCGAAGGGTCCGACGCGGTTGGGGCCGGGCCGGTCCTGCATCAGCGCGCTGCCGCGCCGCTCGACCCACGCCATGATCGGCGTGACCTGAAGCATCATGGCCAGCACGATCGCGATCTTGACGAGGGAGAGAATGACGTCAGTGGTGTCGAATGCCATTCGCTACCACGCTCCCGCCGCGGACTCTTCCATCATCGGCGCGTTCTGAATCGCCGGAACGGTCGCGCGGAGCTGCTTGAAGATGTCGAATGCATCGGCGCTGCGGAACTCCGCGGCCTGCGGGAAGAGCTTCGCACCGACGCGGCGGAAAATCTCGAGGTCGGCGACTGCCTGACCCTTTGGCGCGAACGCCTGATGGATGCGCTGCACGCGTCCCTGAAGGTTCGTCCAGGTGCCTTCCTTCTCCGCCGCGGTGGTCGCGGGAAGAAGAATGTCCGCCGCCTCGGCGAGCGGATGCGTTGCGTCCCAGGCATGAACGATGAGGGTCTTCGCCTTGCGAAGTTCGGCGATGAATGCCGGATCTTTCGCCTTCTCGCTGAACTCGGCGTCGCAGATGTAGACGACGTCGCTGCTGGTGATCTTGAATGATGGCGCGGCAGGGTTCTGCGATGCGACGCCGAGGACCGCAGCAACGCCACGGTAGTTCGGCGCGCCCTGCATGCCTTCGAGCCACTCGGTGCGCGACTTCATCCGGATCGGGCCGATCGGATCGACCGTCAGCTCGATCTTCGCTTTGAGGTGCTCGCCGAAGAGCTTCCCTGCGAGGAACGCCTCTTCATTCGTCATGTTCGCCGAGGCGATGACGGTGACGCTCGCCCCGCGGAGCGCGGTCTCGATGGCGTCGAGCGCCTCGCCCCAGGTCGAGATGCCGAGGTAATCGTCGGTGCGGACTTTCGGCACGACGACGCGGTCGGTCTCGTAGCGTTCGTACGAGAAGCGGCCGTAGTCGCAGAGCCAGTGATCGTTGACTTCGGGATTGACGCGCGGGCGGTAGCGGAACACCTGCCCGTTGCGGTGTCCGATGAAGATGTTGCATCCGACATCGCAACCGTTGCAGACCGATTCGGTCGAGTCGAGATTCCAGACGCGGTTCTCGAAGCGGAACTCCCGCGTAGTCAGTGCGCCGGTGGGGCAGACGTCGGTGACGCATGCACTCATCCAGTTGTCGAGCGGCGTATCGGGGAAGACTCCGACCTCGGTCGCTGCGCCGCGCTTGAAGAACGCGAGCTCGCTCGTGCCGGTGATCTCCTGCGTGAAGCGGATGCACCGCGTGCAGTGGATGCAGCGGTTCATGTTCTGCACGACGTGCGGTCCGATCGAGGTGCGGTCCATGCCGGGATACGTCCGCTTGAACTCACCGTAACGCGACTCAACGGAGCCGTAGTTGAATGCGTAATCCTGCAGCGGACACTCGCCAGCTTTGTCGCAGATCGGGCAGTCGAGCGGATGGTTAATGAGCAGGAACTCCATCTGCCCCTTGCGCGCCTTGTCGACCTTCTCGTTGTAGACGTGGATCTTCATCCCGTCCTTCACGGTGGTCGAGCAGCCGGCCTGCAGCTTCGGCATCCCTTCGACTTCGACCAGGCACATGCGGCACTGGCCGACGACACTCAGGGAAGGGTGATAGCAGAAATGAGGCACATGAACGTCGGCCGCTTTCGCGGCTTCGACGATGTTGATGCCTTCCTGGACTTCGACTTCGGTTCCGTCGATGGTAACTTTCGCCATAGGGCTGTCGTCGCAAAGCAGATTTGGGTGCCCAAATCGAGGGCTGGGATCGTGGGAGCGAAAAGTTCCGCCGGTCAGTCCGTGAAAAGTTTCACAAGGGCGGAGAATAGTCGTTGACGATTTCCTCGTCAACGCAAAGGAGCTCGGATTTGAAGAAAGACGTACTCATCGTCATCGTTGTCATCCTTCTCGTTGCAGGGATCTGCTACGGGCTCGCCGGAATGCGTCCCGATTTTCCGGCGACAAAGTCGGTCCCGTTCTCAACGACGACGGGGAAGAAGCCGCTGGCGAACGAAACGATCGTCATGCGAGTGAACGGCGAGCCAGTGAGCGAGCGCGAGTTCAACGCGCTTCTCACGCAGGCGCCGCCGCAGATGCAGCCGTTCTACGCGAGCCCCGAGGGGCGGCGCCAGCTCGCGGATGAGTTGGTGAAGTTGAAGGCGCTCGAGCAGGAGGGGGAGCGGCTGGGGCTCGAGAACGAGCCTGACGCGAAGACGCGACTCGAGATGACGAGGACGAACATCATGGCCGGCCTCGCCCTTCGAAAGCTGGTTGGCGCAACAGACGAGAAGCGGCTGCGTGCCGAGTATGAGAAACAGAGGCCGAATCTCGAGGCGCTCGAACTCAGCCACATTCTGGTCGCGTATCAGGGTGGAGGAGTTCCTCCACGCACCGGCAAGCCGCTCGCACCAGCCGCGGCGATGGCGAAGGCGATCAGCCTTTCCGTGAAGCTGAAGGGGGGAGGCGATTTTGCCGCGACCGCGCGCCAGCAGTCGGACGATTTGAATACAGCGAAGGACGGGGGACTGCTGGGCGCTGTATCGGCTGGCTCACTGCCGCCGGAGCTCGATGCGGTCGCGATGACGCTTCAGCCGGGCCAGGTGAGCGATCCTGCGCGAAGCCAGTTCGGAATCCATATCTTCAAAGCAGGAAAGCGGACCTCGCAGCCATTTGAATCGGTGAAGGAAGCGCTCGCCGCCCGCATCGAGCGCGTCGAAGCCGAAGCCGCGCTGACACGCCTGACCAAAAGCGCGAAAGTGGAGTACGACCCGAAGTTCTTTCCGCAGGCGGCGGCAGGGCCGGGACCGGGTAACCGTCCACCGGGGAGCCAACCGTCAAACCGGCAGTAGCGATATGTCATCCTGAGCCGCGAAGACGGCGAAGGATCCCCCGCATCAATACGCGGCTCGCCTGAACGCGGGGGATTCTTCGCCGTCTTCGCGGCTCAGAATGACACCAGCAGGAAAAGGATCTCAAATTGAAACTACTTGTACTCGGCGCCGGCCGCATGGGCCTCGGCGCGGTTCATGATCTTGCGTCACAGCCGGATGTTGCCGAAGTCACGGTCGCCGACGTCGACGGCGCGAAGGCGCGCGCGATTGCCTCGCGCGTGAAGCACGGGAAAGTCACCGCTGTCGAAGCCGACATCTCCGACGCGCGTGCGGCGGTGAAGCTGATGCGCGGCCACGCATCAGCGATCAGTTGTGTGAACTACTGGCACAACGAAAAGCTCGCGCGCGCGGCGATCGAGGCGGGAACGAACTTCTGCGACCTCGGCGGAAACAACGACGTGGTCGATGCCGAGCTCGCGCTCGATGCCGATGCGCGCAAGGCCGGCGTCAATGTGATTCCCGACTGCGGACTCGCGCCGGGAATGGTCGCGGTGCTCGCTGCGCATGGAGCGGCGCGTTTCAAGAATCTCGACGAGATTCACATCCGCGTCGGTGGGCTTCCGCAGAATCCGAAGCCGCCACTCGACTACCAGCTCGTCTTCTCTGTCGAAGGACTCATCAACGAGTACATCGAGCCGGCGAGAGTCATTCGAGGCGGGAAGATCACAACCGTCGAATCAATGACCGAGATCGAGACCCTCGAGTTCCCCGCGCCATTCGGAATGATGGAAGCGTTTCAGACCTCGGGCGGCACCTCGACGCTTCCCGAGACGTTCCTCGGCAAGATCAAGGAGCTCGACTACAAGACGATCCGTTTCCGCGGGCATTGCGAGAAGTTCAAGACGATGATCGACCTCGGGCTCTGCAGCAGCGACGCGATCGACGTTGACGGCGTGCGCGTGAAGCCGCGCCGCGTCCTCGGCGATCTCCTGGTGCGGAACCTGCCAGCCGACGAGCCCGACGTCGTGCTCGTGCGCGTCGAGTTCAAAGGTGACGGGAAGACGCTTACGTACGACATCATCGACCGCCAGGATGAGACGACAGGCCTCAGCGCGATGATGCGAACCACCGCATTTCCCGCATCGATCGTCGCACTCATGATGGCCCGCGGTCAGACGACGCCGAAGGGTGCCCTGCCGCAGGAGCGATGCGTTCCCCCCGAGCTCTTCATGACCGAGCTGGCCAAGCGGAACATCGATGTCAGGCAGCACTGGAGCTGAAGTAAACTAAACATGATGAACATCATCAAGAACCGGGTCGACGATGTGACCGTGCTCGACATCCAGGGCGTGATCAAGCTCGGCGAGAGCGCGCGCGAGTTCTCGAGCTATCTCGAAAAAGTGCTCAACGACGAGACCGGCCCGGTCATGATCAACTTCGAGGCGATCAATTACATGGACTCCACCGGCCTCGGCGAATTGATCGGATACCTGCAGAAATTCGAAGACCGCCAGCGAAAGATGGCGCTCGTCAAACCATCGCATCGCATCCTCGCGCTCCTCAAGATTACCAAGCTCGACGCGATCTTCAAGATCTTCGACTCGCGTGAGGGAGCGATGGCGTATCTGACGGACGCTGCTTGACGTGACGAGTGACGCGTTACGTGTGACGAGTCGCACTCGCACGGATCTTTTTGTTTCCCTCGGCCCTCGGCCCTCGGCCCTCGGCCCCCGGCCCTCGGCCCTCGGCCCTCGGTCCTTGGTCCTTGGCCCTCAACCCGGTGTGCTAGCATTCGCGCCGCTTCAGAAACGCTTCAGAAATCATGACGCACAGTTACCTTCCCATCCTCATCATGCTCGCGATCGCCGCCGTTTTCGGGGCGACGTTTCTGTCGCTGAACTGGGTCGTCGGGAGGCATCAGCGCAATCCGTCCAAGCTCGACCCGTACGAGAGCGGGGTGCCGCTGCTGGACGTGAATCGCAAGCGCGTCAACGTACGCTTCTACCAGATCGCGATGCTCTTCATCATCTTCGACATCGAGGCGGCCTTCCTCTATCCATGGGCCGTCATCTATAGAGAAGGCGCATTGAGCAGCCGGGCGACGGCGATGTTCCTCTTTACCGAGATGCTCGTGTTCATCCTTCTTCTTGGCGTCGGCTACGTGTACGTCTGGAAGAAGAAGGCTTTCGACTGGAAGTAGAAACGGCTCATACGCATGGCTGACCTTCATCCTGACAATCCGTACGCGAAAGTCCGTTTCCCCGACCGCGGGAAACTGGTCGAATTCCTTCCCGACGCGAAGAAGCGGTTCGATCACATCCTGACGCGCTATCCGACGAAGGAAGCGGCGCTGCTGCCGACGCTTCATCTTGCGCAGGAAGAATGGGGCTGGATCTCACCCGAGGTCGTGCATTACGTGGGATCGCTGCTCGATCTTTCGCCCGCGACCGTCTTCGGTGTCGTCTCGTTCTACAACATGTACAACCAGAAGCCTGTGGGGAAGTACCACCTGCAGGTCTGCACGAACCTCAGCTGCATGGTGACCAACGCCTACGACATCTACGAGCATCTCTGCGAGAAGCTCGGCGTGAATCCGGGCGAGACGACCGGCGACGGACGCTACACGGTGGCGGAGGTCGAATGCCTCGGATCGTGCGGCACCGCGCCAGTCGTTCAGGTCAACAACGATTACCACGAGAACATGGACGTTAGAAAAATGGACGAGCTGCTCGCGAAACTGAAATGAGCTTCTCTCAAACACCATGCAACCTATCAAGGTACTAACCGCCAACATCGACAAGCCGAACTCGGCTTCGGTCGAGACGTATCTCGAGTCGGGCGGGTATGCCGCGGCTCGGAAGGCGCTCGGCATGAAACCTGACGAGATCATCCAGCTCGTGAAGGATTCCGAGCTGCGCGGGCGCGGCGGCGCCGGGTTTCCAACGGGAAGCAAGTGGGGCTTCGTACCGAAGAACGCGCCGAAGCCGACCTGGCTTCTGTGCAACGCGGACGAGTCGGAGCCGGGAACGTTCAAGGATCGCGTCATCATCGAGAAAGATCCGCACCTCCTCATCGAGGGGATGATCATCTCGGCGTTCGCGATCGGTTCGAATCCGATGTCGTACATCTACATCCGCGGCGAGTTTCATTACGGCGCGATGGTCCTCGAGAAAGCGCTTGAAGAGGCGCGCGCGAAGGGCTTCCTCGGCAAGGGGATCTTCGGCAGCAACTTCGATTTCGACATCACCGTTCATCGCGGTGCCGGGGCTTACATCTGCGGCGAAGAGACGGGACTGATCGAGTCACTGGAAGGACATCGCGGTCAGCCGCGCGTGAAGCCGCCATTCCCCGCAGTCATTGGCGTATTCGGCGGTCCGACCGTCGTGCAGAACGTGGAGACGCTCGCCTGCGTGCCGTTCATCGTCGATAAGGGGGCTGAGTGGTTCAAGGGATTCGGCAGTCCGAAGAACACGGGTCCGAAGCTCTACTGCGTTTCCGGCAACGTGAAGAAGCCGGGCGTGTACGAGTTTCCAATCGGCGTGAACCTGAAGGAACTGATCTACGAGCATTGCGGTGGCATCACGAACGACCGCAAGCTCAAGGCTGTGATTCCGGGCGGCGCGTCGGCTCCGATGCTTCTGCCCCACGAGATCGATCTCGCGCTCAACTTCGACGATGTCATGAAGGCTGGCTCGATGCTCGGCTCGGCCGGCATCATCGTGCTCGACGAGTCGGTCTGCATCGTCGACGCGGTCTGGCGTCTCGCGAAGTTCTTCGCGCACGAATCGTGTGGCCAATGCACACCGTGCCGCGAAGGAACGAACTGGATGGAGTCGATTCTCGACCGCATGGAGCGGGGAGAAGGACGCCAGCAGGACGCCGATCTGCTCCTCGACATGGCGGACAACATCGGCGGCAAGTCGCTCTGCGCTCTCGGCGACGCCGCGATCGGTCCGGTCATCTCCTCGGTGAAAAAGTTCCGAGACGAGTACCTCCATCACGTGACGCACAAGAGCTGTCTCCCTGGCACGAAGCGCTATCGTCGCCTTGACATGCCGGTCGCTGCGCACTGACTCGAACCTGGTGACGAGTGACGCGTGACGCGTTACGAGTACGCAAGAACAGGGTGGGTGTGACTCGTCACCCGTCACGCGTCACTCGTTACTTCCCGGTCAGCGTTCGTCTACGGCTCATGTTCGCGGCGCATCTGAACGTGTGGCGGCGTCTCCGCGATGACACGGAATCCCAGTCGCTCGTACAGCCGGCGCGCACGTGGATTCACCTCGAGGACCTGCAGTGCTACGGGCAAACGCGCAGCGTCTGCTTCGTCGATGACGAGGCAAACGACCGCTGCTCCGATTCCGCGCCCTTGCGAATCTGGAGCGATCTGAATGTTCGAGATGACGATTGCTTCGGGGTTGCGATCGATCTCGATCATCCCTGCGGCGTGCCCGTTCACCACCACGATGTACTGCATCGTGACCGAGACTCGACTCGCGTGATGGGAGCGCTGCGACGCTTCGTCCCATCCCCAGACCTTCTCGATGTACTCGCGCATCGTCGCCTCGAGCAGTGCGGATAGAAACTCGCGATCGGAATCGCCGGCGCGTCGCAGCGAAATGTTCACGGCGAACCCATTATCATTTGGGACATGCGACATGTGATCGTCATCAGCGCTCTTCTGCTCGTTCTCTCCGGCTGCACCGCGATTCAGCAGCAGAAGGCGCAGCCGCCGCGTCCCGACGATCTTCACTTTCACAACCTGCAGGTCCTGCCGCAGAACATCGCGCGGAAGGATTTAGTCGACATCATGAAGGGATTCACCCGAGCTCTCGGCGTCCGCTGCCAGCACTGCCACGTGCAGACTGCGGAGACCCCGAAGGAAACGTTCGACTTTCCCTCCGACGCCAAGCCGAAAAAAGACGCCGCCCGCGTCATGATGCGGATGACCGAGCGGATCAACACGCAATACGTCGCAAAGATCAACAACGCCCACACCACAGTCACATGCTGGACCTGCCACCGCGGACATACCCAGCCGGACATCCAGCCAAGTGCGCCCGCCGCGGCGCCGGTAGGTGGGGGGCGGTGAACGCGAGCCGCAAGGCGCTGGACGTTTAACGGTGAACAGTTAGCCGTTAACCGTAGACCCACTCGTCACTCGTAACGCGTCACTCGTAACGCGTCACCCACCCCAATGCACCCGAACCGCCCATTCCTCCGTATATAGCCAGCATGACGGCGGTTTTCACGGAGGCGGCGATTCCGGAGGGGTTGCTCGCGAGAGCGCGCGAGGGCGACCACTCGGCGTTTGCCGGCATCGTCGAAGAGCAGGAGGCGATGGTGTTCAGCATCGCGTTTCATTTCTTCAACGACCGGTCGAGGGCTGAGGAGATTGCGCAGGATGCGTTTCTTCAGCTCTACCGGAGCCTTGGGACGATCGAGTCGGAGTCGCACCTGGTGCACTGGCTGCGGCAGGTAACGACGCGGCGGTGCATCGACTCGATGCGGCGCACGCGTCTGCGGGCGGTCTCGATCGACGAAGTCGCGGAGCTCGCGGGACCGCAGCGCGTCGCCGATCCTCTGCTCGAACGAAAACTGCGCGAGCTCGTCGCGGGGCTTCCCGAGACGCAGCGTCTCGTCGTCACGCTTCGGTACCAGGAGGACCTCGACCCGGCCGAGATCTGCCGCATCGTCGGACTGCCGGTCAACACGGTGAAGAGTCATCTGCATCGCGCGTTGCGCGCGCTGCGGCGGAAACTCGGAGATCAATGATGGACATCGAACGGGATTTGAACGATGCGCTCCGGCGCAGAGAGGCGCCTGCGGGCTTCGCCAGCCGCGTGATGGCGCGAATCGAGAGCGGGGAGGCGGACGCGCCTGCCGCTCATCCGGAGAGAAAACCGTGGCGGGCGATCGCGGCCGCGATCCTTCTCACCGCGGTCCTCGGCGGATGGGCCGCGCATCAGGAATCAGAGCGGCGCGCCGGCGAGCGTGCCCGCGATGAGGTGCTTCTCGCGCTTCGCATCACGAGCGAGAAGCTGCACGAAGCACGCGAACAGGTCAACGAAATCGGAACGAATCACTGACAGGAGTCATTCATGCGCAAGTACGCTTTCTTTCTTCTTACGATCTTTCTCGCGCTGCCGGCATCCGCGCAGCGCATCAACATCGACATCCCGGGACTGGCCGAACGGGCGGCGGAGGTCATCGACGTGACCCTCGACGCGCAGATGCTGCGCGTCGCTTCGAAGTTCTTTTCGAGCAGGGACAGCGACCGCGCAGTGCGGGAGATGGTGAACGGTCTCGAGGGGATCTATGTCCGCAGCTACGAGTTCGACAAGGTGGGTGAGTACGATCGCGCCATCGTCGACCGCCTGCGCTCGCAGCTCGGAGCCGAGTGGAAAAAGATCGTGAACGTGCGGAGCCGCGACCGCGAGAACGTCGAAGTGTTCCTGCACATGCGCGGTGATGCGGTACGCGGTCTCTTCGTCATCAGCGCCGAGCCTCGGGAGCTGACCATCGTGAACATCGTCGGGCCGATCGATATCGACAAGCTCGGGAGTCTCGAGGGGCAGTTCGGGATCCCGAAGATGTCGATGGAGAAGGGAAAACAGTGAAGGGCCGCATCGCCGTCGCGGCGCTTTCTCTGCTCATTGCGCAGCCGATCTTCGCCGACTTCAGCGCGCTGGCCGGCGCTGTCGAGCGCCACCTCGGCGTCACGCGCACCTGGATGCCGTTTCTCGGGATGGCGCGCGTCTTCGTCCGAGCCGCACATCCGAAAGGCGTTCATGACTTCCAGCTCGCGCTCTTCGAGGGAGGTCGCGGATCGGGCGGCGAGACCATCGAGCAGATCCTGAGAAGGGCGGTCGGTCCCGGTTTCTCGCCGATCGTGCGCGTCCACTCGTCGCGCCGTGACGAGTGGTCGTTCATCTACGCGAAGCCCGGCAACAACGGCGTGATCGAGCTGATGATCGTGAATCATGAGCCGACCGAGACCGTCGTCGTGCGTGTCACCGCGGATGCGGGCAAGGTGATGAACGAGCTGAACAAGCCGGGAGGCGTCGCGGGGATCGGACGGGACTGAGTTTGGCGTAGAATTCGGGCCTCTCAAAATCACCATGGCCCGCTACGAGGAACGCGATACTTCGTACGACCTCCTCAGCCAGTACCTGCAGGAGATCGCGCAGATTCCGCGCCTTACGCCGGAGCGCGAAAAAGAGCTCGGGCGGCGCGTGCAGCAGAACGACCGCGCCGCGGTCGAAGAGCTGGTCGAAGCCAACCTCCGGTTCGTCGTCTCCTACGCGAAGCGCTATCGCAACGCGCACGTGCTCTTCCTCGACCTCATCAACGAGGGGAACATCGGCCTGATGCATGCGGCGCGGAAGTACGATCCCGACAAGAACGTCAAATTCATCACCTACGCGGTCTGGTGGATCCGCCAGGCAATCCTTCATGCGCTCTCCGAGCAGGGAGGGAACTTCCGCCTTCCGCCGAAGCGGGCGAATCTGATGTACCGGCTCGAGAAGGCGATCGCCGCCGCGATCAGCGACGGGACTCACGTGCCGACGCCGGAAGAGCTGGCTGCGAGTCTCAGCATCACCGTGCGTGAGGTCAACACTCTGATGCAGGCCAGCACCGACAACTTCTCGCTCAGCGCCGAGCTCAATGACGAGTCGCACACCGAGCTGGCCGACATGATCGAGCAGACGAGTGTGCCGAGCGTGGAAGCAGAGATGGAGGGACAGTCGCGCCGCGCCGAGCTCCTGCAGCACATCTCGGTGCTCTCACCCAAAGAGCGCCTCGTGCTGACCCTCCGCCATGGCGTGAGCGACAACATTCCGAAGCGCGTCGATGAGATCGCTGAATTTCTCAACCGCGACCGCGAGCATGTCGCGACGATGCTCGAAGGGGCTACGGCGACTGTGTGCGAGGCACTCTCGATCAGCGAGAGCGAGCTCGCGGTACTGCTGCTCCACACGAACCCCAACTCCGACGCGCCGAAACGTTTCTGGGACGAGCTCGGCGACCTGACGCTGGGGATGACACCGCATATAGACGCGCGCCGCTTCGATGCGCTCAACAGTCTGCGGCAGCACGGCGCCGTGCAACAGGCTGTCGAGGCGCTTCCCCTCGAAGAGAAGACGATCGTGAAACTCCGATACGGAGTGCTGCAGGATGAAGAGCTCACCCTGCGCGACATCGGCGAGATCCTCGGCCTCTCGCGCGAGCGCGTGCGCCAGATCGAGTCGCGCGCCGAAGCGAAATGCAGAAGGAGCGTGAAGCGAAGCTGATGGCCGACCCTGCGAATCCTCCGATGGGGCGACTCGACGCGTTCGATGTCGGATCGAAGAAGCTGACGATCCAGACCGAGTTCTTTCCCCGTCCCGAGTGGCATGTCGAGACGAAGGTTTACCTCGCCGGCGCCGTGAAGAAGGTCTACACTGCCGACCTTTCTTCGATGCCGGAAGCCGACCTCCAGAAATTCGTCAACGAATTTCACCAGACCAAGATGGACGAGATTGCCGCCGGTCTGCGCAACAAGAGTGCGCAGTAGCCCATGCGTCTCGAACATCTGACCGAGGAGGAGGAGGACTTCTGGCGAGGCGAGTTCGCCCGGGAGAACTGGATCTTCGGCGCGCTCGAGCTCAGTGTCACCCTCCCTGAATTCGCCGGTGGCGTCCCCGCGCTGCGGCGCATGCATTTCGGCTACTACCTCCAGCCGCTGCATCTGAATGCCGACGACCGCGAAGACCTCCCGAGAAAACTCGCCTTCGTTCTCGCACGCCGTAAGCCGCCGCTCGATTTTTTCGAGCTTTCCGGCGCCGGCCTCCGCATCCCGCACTGCTTCCCGACCGGCTTTACCCTCGGATCCGTGCTGCGAATCACACTGCAGGAGTTGAAGAGACTTCCGCTGCGCGAACCGCTGACGCGGGGCTGATTGCTGCATTGTTATCCTGAGCGAAGCGAAGGATCTTCTGAGAGCACAGGCGATGCCTTTGCACGATCGTCGCTCGTGCTATCAGAAGATCCTTCGCTTCGCTCAGGATGAGAAGCACCCGCCTCACTCGAAATACAATGTCCCTCCCATGACCCCCGTTCGTCGTCTTTTTCATTATTTCAGTCGGTACCGGATGTCGTTGACGCTTGGGGCGTTGTGTGTCGTCGGTTCGGCGGTGTTTTCGTTGCTCAAGCCGATGATCATCGGCAACGCTGTGAATCAGCTTGCGCAGGCCGTGTCTCGGGGGACCATGGTCCGCTACGGGTTGCTGCTGGTTGGCGCGGCGGCGATCGAGGGGGTGTTCCTCTACCTGCAGCGGTCGATCATCATCGGTGCGTCGCGCAGGATCGAGTTCGACATGCGCAACGACTTCTACGGGCACCTGCAGCGGCTTCCTTTGCGGTTCTACCAGGAGCAGAGAACCGGCGATCTGATGTCACGCGCGACGAACGACCTCGCGTCGGTGCGGATGCTCATCGGTCCAGCGGTGATGCATGCCTTCTCATCGCTGCTCGTGGTGACCGGCGCGTTCGTGATGATGCTCCGTATCGACCGCAACATGGCCCTGCTGTCGTTGATGGCAGTGCCGGTCGTCGCGGGTCTCGTGAAATTCTTCGGGCAGCGGATTCACGTCCGCTTCCGCGCCGTGCAGGACTACTTCGGAGATATCTCGGCGCGCGTGCAGGAGAACCTGTCCGGCGTCCGCGTCGTCCGTGCTTTCACGCAGGAAGATAACGAGATCGCGACGTTCAAGCGGATGAACCGCGAGTACGTCGAGCGCAATCGCTCACTCATTCGTCTCAGCGCGATGTTCTATCCGGCGCTGCATGCGCTGATCGGTCTGATGTTCGTGCTGATCTTCTTCCTCGGATCGCGCAAGATCATCGCCGGCCAGTTCACGATCGGCTCCTTCGTCGCGTTTCAGTTCTACCTCGGACGCATGATCTGGCCGCTCATCGCCCTCGGATGGGTGATCAACCTCTTCCAGCGCGGCATGGCCTCGATGCAACGGCTCACCGAGATCTGGAACGAGCAGGGTGCGAGCGAGGCGGAGAGCGGCCTGGCGGGCGCACATGCGATTCGCGGCGAGCTCGAGATCCGCGATCTCACGTTCTCCTACGGCGGCGCGCACTCGGCACTTCGTCATGTGAACCTTCGCGTGCAGCCCGGACAGACGATCGGCATCCTCGGACGAACCGGCAGCGGAAAATCGACGTTGCTCTCGCTCGTGACGCGCACGTTCGAGCCTCCGCATGGCACGATTTTCATCGACGGTCGACCGATCGAGACAATCCCGATGCGTCAATTGCGCGAATGGATCGGCGTCGTTCCGCAGGAGAGCTTCCTCTTCTCCGAGTCGATCGCCGAGAACATCCGCTTCGGTCGCGCCGAGGCGAGCGCGGATGAAGTCAGCCACGCCGCCGAGCTCGCGGGGCTGACGAGCGATGTGGCCGCATTTCCGAATGGTCTGGAGACCGTCATCGGCGAACGCGGCATTACTCTGTCAGGCGGACAGAAGCAGCGCACCGCAATCGCGCGCGCACTCGTCCGTGAGCCCGCGATCCTCATCCTCGACGACTCGCTCAGCGCTGTCGATACCTCGACCGAAGAGCGAATCCTCTCGGCGCTCCGAAAAGTGCGGAAGGGACGGACCGTTCTGATCGTCTCCCACCGCGTCTCATCGGTCAAGGACGCCGACCACATCATCGTTCTGGAGGATGGAACGATCGTCGAGCGCGGCAATCACGAGGCCCTGATCGCAAAAGACGGCTACTACGCAGACCTCTATCGCAGACAGACGATCGAGGCGGAACTGGAAGAGATCGCTTGAAGACGGAGGACTGAGTGACGAGGACTGAGGACTGAGTGCGGCAGAATCAAACTCAGTCCTCAGCCCTCAGTCCTCAGTCCTGATCATCAATGGCTGACGTAATCGAAAAACACGAAGAAGAAGGCGCGAAGGCCTTCGACAAGCGGCTCACTCGGCGGCTCCTGCGATATCTCCGTCCGTACCGGTGGCGGGCGGGATTCTCGGTGTTGCTGGTGATCGTGTCGTCGCTGTTCGAGATCGCGGGGCCGGCGATCACGGCGATTGCGATCGATCTCTTCGTCAAGCCGCCGGCGCAGGCGAACCCGCTTACGTTCAGCACGCGGGTGGGGGAGTGGCTCACGTCTCAAGGTGTCTCGCCCGATCCGCTTACCGGAATCAACATTGCTGCGGCGCTCTACCTCGCGACGCTCGTCGGTGGTTTCTTTGTGCTCTACACCCAGATGAACCTGATGAACCTGATGGGGCAGTACATCATGTACGACCTCAGAAAACAGATCTTCGGGCATCTGCAGAAACTCGACGTCCAGTTCTACGACCGCAATCCGGTCGGCCGGCTGATGACGCGCGTCACGACCGACGTCGACGCACTGAACGACCTCTTTACCGCCGGCTTCGTCGCGATCTTCGGCGACATCTTCGTTCTGGCAGGCATCATCGGGATGCTTTTCTGGCTGAACTGGAAGCTGGCGCTGGTCCTCTTCTCGATCACGCCGTTCATCGTCATCGCCTCGATCTGGTTCCGCAGCGGCGCGCGCATCACCTACCGTCAGGTTCGCTCGCGCATCGCGGCGATCAATGCGTTCCTGCAGGAGCACATCTCCGGTATGCCGACCGTTCAGCTCTTCAACCGTGAGGAGCAGGAGGCGATGAAGTTCGAAGGGCTGAACCGCCGCCACCGCGACGCGAACATCGACTCGATCTTCTACTACTCAGTGTTCTATCCGGTCATCGAGCTGGTTCAGACGATCGGCATCGCGCTCATCGTCTGGTATGGCGGCGGCCAGGTGATTCAGGGGACGCTCTCGCTCGGCGCGCTCGTCGCGTTCTTCCAATACGCGCAGCGTTTCTACGAGCCGATCTCCGACCTCTCGGAAAAGTACAACATTCTCCAGGCCGCGATGGCGGCGAGCGAGCGGGTCTTCAAGCTGCTCGACACGCCGGTGAAGATCGAGGACAGCGGGACGCTCGAAGCCGAGGCGTTCGAGTCGATCGAGTTCCGCAACGTCTGGTTTGCGTACAACGCCGAAGAGTGGGTGCTCAAGAACGTTTCTTTCCGAGTGGATCGCGGCGAGCGCATCGCGGTGGTTGGCCACACCGGCGCGGGGAAGACCACCGTCACCGCGCTGCTGCTGCGTTTCTACGAAATCCAGCGCGGCGAGATCCTGCTCAACGGCGTCGACATCCGCAAGTACCAGCAGGCGTCGCTCCGCCGCATGTTCGCGATCGTGCAGCAGGACTTTTTCCTCTTCAGCGGCGACGTCGCGCAGAACATCAGCCTTGGCGACCCGTCAGTGACAGCGCAATCTGTGAAGTCGGCCGCGGTCCGGGTCCAGGCGGACCGATTCATCTCGCGGCTGCCTGAGGGATATAACGCGCAGGTGCGAGAGCGCGGCGCTGGATTCTCCGTCGGCGAGAAACAGCTTCTTTCGTTCGCGCGCGCTCTCGCGTTCGATCCGCCGGTGCTGATTCTCGACGAGGCGACCTCCTCGATTGATACCGAGACGGAGCGGCTCATTCAGGAGGCGATCGAGACGCTGCTCGCCGGCCGGACCTCGATCGTCATCGCGCACAGACTGTCCACCATTCGCTCTGCCCACACGATTCTCGTTTTTCATCACGGCGAGATCCGCGAGCGCGGTTCCCATGATGAGCTGATGGCGACCAACGGCCTCTACCGCAGGCTTTACGAAGTGCAGTACCGCGAGAGCGTTGCGGTCTAGCGGGAACATTGATTATTTGACATCCGTAAAGATCGGGGCTACCGTCTCCTCCATCGCTAACAATCTGGGAGACCCAGGGGAGGAGGGGGAAACGGTATGACCGTGAGGTTTTTCCCCGGCAGTAAGAAACAAAAGACGAGCCTGATTGCAGGGTTCCTGAGCCGGTTCAAAGTCGTGCACGAAATGGTGCGCCCCGAGGAGTACAAGCATGGCGTGCACCTCGGCACTGAGCCAGCCGTCGAAGTCGATGGACGCCTGTTCGTCGATCCGAATGAAGACGCCCTGAAGAAGATTCTTCACGTCAAGTAGCAGTCATTCCGAGCGCAAGCTCGGAGTGACTACGCGGTCCGGAACATCGACGCCGCCTCGCGCTCGACCGTCTGACGGATTTTCGACTCGAACGGCAAGGCGAGAAGCGGCAGTTTCCCGTCGATGATCACGTCGGTTTCCGTAATCTCGACCGTCCCCTTCGCCGAGAATCCCTTCGCTTTCAGATTCACGTAAAGCGTGTCGTTCTGCCACTCGTGCTTCACGTCCTTCGCCTTCTCGCCGTGATCCTTCTCGAGATCGCGAAGCCGCGTCTCGATGATCGTCCGCGCTTTCGCGCGCGTGGTGTGGTGGGGGATTGCGATCTTCATCGATGTCTCCTCACCTTGTGGCTTGCATGGTTTCTACCAAGGGGAGTTTCATCCTGAGCGAAGCGAAGGATCTCCTGATAGCGCTGGCGATGCACGTGCCTCAGGCATCGCCAGCGCTATCAGAAGATCCTTCGCCGTCTTCGCGGCTCAGGATGAGACCTACCTCTTGTCACCCCACGCACTCCGAGGTACCCTCGGTTCGGGACTTCCGCTGGGTCGCTCGCCATGCTCGCAAAAGTGTGGGGCGCAGCGACGCTCGGAATTGATGCTGTACGAATTGTCATCGAGGTGGACGGCGGGAGCTACACGGCTCAGCCGGGATTCACGCTCGTAGGGTTGCCGGATGCGGCGGTGCGCGAGGCGTACTCGCGCGTTCGCTCGGCCCTTCACAACTGCGGTCTGAATCTTCCGCCGCGGCACATCACGGTCAACCTCTCGCCCGCCGACGTACGGAAGGCCGGCTCCGGGTTCGATCTGCCGATCGCGATCGGGATTCTCCGCGCGCTCGATTTCCTCACCGATGAGAATGTTGCCGGGCGCGTGTTCGTCGGTGAGCTCTCGCTCGACGGCACGCTGACACCGGTGCGCGGGACGCTATCGATCTCTGCCGCGCTCGCGGGTGACGAGTCGATCCGCGAGCTCGTGGTGCCGGCCGCCAACGGGAACGAGGCTGCCGCCGTCGAGCGGACGCGCGTGATCGGCGCGCAGCACCTCGTCGTTCTGCTCGCGCATCTTCGTGGCCAGACTTTGATTGCACCGGCAACATCGACCTGCTCGCGCGAATCGCAGACGGACTTTGCCGACTTCTGCGACGTGCGCGGCCAGGCTCAGGCGAAGCGCGCTCTCGAAGTTGCAGCGGCGGGCGGTCACAACATCATGATGATCGGACCTCCCGGCTCCGGAAAAACGATGCTGGCGAAACGGCTCGCATCGATCCTGCCGCGGCTCTCACCCGAGGAGGCGATCATCACGACCAAGGTTCACTCGGTCGCGGGAACCCTGCCCGCCGGGAGCGGGCTGCTGACTCGGCGGCCATTTCGCGCGCCGCATCACACGATTTCGACCGCCGGGATGGCAGGCGGCGGATCGATGGTCCGGCCGGGTGAGCTGAGCCTCGCGCATCACGGAGTGCTCTTTCTCGACGAGCTCCCCGAGTTCCGGCGGGAGACGCTCGAGGCGATGCGGCAACCGATGGAGGATGGCCTGGTCACGATCGCGCGCGCCGCGCGCTGCGTCACGTTTCCATCCCGCTTCACGCTCGCCGCTGCGCTGAATCCGTGTCCATGCGGATTCTTCAATGATGGGCGGCGGGAGTGTGTCTGCTCGGCGCAGCAGATCGCACGCTATCTGGCGAAAGTATCAGGTCCGTTGCTCGACAGGATCGACCTGCAGGTGGAGGTTCGCGCACTGACGAGCGAAGAGATCACGGGCACCGAGGCCGCCGAGGGCTCGGCGTCGATCCGCGATCGCGTTGAGGCGGCACGCGCCATTCAGCGAGAGCGTTTTCGCCGCGCGAAGATCCAATGCAATGCCGAAATGAGCAGCCGATTGATGCGGCGTTTTTGTGAGCTTGACGCCCCGTCGAGGAGTCTTCTGGTCAGCGCGATCGAGCGGCTGGCGCTCTCGGCGCGTGCGCACGACCGGATTCTGAAGGTCGCCAGAACCGTGGCCGATCTGGCGGGAGAGGAGCGAATTGGAACGGCCCATCTGGCCGAGGCAGTGCAATACCGGGCGCTGGACCGAGCCTACTTTCGGGGCTGAGCGGGCTCGGCCGTAATGTATGTCTTTGCCCACGTTCAAGTTAGACGAAATCTGTTACGGTAAATAAGAGAATGCATGTCGATAATTCGGGATTAACTGTTACAGGCGCGACGTTTATCGGAAGACCAAACTGTGCGATTAATTGTTGACAAAATCCATTAGGATTTTATGATTCTAATCACTACGCCAGCTGGGTTCGTGAAGGGTGAGGAGTCGGAGAATGGCTTTTGAGAAATGGGAGCCTGCGCCGGAGTTCGAGCGATTTCCCGCATCGGCAACCATCGTTCAGTCTCGCCTGATCCGGCTCCCGGGGCCGGTGGCGTCGATGCTCCGCCTTCGAGGCAGGAACAGCGCGAACCTCTACTACGACAAAAAGAGGAAAGTGATCGGCATCAAGCCGCTCGACCGGAAGGAAGAGGGCTCGGCGAAGATTCGGCAGTCGGACAAGTCGACCTCGCTTCACGTCCCGAGCTTCTTCCGCTTCTATGAGATCGATGTGCCGGGGATCAAGCGATTCCACTGCTGGTACGACGAGAAAGAGCGGATGGCGATGATCGACATTTCGAGGCCATCGCCGCGGGGACGACCTGCTGGGACGTAGAGTCATTCCGAGCCGCGAAGACGGCGAGGAATCTGGGAGGTGGGGGGACGGGACGCCGCCCAGATTCATCGCTGGCGCTCGGAATGACCAAACAAAAGGCGGCCTTTCGGCCGCCTTTTCGTTTTCGATGTGAGACGAGATCAGTGACCGGCGCGAGCCCGGCGTGTTTTCACCGGCGTCGCAAGCCGCAAAATCGATTCCGCCGCTGCCGGCGTCATCTCCCACTCCATGCCTTCGGTCAGCGGAGCGCCCGAACTCGTCGTTGCGAACGCGCCGTTGTTCGCGAAGAACTCCCAGATTCCCATCACCGGGATCTTGCTGTCATACGTGCGATTGATCGTCCGGATGTACTCGTTCGCGAAGAACATGTAGCCGATGTCGGTGAGATGGAAGCCGTCGAAGCTGAAGATGCCGCCGCTGATGTACGACGAGGTGAACGTGAATGGCCCGACGTGATATCCGCCGGTCGCCGCGAAACGGTTGAAGAGACCGTTGATATCAGCGACCGGGATGTCGCGCGACTGTGCGGCCTGCGTGATCACGGCGTTGTATTCGGCGGCGCGCGCCACGATCTGAGCCTGCTCGGCCGGCGTCAGCACTTCGGCGTCCGAGAGCGGGGTGCCGATGTTCGGGAACGAGGCAAAACGCGGGTCGGCACCGAGAGCCGCCGGGAACCCGACGCCCGTCGCGATCCGGGCAGATGCGGGGAGAAGAACGAGACTGCCGGGCGGGAGTTGACCGAACGTGCCGCCGCCGAGATCGGCGACGAGGAAGATCGGCAGGCCGTTCGGTCCGAGCAGCGGCTGACGTGTCGCGGGATTGATGATGACCGGCGGTACGGTCGTCAGCAGCGGCACTGCCACCGGATTCGTCGGAAGTGTGCCGACCACCATTCCCGCGTTCGGCGCGCCCGCGGTGAGCTGATCGAGCATTGTGTTGTAGGCAGTCCTGAAAGAGTCCGTCGACGTCAGGGTGGCGGGAGTTCCGGTCAGCACCGCCGTGAGAAGGTCGTTGCCTCCGATCCAGACCGCGATGAAAGTCGGGTTGAGCGAGACTGCCTGCTGCACCGGCGTGCCGAGGCCGCGCAGGATGAATCGTGCCGCCTGGGCCGCGGTGCCCGTGGGGTTCTGCTCGCCGCCCGTAAGGGCGGTGAGGTCACGAACATTGGCGCCTGGAATGCTGAGGTTGTTGTAAGCGCGAGGGTAGGTGGTGAGCAGCGGGCTGCCCAGGCCCGGCGCGGTCACGAGGCGCGGCGGGAAGCTGATTACGTCAACGAGCTGAATCTCCGGTCCGAGGCCGGGGTAGCTGACGAGCGGCTGCACAAAACCGGGTGCACCCGTCTGACGAGCAATGATCGCCGGCCAGCTATAGATCTGGTGGCGCTCGTTCATCGAGCCATTCGAGTATCCGGTACCGTAGCTGTCGCCGAGAGCGACGAACCGGCTGAAGTCCGCATGTCCCCGGGCCGCGAAGCCTGGAACTGCAATCATCGTCATGACAGCGAGTGCTGCTGCGATGCGCGAGAAGCTGTTGATGCGAGTCATCGGTTTCTCCTTTGGGTTCCGACTGCTCAGAATCTCAGGCCCACGTTGGTGAACCAGAGGGTCGCGTTCGTTTTGTAATCGCCATTGAGCTCGACGCTGCGGCCTTCGGTGCTGCGGTCTGCGAAGTTGAGAACCAGCAGACCGCCGTCGAAGATCCATGGGCCGTGGTGATAGCCGACGCCGAAGGTGACGCCAGTGCGATCCGCATCAGGAAGAAGCGGGCTGACCGCCTCGGTCGGCTGCGGGTTCTGGTCGAACAGGACGCCGAGGCGGACGTCCCAGTTCTCGGTCGCATGCTTGTTGGCGCCGAGGCGGAACGAGAGCGAGTCGTCCCAGTTCTGCGGGCGTTCGAAACTCGCCGCCGGGGTGGTCGCAAAGTCGACGGAAAGCGATTCAAAGCGGCTCCACGTCGTGTGGGTGATGTCGAAGTCAATGTCCCAGGTTGGAATCACGCTCGTGCCGACGCCAATCGCGAGGATCGCGGGGAAGGGAATCGTGGTCGAGATTTTCTGGTCGGGTGGCAGTGAGGCTAGAACGAGTGCGTCGATCTGCGCGTTGCCCGTCGGGATCTGTGTGAAATCAGCGTCGCCTTCGAGGTCGATGTCCATCGGCGCCCGGTACGACGCACCGAAGCGGAATGCTTCGCTCGGCTTGAGCAGCACGCCGACGTTCCATCCCCAGTTGTCACCCCATTCGCTGTCGAGGTGCGCTTTGGCGATGTCGATGATGCGACCGGTGAAAGGATTCGTGCCGCTCCCGCTGAGCGGGATGTTGCGAGCGAGCGTGACGTGCGCACGCCGATATTCGGCGCCGAAGCCAACCGCCACGACACCCGATGTGCTCTTCCATGCGATCGAAGGCTGCAGCGACGCGGTCTTGAGGTTCGCATCGCGCGATGAGAAGCGGCCGATCCACGGATCTTCCCAGTTCGTCCGCAGACCAAACGCGCTGAACATGCCGATTCCGACCGTGAGGTTCTCGCCGATCGGCATGATTCCGTAGCCATTGGGGGGGATGAACGTGTGGCGGCGATATTTGGCGGTCGCACCCGAGCTGAACTCATCGTTCGGATCGCCGCGGAATTCGTTGTTGAAGTTGATGATGGTGAGACCGCCGAGCATCGTCGTCTCGCGCTGATACGCGATGCCGGCGACGTTGAAGAAGATTGCACTCGGATCGTCTGCCGTCGCGGTGAAGGCGCCGGCCATGGAACTGGCCTTCGCTCCCTGTTCAGGAATCAGGAATCCGGAGGCGAACGCTGAAGCGGTTCCGATCAGCGACAGGAGCAACGTCAAAGAGAGAAGCCTGCAGGTTGACCGCAAGGTGTAACCTCCTCAATTTCTAGATCATTACGGGCGGAGAAACGGCCGGATCATAGCACACGGAATTTACGTCGGCGGACGTCCATTGAGGACGCCATGACTCGCTCGATTTCGTTGATTGCATTGCTCTTCGCCGCGCATTCCGCGTTCGCTGGAATCACCTACCAATTCACGAGCGAGACGAGCGGGATGAGATCCCAGACGATCAAGGGAACCGTGCTCGTCGAAGGCCCGCGGATGCGCATTGACTTCACTACCGGCGACGGCATGCTGTTCGCGAACGGGTCGCGCGCGATCTCGAGCGATGGCGGCAACACCCTGACAGTCGCCGACCCGCGGGCGAAGACGTTCTACACGATCGACCTCGGCGCGATCCTCGGCGGACCCGACTCTGTCGTCCGACAGATGGGCGGACTCCTTAAGTTCGACGTCCGCAATCCGAAGGTGAGCGTAAGCGATCGCGGGGCCGGTCCGGCGATCGAGGGATACGCGACGCGCAGGTCGGCGATCAGCAACTCCTACGACATGGTCGTTGATGCGATGGGGCAGAAGATGACGATCGGAATGAGCGTCGCGACGGACGTCTGGTGGACGGATCGCCTCAGCGCCGAGTACACGAATTTTCTGCAGGCGCGCGGTGTGAAGACCGGCATCGCCGCGCTCGACAAACACCTCGAAGCCCAGAGCGCCATGATCAAAGGGTTCCCGCTCCGGCAGGTGACGACGACCAATATCGTGATGAATGGGAAGGCGATGAAGTCGACGTCCACGTCGAACGTGAGCGCGATTCGGAAGTTGACGATCGCGCCCGCCGAATTTGCGATTCCGGCGGGATACAAGAAGGTCGCGAGTCCGATGGAGAAGCTGACGGGGAAGTAGTCCGTCATTCCTCGCTCATGCGCGGGGTGACTCCAGCAGCTCGCGGATCACCTGATTCGCCATCTCCGCGTTCGCTCTCCCGCGCATCTCCTTCATGAGCTGGCCGACGAGAAAGCCGAAGATCTGAATCTTTCCGGCTCGGTACTGCTCGACCTGCGCTGGATTTCGCTCGAGCACGAGTAAAGCGGCGTCGCGGATCGCTGCAGGATCGGAGACCTGCGAGAGTCCCTTCTTTTCGACGATCGTCTCGGGCTGATCGCCGCTTTCCGACATTTCGTCGAACACTTCCTTCGCCGCTTTGCCGCCGATCGCGCCGGAGTCGATGAGACGGATCAGTCGTCCCAGCATGGCCGGCGTCACCCGATAGTCCGCGAGCTCAGTCTTCCGGTCGTTCAGAACGCGCAGTACTTCATTGCGAACCCAGTTCGCCGCGCTTTTCGCATTCGCGGCCTCTGCCGCAGTCGCCTCGAAGAAGTCGGCGATGCCGCGATCCGCGGTCAGGACTTCCGCGTCGCCCGCACTGATCGCGTAATCCTGCTGATAGCGCGCGATGCGCTGGCGCGGGAGCAGTGGAACCGTGCCGCGGATCGACTCGATCCACGATTGCTCGATTTCGAGCGTGAGCAGATCGGGATCGGGAAAGTAGCGGTAATCGTGCGATTCTTCCTTGGTCCGCATCGATCGCGTCTCGCCCGCGGCAGGATCGAACAGCCGCGTCTCCTGCACGATCTTCCCGCCCGACTCGAGAATCGCAGTCTGCCGTTCGATCTCGAACTCGATCGCGCGCGCCAGGTATCGGAACGAGTTCACGTTCTTCACTTCGCTGCGCGTGCCGAGGGGCGCGCCGGGACGGCGAAGGGAAACGTTCGCGTCGCAGCGGAGCGAGCCCTCCTCCATGTTTCCATCGCACGCGCCCGTGTACATGAGGATCTGGCGCAGACGCGTAAAGTACGCGGCCGCATCGGACGCTGACCGAAGATCTGGTTCGGAGACGATCTCGATCAGTGGCGTGCCTGCCCGATTGAGATCGACGAGCGAGCGGTCGCTCTCGTGCATCAGTTTGCCTGCGTCTTCCTCGATGTGAATCCGCGTGAGACGAACGGTCATGCCGCCGTTCTCCACGTGTCCCCCGGTCCCGATCGGCCGCTCGAACTGCGAGATCTGGTAACCCTTCGGAAGATCGGGATAGAAGTAGTTCTTGCGGGCGAATACCGATCGCGGCTGAACTTCGCAATCCGTCGCGATCGCCATCCTGATCGCGAGTTCCACAGCGCGCCGGTTCAGCACCGGAAGCGCGCCGGGATACGCGAGGCAGACGGGGCACACGTGCGTATTCGGCGCCGCACCAAAGCTCGTCGCGCATCCACAGAACAGCTTCGACTCCGTCAGGAGCCGCGCATGCACTTCGAGGCCGATTACTGCTTCCCACGTCATGACGGACGGCGAGTTTACCGTGTTGGGAAAGTGGCGAGTGACGAGTGACAAGTTAGGGGGGACGGAAGACCGCCGGCTGAAGCTGGCGCCACGTCGCTTTTGAATGCTGCCACAAGCCATGCATGACGTGGCGCCGGCTTCAGCCGGCGGTCTTTCATCCCTTCCAACTCGTCACTCAAACCATCGTCTACACTTCAGCCATGCGCGCACTGATTCTCACGATTCTCTTTGCCTCGTCGCTGTCCGCTCAGACGCTCGACCAGCTCGCGGATAAAGCGCTTCCCTCCGTCGTCGCGACGTACAAGACGCTTCACGCAAATCCGGAGCTTTCGACGAAGGAAGAGAAAAGCGCGGCGCTCGTTGCATCGAAGCTGCGCGAGCTTGGATGGGAAGTGACTGAACGCGTCGGCAAGTACGTCGATCCTTCGCTGACCTCGTACGGCGTCGTCGCGATGATGCGCAACGGCGAGGGGCCGGTCGTACTCGTTCGCAGCGACATGGATGCTCTGCCCGTACCGGAGAGGACCGGGGTCGACTACGCGAGCAAAAATCAGGGCGTGATGCACGCCTGCGGACACGATGTGCACATGGCGACGCTCATTGGGACCGCGCAGATGCTTGCGTCGCTCAAGTCGCAGTGGCGCGGAACGGTGATGCTCGTCGGACAGCCGGCGGAGGAAGTCGTCAAGGGCGCGGATGCGATGCTACGCGACGGACTCTATGAGCGCTTCGCCCGTCCCGACTACGCGCTGGCCCTCCACGACTGGGCCACCGTCGAGGCGGGAAAGATCGGCTGGCGCTCGGGCTACGTGCTTGCGAACAGCGACTCGATCGACATCACGGTGCGCGGGATGGGAGGACACGGCGCGGCTCCGCACACAACGCGCGATCCGATCGTCGTCGCCGCGCAGATCGTGCTTGCGTTGCAGACGCTCGTCAGCCGCGAGAACTCGCCACTCGATCCGGTCGTGATCACGGTCGGCTCGATTCACGGCGGAGCGAAGCGAAACATCATCCCGGACGAGGTGAAGCTTGCACTCACCGTGCGCACGTACAAGACCGAGGTGCGCGAACGGGTGCTTGCGTCCATCGAGCGCGTCGCGAAGGGAATCGCCCTCGCCGCAGGGATTCCCGAGAACCTCGCCCCGCTCGTTGAGGTCATTCGCAGCGAAGCCGCGCAGGCGACATACAACGACCCCGCGTTGACCGAGCGGGTCGTGAACGTCATTCGCACGAAGCTCGGTGAAGCGAATGTCGTCGAGATCGATCCCGGAATGGCAGGCGAGGACTTTGGCCGCTTCGGACTCGACCGCAAGATTCCCGTCTCACTGCTGATGGTCGGTGCCGCCGATCCCGCCCGCATCGCCGCCGGACAGCGTCTCCCTTCGCTCCACTCCAGCGAGTTTGCCCCTCCTCCGGAGCTCACGCTGCGGACCGGGATGCGCGCGATGACAGTCGCGGTAATGGAGCTGCTGCGGAGATGAGGACTGAGGGATGAGTCAAGCATCAGCATTCAACATTCCCGTCTCCCTCAGCGGGGTAACGGGAATGTTGAATGTTAAATGTTGAATGTTGACCTCCCTCAGTCTTCATCACTCAGTCCTCTAAACTACTCCCATGCACATGATCTTCGACGGTCCCCCCGACGCGCCGAAGTTTCTGATCGCTCATGGCGCAGGTGGCGCGATGGATACGCCGTGGATGAACCGTGTCGCGACGGGGCTTGCAACGCGCGGGATTCGGGTCGTCCGATTCGAGTTTCCGTACATGGCGGCGCGGCGGCATGGAGGGAAGCGTGGTGCGCCCGATCGTGCGCCGGTACTTCTCAGCTCGTGGAAGGCAGCGATCGCCGAAACCGGGGATCCCCGCACGCTCGCCATCGGCGGCAAGTCGCTCGGCGGTCGGATGGCGAGCATGATCGCCGATGAGATGCAGGTCCACAGGCTCATCTGCTTCGGCTATCCGTTTCATCCGCCGGGCGACACGACGAGGCTGAGGACGGAACATCTCGCGGATCTCAGCACCCCGACGCTCATCATTCAGGGAACACGCGATCCATTCGGCAACCAGGGTGAGGTGGCGCAGTACAAACTGTCGGCGTCGATCGAGGTGGCGTGGCTCGAGGACGGTGACCATTCGTTCAAGCCGCGCGTCTCCTCTGGAACGACCGAAAAGGCGAATCTGGAACGGGCGATCGACCTCGCGGCAGCATCCATTTTTGGTGAGGACTAGCTTTGGGCCGCAGCTTGCACCACAATTCCGGAAATGCCACCGCGCGCCCTGGTGGTCGAGGACGACCGAAACACGCGCGACGCTCTTCGCGCCATTATCGAGGGAGAGGGCTGGATCGTTGACGTTGCCGCCGATGGCGAAACGGCAATTGAACACCTCTCCGAGCTCGAATACGCCCTCATTCTGATCGATATCGTTCTGCCGAAGATGAACGGCACCGACGTGATGGAACATCTCGAGGCGACGAACCCCTCAGCGCTCGAGAACGTCGTGGTCGTGACGGGAGTCGCAACCAAGGACATCGCCGCGCTTTTCCCCGCGGTTCGAGCGACGCTAGCCAAGCCAGTTTTGCCCGCGCGCCTGCGGGCGACCGTGAAGCAATACATGCTCGCCTGGGAGGCGAGCCATCGTTCCAGCGATACTTCCTCGGTGGCGTGATCCGGCGCTGCGCACGCTCGATGCACGTGCGAAACCAGCGGATGGTGGGAGAATGAGCTTCGTGCGGATCAGCATCATCATCGTTGCAATCGGTTCCATCTTGAACTTCAGCGCGCTCGCGGCGGATGTGCCCGAGCCCGTATCGATGCTCGAGCGGGGAGTCGCGTCGTATCGCGCAGGTGACTTTGCGGCAGCGGCGAAAGACCTCGATGCTGCCGCGCATGGATTTCTCTCGCCGGAGTTGATGCAGAGCTACGTCAACACCGGGCAGATGGCTAATCTCGACAAACTGGAGACGGCACTCGTCTACCTCGCGCTGGCGCACGCGCGGCTCGGCGACGAACCGAGGGCGCGCGACGCGATCCTTCGCCTCGTGGCCGCGGAACGGATCGCGCCCACATTCGCGACGCTCCCGCTTCCGGCCGATGCCGCCGAGTTCGAATCGATCGCCGCCCGCCTGGTCCCCGCAACCTCGCTGAAGACGGGCATAGCACCGGTGCAGATCGCGCAAGTCACACCGCCGGCGCAACCGGCACCTGAGCAACCGTTATCTGCGCAAGCAGCGCCTCCTCCTATTCAGTCCTCAGACCTCAGTCCTCAGTCCTCGGCGCCATCAACGCGCGAGAAGGACCTCGCCGCGCAACTCGCGCGAGAGCGGGCGGAGCGTGAAACGATGATCGAGGAGCGACTGGCGCAGGAGCGCGTGAAGATCGAACGCGAAGCGACGGCGCGGATTGCCGCGGCGGAGCGTTCGGCACAGCAGCAGGTCGCGGCGGCGGAGCGCTCGATTGAAGAACGCGTCGCGGCAGAGCGCGTCAAGCAAAGTGTCGCTTTGCCGCCGATCGTCGGACGCCGCGCGTGGCTCATTGCGCTACGCGAGGCATATGCCTACGGTGCCAACGGACAGTTGCGGCAGGCGAATGCGATCTATAACCGGATGGCCGAGGACGATGGAGTGCCGCGCGATGTCCTCGCGGAAGCGGCGGTCGGGTTGTATCAGACGGGCGCGTATCGCGATGCGGTCCGCGCATTCGAGCGGTTCAGAACGTTTGCGAGAGGGGACGAGGACCTGAGGTACTACAACGCGGTCGCGCTCTACGAGATCGGCCGCTACGATGACGCGCGGCGGGAGCTCGCGTGCGCCTTGCCGTTCATCGAGCCGAACGATCACGTGACGCGCTATCGCGCGAAGATCGAGGCGGTGGCCCGATGAAACGCTCGTTGGCGTTCTTCGTCGCTCTGTTCGCCACGACGTCGATCCTCGCACAGTCACGTGCGTTGAACCCGACGGTGAAGGTCGGATCTCGCACGAACATCGCGATCCCGGCCGAGTGCGAAGAGGGCGCGGTTCCGCAGCCGACACCGCGTGTACAGGTCGCCGAGATTCCGCAGGAGCGCGAAACGAGGGCGGCCGACATGCAGGCGCCTCGCAGCAACGATCTCCGCACGCAGTTTCGCGAGCTGCATGCTGTGGCCGGGCGCGGCGACCGTGAAGAGTTCACCCGCATGCTCGCCGTCGTGCGCGGCACAGTCGCCGCCTATCCGCCGGGCGGCGAGAAAAGTGCGGCAAGCGAATCGATCGCGGTCTACAGCGACATCGATCGTCTCTGGGCATACCAGTATTCATCTCCGACCGGCGCGTTCTTCGATCCGACCGCGCAGGACGGCGCGCTTCTGAAGATGCTCAACAGCTATCGCGGATTCGAAGAAGCGATGCGCCGCGATGTCATCGTCGACTCGAACGGCACGCGCCTCTATCCGACTCGAGAGAGCCGCGACTTCCTTCTTCGCGAAGCGTCGCAGCGCATCGCACGCCTCGGGGTGCGATCGACCGCTCCGGCGGTTGTGGTCGCCCCTTCCCCTGTCCCGGAGAAGCCGCGCGCCAGCTCAACAACGCCTCCGCCACCACCTCGCGTCGCGCGCGCCTCACGTCCCGTTTCGAGACGTCCTCGCTCCACAACGTCAGCTCCTTCGAAGAAACAGCGAACGCGGCACTCTGCGAAAAGGACTTCACCGATTCCGTCTCCTTCGAAGTCCGTCGTGGAAGAGCCGCCCGTGCCGCCCGGCGTAATCAGCACACCGAGCGAACCGCCGCAGGCTGCAGCCGTCGCGACGCAAACCGAGACCTCGCCAGCGACGATCGACAGCGTGCCGCCGCCGGTTACGACCATGGCGACGGAAACAACTGCAACTCGGACATCCGAGATCGTGCCCGCGGACGACACCCGCCCGACTCCCGCGCAGAGATCGGCGCGCGGCCGCAACATCATCATGCCGCTCGTGCTGATTCTGATTGGCGTCGGCGTGCTGATCGTCCTCTTCCGCGCTTCGTCATGAAATGAGAGGTTGCCGGACTCTGTTCGGCAACCTAGAATCCAACCGGTTCGCGCCCATAGCTCAGCTGGATAGAGCGACAGCCTCCGGAGCTGTAGGTCGTAGGTTCGAATCCTACTGGGCGCACCAAACTCCTTCGCTTCGTGCGTCGCGTCTGTATAATCACCCGCTTGTCGCGTCCTCTGAAGGTCTTCTCAGGCCGCTCCCATCCCGTTCTCGCTCACGAGATCTGTTCGCGCCTCGGCGTGCAGCCGGGGCACGTGAGTCTCTACAGCTTCTCGGATGGCGAGAACTACGTACAGATCGATGAGAACGTCCGCGGTGCCGACGTCTTCGTGATCCAGCCGACCTGCCCGCCGGTCAACGACTCACTGATGGAGTTGCTGATCATGCTCGACGCATTCAAGCGCTCGTCGGCGAGCCGCGTCACGGCAGTGCTGCCGTACTACGGTTACGCGCGGCAGGATCGGAAAGACAAGCCGCGTGTTCCGATCACCTCGAAGCTCGTCGCCGATCTGATCACCGCAGCCGGCGCCGATCGCGTCCTCACCGTCGATCTGCATGCGCCGCAGATCCAGGGCTTCTTCAACATCCCCGTGGACCACCTTTTCGCTGCGCCGGTGATTGTCGGACATCTGAAGAAGATGGGACTCGAGGACCTCACGATCGTCTCGCCCGACGCCGGGGGCGTGGAGCGCGCGCGGGCGTACGCGAAGCGTCTCGGCGCGACGCTGGCCATCATCGACAAGCGCCGCGTCGCCGCGAATCAGACCGAGGTGATGAACATCATCGGCGACGTCAAAGGCCGCAACGTGCTGATCGTCGACGACATCATCGACACCGGAGGCACGCTGATCCACTCGGTTCAGGCGCTCGAGGCGCATGGCGCGAAGTCGATCTCTGCCTCGTGCACGCACGCCGTTCTGTCAGGACCGGCGGTCACCCGGATCAATGGATCGAATCTGACGAAGGTCATCGCAACGAACAGCATGCCGACAGCCGACAAGGAGCAGGAATGCTCGAAGCTGATGACGCTGTCGATCGGCGAGCTGCTGGCAGAGGCGCTCAAGCGGATCCATAATGAGGATTCGGTGAGCTCGCTCTTCGAGATGTAGTGGGGCGTAAGCGGAACCCTGAGCGAAGCGAAGGGTCAATGGTGGCACCGGCAGGTTTGGCCACGGCACCATTTTCTGGCAAGCTGGCCCCGGTGTCACCGTTGATCCTTCGCCGTCTTCGCGGCTCAGGATGACCGGGGATAGGAATAATGTAGTGTTCTGTTCGTTTTCCCTGCTTCGCGGTATCTCACAAAGGAGTCACCATGGCTGAAGTTACGTTGGAAGTGTCGCGCCGCGAGGGCGTGGGTAAGGGAGTGGCGAAGAAGTTGCGCGCGGCAGGCAAGGTGCCCGCGGTCGTCTACGGCGGCCATCGGGAGCCGGTGGCGATCGAAGTCGATCGCAAGTCGGTCTCCGAGCTGATTCAGAAGAGCGAACACGGCCGGCGCTCCATCTTCCTTCTCAAAATGACCGGAACCGACCAGCAGCGTCACGCGATGATCAAGGATCTGGTGATCGATCCGATCAGCCGCAAGATGATGCACATCGATTTCGTCCGCGTCGTCATGGACGAGGTGGTCCGCGTGGCCATTCCGATCCACGTCGTCGGTACTGCGATCGGCGTGAAAGAGGGCGGCCTGCTCGACTGGCAGGTGCGCGAGCTTCATGTCGAGTGTCTTCCGGGTGCCATTCCCGACAACATCGACGTCGACGTCAGCGCGCTCGACTCGCACGACTATCTTCGCATCTCCGACCTCAAGCTTCCCGGGGGCATCAAGGTTCTCGATGACATGGATCGGGTTGTCGTCGGCGTGACGCAGGCGAAGCTCGAGCCCGTTGTGGAAGAAGCGGTTGTCGCGGACGCTGTACCTGTTGCCGAGCCCGAGGTCATCAAGAAGGGCAAGACAGACGACGAGAAAGAGAAGAAGTAGCGTTCCATTATTCGGATCCTCGAAAGCCCCGCATCCGCGGGGCTTTTTTCGTTTGACTAGAATGTCGGCATGAGCAGACTCACGAAGCTGACCAGGGATCAGGTCGCGGGAGAGACTCGCGACCTGTACACGCGGGTTGGAGAGCAACGCGGTAACGTGCCGAACATGTTTCGCGTATTCGCGCACCGGCCCGAGATTCTGAAGACGATGGTCGCGCACATGAACGCGATCACGAACAGCGGCACCGTCCCGGTGCGGACGAAGGAGCTGGTCGCGACTCTCGTCTCGCGGCTGAATGCGTGCGAGTATTGAGGACGTTCTCACACCGCGCAGGCTGCGCGGCACGGGGCCACCGAAGAGCAGCTCAGAAAGCTGATGGAGTTCGAGAGCGGCCCGTTCGACGAGAAGGAAAAAGCTGCGCTCGCATACGCACGACAGCTGACACTCGACGCGCACGCGGTCGATGAAGCGATGTTCGCGCGGTTGCGCTCGCATTACGATGAGGGAGAAATAGTCGAGATCTCGGCGATGGCCGGCCTCTTCAACTACTTCAATCGCGTCAACGACGCACTGCAGATGGAGCCGACGAAACCAGGAGAGGGACTCTGATGCTGCGTAGCCTTTTGGTCATGCTGCTGGCGCTGGCGATCGCGTGCGGAGGTAGAGGAGAGAAGCCGGCGCCGGGGACGGCAAAGCCCGTCGCGCAGGCGGCCGCCCCGGCGGAATCCAAGCCAGTGGACGTTGGCAGTCAGATGCCTGCCTATGCGGCGCAATATCTGGATGGAAAGACGTTCGACATCAAGGACCAGCGCGGCAAAGTGGTGTTCCTGAATCTGTGGGCGACATGGTGTGGCCCGTGCCGTTTCGAGATCCCTGAGCTTCAGAAGCTGCACGACTCGTACGCGGCGCGCGGCTTTGCGGTCGTGGGCGTGAGTGTGGATGAGGGCGACATCAAAGTCGTAAGAGATTTCGTCGCCGAACAGAAGATGACTTACCCGGTGGTGCAGGACTCGGCGGGAAGTCTCGCCGTCCTCCTCGACACGAGCATCCTTCCGACGTCGCTGATCCTCGACCGGAGTGGCCGAGTGGTCTGGAAGAAACTCGGAATGGTGACGTCGGCCGACGCGGAGATGGTGCGCGTGATCGAGAAAGCGCTGGCTCAGGAAGGCTGAGTCGGCACGTCCGCTTCTTTGCGGCGATCGGGCGTCTCGCGGGAGGCGGTGCGGCGTTCGCGCTGACGCTCGATGAACTCCTTCACGTTCTTCGCGATGGTACCGACGATGAGGCGAAGCGGGACGTAGGCGAGCGCGACGCCGAGGACGATCGCACCGGCAACGGCGAGGAGGGTCAACAGCACTGACGACATCAGGCTGCCTCGCTCGCGCCGGCCACTGAAGGCGCAGCGCATGCGCGAACGCGCGAGATGAGCTGGCGGATGTCGAATGGTTTGGAAAGAATGTCGACGACCGAATCGGTGTCAGTCGAAGCGGCGGCCTGCGGGTTGGCTGTCATGATGATGACTGCCGGTTTAGGGCGCTGGAGCTGCTGTTCGATGTAGCGAAGGACGCCGAGCCCGTCGACGCCCGGCATCATCAAGTCGAGAAGGATCGTCGCATAGTCGTTACTCGCGAGGTTCTCGATTGCCTCGACGCCGTCACTGGCGCTCTCGACCACGAATTTCTCGCGTCTCAGCACGCTTTCCAGCATCGATCGGATGGCGGCGTCGTCGTCGACGACCAGTACGCGGGGCAGCTCCACTTCAGGCAACAGGGACATCCGCCGTAGAACCCTAGCA
>JAENWF010000117.1 GCA_016650215.1 Thermoanaerobaculia bacterium
ATGTGGAGATGATGGTTCGCACCGCCTTCGACGAGCGTGAAATGTCGGCCGAGGCGTTGCTTGATTCTGCGCGGGACCGCGTGGCCGCGGGAGACCGGTTGGTCGCCGCGGATCTTTACGGTCGGGTGGTCGCGCAACGATGCGCTTTTCCGCGGCTGGCGAAGGAAGCGCATCGGGCGCTGCGGAAGCTCGAGCGCTGAGTCATTCCGAGCCACCGGCGGCAGCCCGGAATGACGACCTACGCGGTTTCCGGAACCTGCTCGAGCATTCGCATCGCGTTCTTCCAGTGGCGGCGCGACTGGCGAACGTAGAGCTGCGAGCGTTTCCGCGTCTTGCGCCAGCTGTCGGAGACACCTGCTGCGCGCTCTTCCATGTGCTGGCGCCAGAGATTGATGGCCGTCTCCAGATGTGCGAGCGACTTGTTGATTCGCGCGCGGACGTCGTCTGCGATCGGGCCATCCGCGACTGCGATGCGCGGCTCGACGAGTCGCAGCTCCGCGCGCAGACGCGCCTGTTCCACCTGCGGAGGCGCGGTGAATCGCAAATCGGCGGCGAGCCGGAGGAATCGCAGAGTCTTGATCCACCACTTCGCAGGATCCCAGTGATACCAGCGGATTCCGTTGCGATAGTCGGCGGGGAAGCGGTGGTGGAAGCTGTGGTAACCCTCGCCCAGCGTCAGGAGTGCGACGAGCCAGTTGTCACGTGCGGAAACCTCAGCGTTGTACAGAGGCTTGCCGAGTGTATGCGCGAGCGAGTTCACGAAGAACGTGGTGTGGTGGATGACCGCGATGCGGAGGAACCCGCCCCACAGCAAGCCTGCGATCGGATCGCCGAATGCAGCGCCGATCAGCGTCGGCAGGCCGAAGCCCCCGACGATCAGGATCACCTTGTGCCACTTGTGCTGCCACATCACGATCGGGTTCTTCAGCAGATCGGGCGCGTTCTCGAACGAGCCCGGGGTGTCGGGATTGCGATAGAAGATCCAGAGGATGTGCGCCCACCAGAATCCGCGTTGAATGTTGTATGGATCCCAATCCTTGTCGACGTACTTGTGATGGACGCGATGGCTCGACGACCACCACAGAATCGAGTTCTGCGCAGCCATCGCACCAAAGAATGCGTAGAAGAGCTGCACGGGCGCGGACGCCTCATAGCTCTTGTGCGAGAAGAAACGGTGATAGCCGGCGCAGATGGAGATCCCGACGGCGAGATACATCCCGACCATGAGGAGCGGCATCCACAGCGCAAACCCGGCGTAAAGTGTGTACAGAGCGGTGCCGGCGAGGCCAATCACCGGTGTAAGGGTGAGAAACGCGATGTTCACCCAGTCTTTTTCTCTAGCTTTTTCGATGATCAGCCTCCAGGGGGGAAATCTCGGGTTCGTATCACAACCCCGCCAGGAGCGTCAGTATTCACTCCCCAGCATCGGAATGTCCACACCCCGCTCTTTGGCTGTACTGATGGCTTCGCCATAGCCGGCGTCCGCATGTCGCATGACCCCGGTTCCCGGATCGGTGGTCAGCACGCGGACAAGTCTCTCGCCTGCAGCCTCCGTTCCGTCCGCGACGACAACCATCCCGGCATGCAGCGAATAGCCGATGCCGACGCCTCCGCCGTGGTGAAGCGAGACCCACGTCGCTCCTGCCGCCGTGTTGAGCATGGCGTTGAGGATCGGCCAATCGGCGATCGCATCGGATCCGTCTTTCATCGCCTCCGTCTCGCGATTCGGTGACGCGACCGATCCCGCGTCGAGATGATCGCGCCCGATCACGATCGGCGCGGACACTTTCTTTTCCGCAACGAGCCGGTTGAAGAGAAGTCCAGCCTTGTGCCGCTCACCGTATCCGAGCCAGCAGATGCGAGCCGGCAAACCCTGAAACTCCACGCGTCTCTGGGCCAACCGGATCCAACGTTGAAGTGCGCGGTCGTTGGGAAAGAGTTCGAGGATCGCTTCATCAGTCACGCGAAGATCCTCGGCGCTTCCCGAAAGCACCGCCCATCGGAACGGGCCTTTCCCTTCGCAGAATAGCGGCCGGATGAAGAGAGGAACGAATCCGGCGACGTCGAATGCATCGGAGACCCCTGCCTTGAGCGCCTGGCCGCGAAGATTGTTGCCGTAGTCGAACGTGATCGCGCTGAGGCGCTGAAGCTCGATCATCGAGCGCATGTGCCGCGCCATGGTCTCGTACGAGAGCGCGATGTAGCGTTTCGGATCGCTTGCACGGAGTGCGAGTGCAGCCTCGTATGACATGCCCATTGGAACGTAGCCCTGCAGCTCGTCGTGCGCGGAGGTCTGGTCGGTGAGGATGTCGGGGACGATGCCGCGCTCGATCATCGTCTCGAGTAGATCGACCGCATTCGCGACGACGCCGATCGACACCGCTTCGCCCGCGTCGCGCGCCTGAAGCGCGCGTGCGATCCCCGCGTCGAGTGACGATGCTTCTTCATCGAGATAGCGCTTCTCGAGACGTCGCTGGATGCGGGTGTGGTCGACTTCCGCCACGAGGCACGTCGCTTCGTTCATCGTTGCGGCGAGTGGCTGCGCGCCTCCCATCCCGCCGAGTCCTGCCGTCACCACGAGCTTCCCGCGAAGCGTGTTCGCGAAGCGATGCTTCGCGATCGCGGCGAAACACTCGTACGTTCCCTGGAGGATTCCCTGCGTTCCAATGTAGATCCATGAGCCCGCGGTCATCTGCCCGTACATCGTCAGACCGAGGGCGTCGAGGCGGCGGAACTCGTCCCACGTCGCCCAATGAGGAACGAGGTTCGAGTTCGCGATCAGTACGCGCGGCGCGTTCTCATGTGTTCGAAACACGCCGACCGGCTTGCCCGACTGCACGAGCAGCGTTTCGTCGTTCCTCAGGCGGCGAAGCGTGGCGACGATCGCGTCGAAGCACTCCCAGTTGCGCGCGGCTTTTCCGATGCCGCCATACACGATGAGCTCCTCGGGTCGCTCCGCAACCTCGGGGTCGAGGTTGTTCATCAGCATCCGGAGCGCGGCCTCCTGCTGCCAGCCGAGGCATGTGATTTCGGTGCCGCGCGGAGCGCGGACGACGCGGGGCCCGTGAAGCGTGGCGGTCATGGCGCGAATGGTATAAGAATCGGCCTCGTGACGAAGAAGCAGGAACGCGCCGCCGACATCGTGTCGCGCCTCAAGCGGATGTATCCGAAGGCGAAATGCTCGCTCGACTTCACGACCGAACTCGAGCTGCTCATCGCGACGATGCTGTCGGCGCAGAGCACCGACGCGCGCGTGAACATCGTCACGAAGAGTCTTTTCCGCAAGTACCCCGACGCCGGCTCTTTCGCGCGCGCGCCGCAGGTCGAGATGGAGCGCGACGTCAGGCAGACCGGCTTCTACCGGAACAAAGCGAAGGCCGTGATTGCCGCCGCGAAGATGATCGTCGAGAACCACGGCGGCGCGGTGCCGCGGACGATGGAAGAGCTGACTGCGCTGCCAGGTGTGGGGCGGAAGACGGCGAACGTCGTGTTGTCGAACGCCTTCAGGACGCCGGTGGGGGTCGTGGTCGACACGCATGTGACGCGCGTCTCCGGCCGGCTCGGCCTGACCTCGCATTCGGAGGCGGAAAAGATCGAGCAGGATCTGATGAAGCTCATCCCGATGAAGGAGTGGACGAGCTTTTCGCACCGTCTCATCGAGCATGGCCGCACGATTTGCGTTGCGCGAAAGCCAAAGTGCGCGGAGTGCCGCTTGAACGAGCTCTGTCCGAGCGCGCAGGAACCGTTGGAGTAGCTCGCGCCGCGAAGCGCGTTTGGGTTGCTTCTGTGTGGCGGCGGGCGCCCTCGCCCGCCGCTCTTTTGC
>JAENWF010000118.1 GCA_016650215.1 Thermoanaerobaculia bacterium
ATCAGCAGGTCGGCGCGGCTGAGGAGTTTGGTGCGGTAACCGCGGAAGAGGTTGCCGAACCCCCTGAGGATTGCGGATGCGGCGGCCGCCCAGTCGCCGCGTTCTGCGGCGCTGTCTGCTGCGCTGAAGGCAGCGGGAGCGGACTTCAAGTCGAGTTGCGCGACCGCCTTGCCCGCCCACTCGGCCACGTCGCGCTTCCCTTCCCGTCCCGCGGCGCGAGTCAGCGCGGCTGCCGACGACCCGTACATCGGATACGTCTTGAGCCCGTACGCACGTCCGGTCGTGATCAACTCGGTCGTCTTCTTCGTTGCCTCCGCGGCTTCGCCCTCTCGCGCAGCCGTCGTCGCCTGCGGCCAGATCTCGCGCGGCGCGAGGCTCTGCCCGGAAACGACACCCGTGACCGCGAGGGCCACGAATGAAACGAGAGTGATCAGACGCGCTTGCATCAGATGGTTTTGGTCCGCTTGACGTAGGCGAGCTTCAACTCTCCCATGTGAGTCTGGAGGAAGTCGTCCTCGTCCGGCGTCAGATTCCCTTTCGTTTTCTCCTGCAGCAGTGTGAGGATATCGATCATTTGCCGCGCGGCCGCAACATCGATGCGCGCCTGAGGCTGATACGGATTCGGCAGCATGCCGAGGCTCATGTAACCCTGGGCGATGAGAGGCTCGAGAAAATTCGTGAACGGAGTGCCTGGATTCGCCGCCTTGTCACCAATGGTCCGCCGGCGATCCCGCGCGCCGCCATTCTCTTCTGCAGGCCTGGCTTGTTGCGGCTTCGGTTGCTCAGACGGTCGCGCGACCTGCGGTTCCGCCGGCTTGCTGCCCGGGTCCGACGGTTTGATCTCCTTGCGGAACTCTTCGCGGATCTCGCCCTCAGGTGTGAAGATCCGCTTATCGGTCACTTTGATCGGCTCCCTATGCGGCTGATTTTCCTTCGGCAAATCTGCCTCCGCCCGTCCCCATCTCGTGTAAAATCAACAGTTTGGCATGTTAGCACGCCAGTGGTGCGCGCGCGAAATGATTCCGGATCAATTCAATGATCCCCGAACGATACTGCAACGCGGAAGAGTTTGGCTATTAAGATCGCGCCGCGTGCGTATCTTCCAGGTTCTCGAGAAAAATCGTTTCGACACAGGTTCCGTCCAGCAAATGTTCCAGGCCGCCAGTGGCCTCGCAGCCCGCGGCCACGATGTCACCATCGTCAGCCAGCCCTACAAGCCGATGGAGGAGCGCTGCGCGGAGCGAGGGATCCGCTTCCGCGCCGTTCCGCTTCGCCATCAGTTCGACATCCCCAGCGTTTTCACCCTGAAGAAGCTGCTCGCCGAGCTTGCACCCGATGTTGTGCACGTTCACAAGGGGGTCTCGCACGCGATCGCTCTCGCGGCGGTCGCTGGGACTGGTGTCGGCGCGTTCGTCGTAAACCGCGGCGTCTCGTTTCCGCTCGATGTGTGGAACCGGCTGAAGTACATGCCGCGCCGCGTCGACCGGGTCGTCACCGTGTGCGAGCACGTTCGCGAGATCGTCATTCGCAGCGGGCGGTTGCCGCGGCAGAAGGTCGATGTGGTGTACGCCGGGACCGATGTCGCATTGTTCGACCCGGCAAAGTACGACCGGGCCGGGTTCCGCAGGGAGAAGCAGATCGGTGACGACCAGTTTCTGGTCGCACATGTCGGCATCCGTGACTGGAAGGGGTGGAAGGAGTCGATCGACGCCGTCGCGGAGATCTCGGCGCAGCATCCTCATGTTCATCTCATCGTCATCGGCTGCAAAAGGGAGAGCGCTTCGCGTGAGGTGCGGGAGCACGCCGCTCTCCGCGGAATCGCGGGACACGTGACGCCCGTCGAGTATCGCACCGACATGCCCCGCGTTTTTGCCGCGACCGATCTCGTGATCGATACGTCGTGGGCCGGGACAGGCATCACCGGAACCGTGCGCGAAGCGATGGCGATGGAGAAACCGGTGATCGCGACTGACAGTGGAGGAAACGGAGAGCTGGTCTCGTCGCGCGAAGTCGGCTGGCTGATTCCGATGCGCGATCACGAGACGCTGACCGCCGCGATGCGCGAGGTGATCGAGAATCGCGCGCTGGCGAAGGCGACGGGCGAGAGGGCAAGAGAGCACGTGATGAATCACTTCTCGATGGAGCAGCGGATCACGAAACTGGAAGAGGTCTATGAGTCGATCCTGGCGCGGAGGAGAAGATCCTCGCCGTCATCCGCCGCTTTACTCCCGGGATGACACCTGTCCCAGCGCCGACACGTGTTCCGCGGTGCTCGCCGCAAGTCCCTCCATGTCGTAGCCCCCTTCGAGCAGCGAGAGCACGCGCCCTTCGCAGTGGCGCTGCGCGAGCTCGACGACGCGACGCGTGAGCTCGCCGTAAGCCTGCTCGGTCACGCGCATACCGCCGAGGGGGTCGCGCACGTGCGCGTCGAAACCGGAGGAGAGGAGGATTGCATGCGGCTCGTAGTCGTCCACGATGCGGACGATCTCGTCTTCGACGGCGCGGAGAAACAGCGCGTCTCCTTCGCCGCCGCTCATCGGAATGTTCCTCGTGAACCCGCGGCCTTTGCCCGACCCGATCTCATCGGCGGCACCGGTCCCGGGGTAGAACGGATAGCGATGAATGGACGCGTAGAAGACATCGTCACGCTCGTTGAAGATCGACTGCGTGCCGTTGCCGTGATGCACGTCGAAGTCGAAGACGAACACGCGCTCGATTCCTGGCTGCTCGCGCAGCCACTCCGCAACGCACGCAATTGTGTTGAAAAAGCAGAACCCCATCGCCTCGGTGCGCTCCGCGTGGTGTCCGGGCGGGCGGGCGACGATGAACGCACGATTCGATTCCTTTCGCTGCCAGATGTCCTCGGCAGCGGCAAGCGCAGTCCCGACCGCCGCGCGCGCCGCCGCGAAACTCGATGACGAGATTGGATTGTCCAGCGAGTGAAAGAGACGCATGCCCGAACGGCAGGCCTCGTCGAGATCGCGCTCGTACTCACGCGAGTGAACTTTCGCGATGATCCGTCCGGTATCGGGATGGACGACGTCGGAGAGCACCCGCTCGCTTGCCCCCGCGCGCCGCACTCCTTCCATCGCCGCATCGAGCCGCGACGCAGTCTCCGGATGACCGACGCCCGTGTCGTGTCGCCGGAATGCGGAATGCGTGTAGATCTTGAGCATGGGGGTCGCCTCTTATCCTGAGCGAAGCGAAGGA
>JAENWF010000119.1 GCA_016650215.1 Thermoanaerobaculia bacterium
AAGCAGTGCGACGATCGTCATCGGCAGCGCGTACACGACGATCTTCACGCGCAGCAGGTCGCGAAACGAGACCGGCGCGACCTGCATCATCCAGAACGCTTTCCCCTCGGCGGACACCGATGGATACGCGAAGCGGAGGCAGACGGCGGCGATCACGAACCCCGCCATGCCGAGGTTCGCGTACGCGATGATCGGTGCACGCGTGTCGGCGCCGAGCGGGAGCATGCGGATGTTGTAGAGATAGATGAAAAGCAGCGCCGCCATCATGAACACCTGCGACCACTGCGCGACATCGCGCGAAACCGTGCGGATCTCCTTCGCCATCATCGCGCGCCACACCGGCCGCGCACGGCCGAGCATCCGGTCGAGCCTGCTCGTGAGCACACTCGAACCGATGGCGACCGGCGCCATGTTTTCGCGGGCGCGCACGAAGGCAGCGAAGTACGAGGGCGCTGTGATGACGAAGAAGACGGCGAACGCCACCGCAGCGATGATGGCGATGCGGTAAGGAAACGCACCCGAAACCATGAATTCCGCGAGCGCGGTACCGGGATAGATGTCCATCGACGGCAGCTCAATCGCGCGCAGAACGGTCATGAGATCGTCCGTCGTGATCGTCGCGAAGAGCCGCTCGGGCCGGCTCATCCGGAACGCGACGACGGTGAGACTCAGCACGAGGATCGCGAGCGAGGCGACGATCTGATGCACCCGCCGCACAGGAAACCAGCGCACGAGCAGAACGATGAGCATGCTCGCCAGGCTGACTGGAATCGTCAGCAACAGTGCAAGCGAGAGCAGAGCCAGCACGTAGAACGATGCCGGTCTGGCGTACTGCAGACCGAAGGCGAAGAAAAGCGGCGCGATGAAGAGAAAGACGACTGTCGCGCTCTGCGCGAGCGTCTTGAACCAGCGCGCGAGCAGCAGGCGCACCCTCGCGCGCGGTGCCGAGTGGTGAATCTCGAGGTCGAGATCGGTAAAGAACGCGCCGATCGATGCTGTGAGCCCTGACGAGAAGAGCACGACGGTCGCGACGAGGAACACCAGCGATAGCAGGTTCCTGAGGATCGCGAGCGCGAAGAACGGCGTTGCCGACTCAATCTCCGCGGTCGCACGGAAGAGACGGCGGAAGAGCGCGAAGTCTCCCCAGAGGAACGCGGTCATCACGCTGACGACGATCGCGACACGAATCACCGCCGCCGCGTTGAACGGGCGGAGCTTCGAGAGTGCGATGCGGATGGACCAGAACAATGACTTCCTACGTAATCTTCGTTGCTTCTGACAGCCACTGCATCGCGCCCTGGGATCTCGAACCGCGCGACCTGTGTCGCTCGAAGCCGAGCTCGATGAGTCGCTCGATGAGGCGGCCGTACTTCAGCTCCGTCGCCTCCCACAACTTCGGATACATCGAGATGCTGGTGAATCCGGGGGTCGTGTTGATCTCGTTCACGTAGAGCCGGTTCGTGCCGCGCTCGAGAAAAAAGTCGACGCGCGCGAATCCTGCCGCCCCGACCGCTTTGAACGCGGCGATCGCGAATCGCCTGATCTCTTCGACGCGATCCTTCTGCAGCTTCGCCGGAATGACGAGCGTCGATTTTCCATCGGCGTACTTGTCTTCGTAATCGTAAAAGTCGCGCGATGCGACGATCTCGCCGGGAACGGAGGCCTCGGGGTTTTCATTGCCGAGAACCGAGACTTCGATCTCGCGCGCATCGATGCCGCGCTCGACCAGCACCTTGTCGTCGAAGCGAAGGGCGAACTCGACCGCGGCGCCGAGGTTCGTCTCGCTCTTGACCTTCGTCACGCCGATCGACGATCCGCTGTTCGCCGGTTTGACGAAGTAGGGGAGGCGCAGAGAGTTGTGGATCGCGCGCATCAGCCTGTCGCGCTCGCTCTTCCACTCCGCTTCTGAGAGCTGCACGTACTCGACGATCGGCAGCTTCGCCGCAGCGAACACGTGCTTCATGTGACCTTTGTCCATCGCGACAGCCGACGCCGCGACGCCGCTGCCGACGTACGGCGCGCCGAGTGTTTCGAGAAAACCCGGGAGCGAACCGTCTTCGCCGCCGGTTCCATGGATCAGCGGAAAAACGATGTCTGCGTTCCCTCCGCGCCACCACGACTCGAACGCGAACGCGGCGTCGCCGTTCGCGCTGTCGCCGCCGTTGTGAAGGATTCCGGCACTCCGGTGCGGCTCGACGAACAGCCCATCCTTCGCGATGCAGATCGGAATCACGGCCGCGCCCGACTTCTCGGCGGTCGCGCCCACCGACCGTGCGGAGAGAATCGACACATCGTGCTCGGCAGAACGTCCGCCGAAAATGAGCGCGACTCGTGTCATTTTCCGAGCGGAATGCTGCCGAGCAGGTATTTCAGATCGTCATCGCGCCACCGGATGCCACCGCCGAAGATGAACGCAGTGTCATTGAGCGCGTTGTCGACCCCCGAGGTGACGAAGAGCCGCGGACTCTTTGGTTTCTCGTGACGGAAGGTGTACTCGCCGAAGACGCGGATATGCGGGTTGTCATCGCGCTTGCCGCCGAAGTCAAACGCTTCGCCGGTGACCCTCAGGCGCTCGTTGAGCTGGTAGTCGGCGCCGACACCGCCGCTCGAGTCGAAGAGGCCGACGCGGAGGCCGATGTTGTCGAGGAGCCATCCCGCCTGCGCGGAAATGAGGAAGTCGCGCTCGAACTTGCGCTCGCGCGTCGTGATCGTTCGTGTGAGACCAGTCGCGGAGTCGGTGATCGTCTCGACTTTCACCTTGTCGGTGCGGCTGCCGCGCGGGTCGTCGCTGAGCTCGATGTTGTAGAAGCGGTTCAGCTTGGGATTCGGAGTCAGCCGAAGGTTGACGGCCGATCGTGAATTGCCACCGAGGTTCTCGAAGCCTTCGGCGTTGGCTGTCATTCCGGCGTAGTAATCGGACTTGATGCCGAGGTCGAGCCCGAGACGGCCGACGCGGCCGAGGGTATCGCGCAGCTCGTTGACGCCACTCTCGACCGAGCCGAGTGCGGCGGTGAGCTTGTCATGCGCCTCATCGCTGTAGAAGAGCTTCCCGACCGTTCCTTCGCCGGCACGCACCTGGCCGGTGATGCCGTTGAGGTTCTGTGCGGTTACTTTCAGATCGGACGAGAGTACGCGGAGGTTCTCGACGACCCGGTGGACATCCTCGCGATTCTCGCCTACGGTGCCGCCGACTGCATTCGCGATGCGGTCGATCGAGGCGGCGAGCTTCGGGATCTCGACGCGGAGGTTCGCGGTGATCGCGCGCATGTTCTCCATCGTCGCGTCGACGTTGGTCCGATTGAAGGAGAGGAGCTCGCGCGTCTGCGCAGTGATCGCGCGGACGTTCTCGACGATGTCTTCGAGCCGCTGCTGTCCCGCCGGCCCGGACGTCACGCTTCGCAGAGATTCGGTGATCGCTTTGACGTCCGTAGCAATCGCCGAGACCTGCGCCGTGACGTCAGCGATCGATGCCGTCTGGCTGCCGGGAATCTCAACGACGGCGCCCGTCTTCAGCGCGGTTCCCGGAGTGCCGGGATCGATCTCGACGTACGTCTCACCGAGAAGTCCGAGGCTGGCGATGCGGGCGGATGCGTTCGAGAAGAGCGGAACGTCGTCGTCGATCTCGAGTGTGATGCCGGCTTTTCCGTCCTTTTCCATCAGGACTCGCTTGACCTTCCCTTTGCGCACGCCGGCGACGCGGACGGCCGCCTGCTCGTCGAGTCCTGCTGCATTGTCGAATCGGACCTTGATCTCGCGCGTGTCGCGCCCGCGGCGGATGTCGATGTCTTCGATCTTGAGAACGAAGTAGCCCAGGATCGCGAGGATCACGAGCATGAACGCGCCGATTTTCGCTGCGGATGACATTTGAGGGTTTCCTTGGTTGCGTTGAAGAAGGCGTTTTGGGTGTTAACGGTTAACGGTTAACC
>JAENWF010000120.1 GCA_016650215.1 Thermoanaerobaculia bacterium
ACGGCAAGCCGGAGATCGTGCAACTCCTGATTGCCCGCGGCGCGCGGGTCTCGTTCCACGAGTCATGTGCCCTTGGCAACCTGGAAGCCGTGCGGACTGCGATCGAACGCGATCCCTCGCTTCTCGACGCGAGAAGTCCCGACGGATTCCCATCCCTCGGCCTTGCAATTTTCTTTCGCCACCCGGAGATGGCTCGCTACCTCATCGAGCGCGGCGCCGACGTCAACGCCGCGGCGACCAACGCGCAACGCGTAGCTCCCGTTCATGCCGCCGCAGCCGTCTGCGACCGCGACACGATGCGCCTGTTACTTGCACGCGGCGCCGACCCGAACGCCCGCCAGCAGTCCGATCACACCCCGCTGCATGGTGCCGCCAGCCGCGGGGACGTCGAGATGGCAAAGCTGCTGCTCGAGCACGGCGCCGATCCCGCCGCTAAGTCGAGTGAAGGGCTCGACGCGGCCGGAGTGGCGCGGAAGTATGGGAAAGAGGCGTTTGCGGAGTGGGTGGGCGTGGGCAGGTGAACCCGAAATGAAAAATGCACAATGCAAAATGCAAAAAGGTGCACGGAATCTCCAACGGTCTCTGAGTTTGTGTGGCGGCGGGCGCCCTCGCCCGCCGCGGTTCTCCGCGCCGCGCTGAGAGCCTCAATGCGCTGAGAAGATGAGCGTGGCGTTCGTGCCGCCGAAGCCGAAGGAGTTGGAGAGGACGTGCTCGACCTTCTTTTCCATTGCCTTGTTCGGGATGTAGTCGAGGTCGCACTCGGGGTCGGGAACTTCGTAGTTGATCGTCGGTGGGAGGATGCCGGTGCGGAGGGCCATCGCTGCGATGGCTGACTCGAGGCCGCCGGCGGCGCCGAGGAGGTGGCCGGTCATCGACTTGGTCGAGCTGATCGCCAGCTTGTAGGCGTGCTGGCCAAACACGGTCTTGATCGCGTTCGACTCGGTCTTGTCGCCGATAGGGGTCGAGGTTCCGTGCGCGTTGATGTAGCCGATCTTCTCGGGGGCGAGCTGCGAGTCGTGAAGGGCGCGCAGCATCGCGCGGGCCATGCCGCTCTCGTCGGGGGACGTGATGTGATGTGCGTCGCTCGCCATCCCGTAGCCGGTGAGCTCGCAGTAGATGCTCGCGCCGCGCTTGAGCGCATGCTCGCGCTCTTCGAGAATGAGGACTCCGGAACCTTCGCCCATGATGAAACCGTCCCGTTTGAGGTCCCACGGACGGCAGGCATGTTCGGGATCGTCATTGCGCGTCGACATCGCGCGCATCGCCGAGAAGCCGCCGATCGCGAGCGGTGTGATGACCGCTTCGCTGCCGCCCGCGAACATGACCTCTGCTTCATCGCGCTGGATGATCTTGTATGCGTCACCGATTGCATGTGCACCCGTCGCGCACGCGGTTGCCGGAGCTGAGGTCGGCCCCTTGCAGCCGAAGCGGATCGAGACCTGCCCCGCGGCGAGATTCACGATGAGACCGGGGATGAAGAACGGTGAGATCCGGCTCGGACCGCGCTCCATCAGCTTCGTATGCATCTCTTCGATCAGCGGAAGACCGCCAATGCCCGAGCCGATGATCACGCCCATGCGCTCGCCGTCACATTTGGACAGATCGAGACCGGAGTCGTCGACCGCCATCTGCGCCGCGGCGATTGCGTAGTGGATGAAGGTGTCGGACTTCTTGACATCTTTCTTCTCGATCCACTTCTCGGGCTCAAAACCGCGCACCTCGCCCGCGATCTGGCAGGCGTAGTCCTTCGCATCGAACTTCGTGATCCGTCCGATTCCCGATTTTCCGCTGATGAGTCCCTGCCAGTTCGGCTCGTTTCCGATGCCGAGGGGGGAGATCATCCCGATTCCTGTGACGACGACGCGGCGTTTGGTCATTGAATCAACTCGTGCCCGGACAAGCGAATGGCCAGTCTGCGGCCAACCTGACTCCACGGGGCGTTGCCACATTCATTCCCGTGCGGCTGACCACTGAGGACTGACCACGTGGTGATGTTTCGGGGAAGAGAGCTACTGCGCCTTGGCGCGCTTATCGATGTACTCGACCGCGTCGCGTACCTTGCGAATCTTCTCAGCTTCGTCATCGGAGATCTCGACGCCGAACTCTTCCTCGAACGCCATGATCAACTCGACCGTGTCGAGCGAGTCCGCTCCCAGGTCCTCGACGAAGGACGCCTCAGCGGTCACTTCCTCGGCATCCACGCCGAGCTGCTCGACAATGATGGACTTGACCCTATCCTCTACCGACATCGATCTCCTCCTGTTGTTTCGTGGGACGCAAAAATGCTCGGGCGGTTTTAACACAAAAAACGAGGATCGAGGAAAGAGGCATCTTCGGGGAGCCGTTATAGTGTCCTGCGCGTGACGAAAAAAATCTTCTCGTACGAAGAAGCGGCGGCACTCTTTCCGCAGGCTCGACAACTGACTACGGTGGCAGCCGAGCAGGTCGATGCCCTCCCCGAAGATGCAGTCGACGAGTACCAGGAGGTCGTCTCGAAATGGGCCGCCTCCCTCATCGACCTCGGCATCGAAGTCAAAGGAGTCTGGCTCATCGACTTCGACAGCGGCAGCGGCTACTACTGCTGGCAATACCCCGAGCCCTCCCTCCAGCACTTTCATGGATATGAAGAGGGATTTTCGGGAAGGGTCAAATTACAGTGATGAGGACTGAGGACTGAGGACTGAGTAAACCCAGCCGGAACTTCGTCCTCCACTCAGTCCTCATCACTCAGTCCTCAGTCCTATGCTCAAAGCCATCGCCTTCGACCTCTGGGAAACGCTGATCACGGATACACCCGAGTTGTCGCGTGAGCAGGAGCGGTTGCGGCTGACGCGGATGGAGGAGATCCTGGCTTCGCATGGATTCGCGGCGGAGGCGGAGCGGATCGAGCGGGCGTACCGGCAGCTCTGGCGGCGGTGCCACGATCTCTACTGGTCGGCGGATCTCGATGTGCCGTGCCGCAGACAGATCGAGCATTTTCTCGAGGAGCTGCAGCTCGATCCCACGGCGTTCCGGGCCTCGGCGATTGAAGAGCTCGAGCATGCGTACGCGCATGCGGCGGTCGAGATCCCGCCGGCAACGGTCAGCGGCGCACTCGAGACGCTCGCGGCCCTGCACACGCGCGGCTTCCGCCTCGGCCTGATCAGCAATACGGGAAGGACTCCCGGATACGCGTTGCGAAAAGTACTGGACGAAGCCGGCCTCGGGCGCTACATCGAGGTCATGGTGTTCTCAAACGAGCATGGTGCATGCAAGCCGCTCCCTTCGATCTTCGAAGAGCTGCGCCGCGGACTCGATGTCGCATACGCGGAAGTCGTTTTCGTCGGCGACAACCTCAACATTGATGTCTACGGCGCGCAGCGCTGCGGCATGCGTGCGATCCACTTCGCACCGCCGGTGCGAGGCACCGCGGTCGCGCCGCCGGTCGATCGCGGTTTCGAGGTGATCCCTGACGCGGTCGTGACGCGCCTCGACCAGATCCCGTCGGTGATCGAGACGCTGTCGTGATCGACAAGGAGTACTTCACTCTCCAGACCGAGCACTTCACGATCGAGGGGCGCTCGCGTGCGGGACATGAGACGTGGTTCCGGATCCGCGAGCTCGGCGTGGCGCTCGACATCGGACGCGGTCCCGATCCGGTGATCAGCATGCCGCACGTCTTCGTCACGCACGCGCATCTCGACCATGCCGCGGGGATTCCCTTCTACGCGGGGCAGCGCAAGCTGCAGCGGCTCGCCGGCGGATCGGTGTACATCCCGGCGGAGGCTGCTGACGATTACCGCGCGCTGATGAAGCTGCACGAGAAGCTCGAAGGCACCCCGTACGACATCGAGATCGTCGGCGTCGGCGAGGGGGACGTTCTGCGCCTCGACCGGACACACCGCGTGCGCGCGCATCGCGCGACCCACCGTGTCGCGGCGCGTGCGTACGAGTTTCTCGAGACGCGCCATCACCTCAAGCCCGAGCTCGCAGGACGCGAAGGGGCGGAGATCGCGGCGCTGCGCCAGCGCGGCGTCGAGGTGACGGTCGATACCGAGCACCCGATCCTCTTCTATACCGGCGATACCGATCGCGGCATCCTCGAGCAGAACGAAGCGATCTACAAAGCCGAAGTGCTGATGATCGAATGCTCGTTTCTCGCGGATGGACACCAGGAGCGCGCCGCGCGATACCGCCACATCCACTTCGACGACATCGCCGAATTCGCCGATCGCTTCGAGAACCAGCTCATTCTCCTCACCCACTTCAGCCGCCGCTACTCGCACGAAGAGATTCGAGCCGAAGTGCGACGCCGTTGCCCCTCAGTGTTGCGCGGGCGAATCGAGGTTGCGCTACCTGTTTGAGGACTGAGTGGGGGTTGCTCCTATCCTGAGCGAAGCGAAGGATCTTCTGATAGCGCTGGGAGGGACGCCGCCACGTGCATCGTCCTTACATCAGAAGATCCTTCGCTTCGCTCAGGATTGGGGATCGAGATCCTTCGCTTCGCTCAGGATTGGGGATCGAGAACGGTTTAGAACTTGCACCAGCGCCCGCTCGGAAAGGTATCCTCGGCTCTGATGACGTGGTCCCTGAATCGATTGTTCGCGGTTTTACTCATCGCTTTCGTTTCCGTCGTCCCCGTGGAAAGCCAGACGAAGAAGAAGCCGGCTGCCAGGAAGCCGGCGGCACGGCGCAGGGCGCCTGCGCGGAGGCCAGCCCCTCCTCCGCTGCAGACCGCAACGGGCGTGACGTTCGAAGAGCGTCTCGCCTCGCTCCTCAACGGACCGGTCGCGCGCAGCGCCGATGTGAGCATCCAGGTCGTGGAGGTCGAGAGCGGGCGCGTCGTCGGCGAACGGAATCCGCGCATGCCGGTCGCGCCCGCGTCGAACATGAAGCTCTTCACGACCGGTGCGGCGATCGATCTGCTCAAACCGTCGTTCGAAGTCACGACCGCCGTCTACACGCGCGGGAGCGTCGATCCGTCCGGAACGCTGAATGGCGACGTGAAGATCGTGGGACGCGGCGATCCGACGATCGGCGGCCGCTTTCACGATGGACAGGCGACCGAGGTGCTGACCGAGTGGGCCACGGACCTCAAGCGCGCCGGCATCAAGACCATCGGTGGCAATCTCATCTTCGAATACGGTTACTTCGACACCGAATACATCCATCCGACGTGGCCGGTCGATCAGCTCGTGAACTGGTACGAGGCGCCGATCTCGTCGTTCTCGATGCAGGAAGGCTGCGTTCAGGTGCGTGTCCTGCCGTCGAAGCCGGGACAGCCGTGTGTGGTGCAGCTCGAGCCACCGACGGCGTTTCTACAGGTTCGCAACACGTGCGTGACCGGACGTGGGCTGCCGTTCATCACGCGGCATCGCAACTCGAACGAGATCATCGTCCGCGGCGGCGTCCCGGCGCGGTCGGGGGCGACCGAAGTTTTCGTCACGGTCGAGAATCCCATTCACTATTTCGCATCGGTGACGAATGATGCATTCGGCCGCGCGGGACTCAGCGTACTGGGCGAGGTCGTTGTTACCGGACGCGACGCGCGACCCGACTGGAAGCTCGTCTCGCAGCACTCCACGCCGATGAACATCCTCGTTTACGTGGTGAACAAGAAAAGCCAGAACCATTACGCCGAGCAGATGCTCAAGATCCTCGGCGCGGAAGTCGCGAAGAAGGGATCGTGGGCCGCAGGATCGCGCGTAGTGACTGAGTGGCTGACGACGAAGGTCGGCGTTACGCCGGGCGAGTTCTCGATGACCGATGGCTCGGGCATGTCACGCGACAATCGCGCGTCAGCGTTCGCCTTCATCCAGCTCCTGCGCTACATGTGGAAAAGCCCGCACCGCGAAGACTTCGTCAGCTCGCTGCCCTATACCGGCGACCCCGACTCGAAATTCGGCAATCGCCTCCGCACGCCCCCATACGCGCGCCAGGTGTACGCGAAGACCGGCTACATTGCGGGTGTCGTCGGGCTCTCGGGATATGTGCACGCGCAGAGCGGAAAGATCTACGCCTTCTCGTTTCTCTTCAATCGATATCGCGTCGGTGTGTACGCGGTCTACCGGCTGCAGGATGAAATGCTGAAGGAGATCATCACGAAGGGGTGATTCTCGCGCGGTCATCCTGAGCGAAGCGAAGGTCGCGCCTATCCTGAGCGAAGCGAAGGATCTACTGATCGCACTGGGAGGGACGCAGCCACGTGCATCGCCAGCACATCAGAAGATCCTTCGCTTCGCTCAGGATGACCCTGGGGACGAGAACGTCGCGCTCGCTGGCGTCACCTGCAGGGTGAAGACTCCCGCCTGACTGCGCATCGTTGCGACCGCCTGATATCCTGGGAACTGCAGCACGTCGCCGAGGACCTCGGCTGCGTTCTTTTTCACGAAGATCCGAACGACATCTTCCGCCGACTCGCCGTCGTAAACATGGAACGACACCGCCCCGGGGCGCAGCGGCTTCCCATGATCATCCGTGAGATGCCGCTGTTCGATCGTGAAGCGCATGCGGGACGGGGGTCTGTCCTGCAATTCCGGTGCGCACACCCCTGTTCTATACTCACTTCGAGCGGGAGCGACCATGAGCGATGAACGAGTGTTAAAGGATGAGATCCCGGTCATTGGCCGGATCGACCTGCGTGAAATCGAGCGTCCCGAGCCGCTCCCGTCGGAACGTTTTGCCGAGACCGTTCAGCTTGGACTGACATTCGACGACGTACTGCTCAAGCCGGCGAAGTCAGAGCTGCATCCGAACTTCGTCGACGTTTCCTCGCAGCTCACCCGCGACATCCGTCTCAACATCCCCATCATCTCCGCCGCGATGGACACCGTCACCGAAGCGCGGCTTGCGATCGCGATGGCCCAGCACGGCGGCCTCGGCGTGATCCACAAGAACATGCCGATCGACCGGCAGGCCGAAGAGGTCGACAAGGTCAAGCGCTCCGAAGCGGGCATGATCGTCGACCCGGTCACCATGCGACCGTGGCAGAGCATCTCGGAAGCGATGCAGGTGATGGAAAAGTACAAGATCTCGGGCGTGCCGGTGACCGACAAGAACGGCAGGCTCGTCGGCATCCTGACGAACCGCGATCTTCGTTTTGAGACGCGATTCGATCTCCCGATCAGCGAGCGGATGACGAAAGAAAGTCTCATCACGGTTCCCGTCGGGACGACTCTGGAGCAGGCGCGCGAGGTTCTCCACCAGCATCGCATCGAGAAGCTGCTCGTCGTCGATCAGCACGGCGACCTCAAAGGCCTCATCACCGTCAAGGACATTCAGAAAGCCCGGCGCTATCCGCTGGCTGCGAAGGACCCCCTCGGACGTCTCCGCTGCGGCGCAGCGATCGGAGTGGGGAAGGAAGGCCTCGACCGTGCGCGAGCTCTGATCGACGCGAAAGCCGACGTCATCGTCATCGATTCCGCGCACGCGCACTCGACCGGAGTGATGGACGTCATCCGCCAGTTCAAGAAACTCTTTCCTGACACGCCGCTCATCGCCGGCAACGTGGCGACATATGAAGGAGCGCGCGATCTGATCGAGCTCGGTGTCGATGCGATCAAGGTCGGCATTGGACCGGGATCGATCTGCACGACGCGCGTCATCGCAGGCGCGGGGGTCCCGCAGGTGACTGCCGTCATGGAGTGCGCACGCGCCGCCGAAAAGTACGGCATCCCGGTCATCAGCGACGGCGGAATCAAATTTTCGGGCGACATCACCAAGGCGATCGCCGCCGGCGCGCACACGGTGATGATCGGCTCGCTCTTCGCCGGAACCGACGAGGCGCCGGGCGAGACGATTCTCTACCAGGGCCGCACGTTCAAGGCGTATCGCGGCATGGGCTCCATCGCCGCGATGCAGGCCGGGTCGAAGGACCGCTACTTCCAGGAAGAGGCCGACTCGACCAAGCTCGTGCCGGAAGGGATCGAAGGGAAGGTCCCGTACAAAGGCTCGCTCAGCGCGATGGTGCCGCAGCTCATCGGCGGACTTCGCTCAGGCATGGGGCTCACGGGCTCGACCAGCATCGAGGATCTCCGGACGAAGTCGCAGTTCGTCCGCATCACGGCTGCGGGGCTTCGCGAGTCGCACGCGCATGACGTCGTGATCACGAAGGAAGCGCCGAACTATCGGATCGAGACCAGCGACTGACCGGCGTGCGCTTTCCCGATCCCGAAGAACTCGCGAGATTCCCGCTCGTCCCCGACTTTCAGGTCGGGCTTACCGAGGCCGATGACGGCGGCCGCCACATCGAATTCGCGAGCGCCACGCGCGGCCGGCTCGCCGGCTTCCCGGCCTGGGACCACGCCGACCGCGATCTCCGCCACTTCATCCCCGCCGACGTCCCCCTCGGCACCATCGACGAGCCGTACGAAGACGCCGATGAAGGCTGGCGCGTCTCGATTTTCCAGGATGGCGGGTTCGTCTATGTGCTGGAAGGCGATTCGCAGCACGGTTCCGAGTACCGCGCGCACTTTCGCGTGAAGCTCGAGCAGTACCTCGCTGCGTGGGCATTCGTGATCGATAGTTTCAATCCGATCCTTCCGCTGGATGATGCGTGATGCTCACCAAAGCGGCGGCAGGCCGCCGCACTCCTGAACTGTACTCAATGCCGTCTTCGGAGTGGGGCGGCTTGCCGCCGCTTTGCGTCAGCGCTCAACGATGCCCGTAAGAATCATCCTCGTCGAGCCGCGTGAGGCCGGGAACGTCGGCGCGGCGGCGCGCGTGATGAAGAACTTCGGGTTCACCGAGATGTGGATCGTTGGCGATCACCCCGAGCTCTTCCCGGTCTCAGGCTGGTGGGCAAGCGGCGCGGACGATGTTCTTGCGTCCGTGCGTTTCGTTGCGACGCTGCACGAGGCGATCGCCGACGCGCATTTCGTCGTGGCGACGACGTCATCGCGCGGACGCACGACTCCTGCTGATTTTTCGCCGGAGCAACTGGCGAGAGAGATCGCGGGCGATCAGATCCTCGCGCTCGTCTTCGGCCGCGAGGATCGCGGGCTGACGGGCGAAGAGCTGATGCTCTGCCAGAAAACCGCGGTGATTCCGACCAATGAAGAATTTCCGACGATGAACCTCGCGCAGTCGGTCGGCGTTTTCTGCTACGAGCTTTCGTCAGTCGAGCGCGCAGCGGTGGACAGAACGCCCGCTCCCGCCGGCATGGTCGAGCGACTTCACGAACGCTTCGAGTCGCTGCTGCTCGAGGCTGGATTCCTTCACCCGAACAATCCCGACCGGATCTACGAAGACCTCCGCACGATCCTCAACCGCTCGAAGCTCGACGAGCGCGAAGTGACGATCCTCCTCGGCATGGTTCGTCAGTTGGAGTGGTGGGGAAGAGAGTGACGAGTGACAGGCCAGCCTTCGTCACTCGTCGCTGGGAACTCGCGTCTTGACCTCATGCGCCTTATTCAGACAATCCGAGATGATCTCGATGAACTTGTCGAGGTCGAACGGTTTGAGGATCGCGTTGCAGACGGCGTTGGCCGGAATCTTCTCGACGCCGCGGCGCCCGGCAGCTGTGAAGACGATGATGTGCGGGCGGCGGTCGGGGATCTTTGCGATCGCATCGATGAACTCGTAGCCGTTGAGACGCGGCATCATGAGGTCGAGCAGGATCAGGTCGAACTGCCCGCTGCCGTTCTGAACTTTCTCCAGGCCGGCTTGTCCATCCTCCGCCAGCTCGACATCGAATTTCATCCGCCGGAGCACGGCTTGAAGCAGCACGCGGATCGCCAGGTCGTCATCGACGACCAGTATCCTGCGTCCCGTCCCGTCGATTTTCACCACTGACATGGTTCCCGCCCGTGTACCCTGATTCGGAACGCATACCGAGTTCGAACATTCCAATTTTCATTCAAATGTAAGGGATTGAAGTGCAACAGGCAATGGGCACTTTTACGTACAGGCCCTGGGTGCGGCGTGCGGGGCTCTCGATTCTGATCGTCGCCGCCCTCGCGACAGCCCTGATTTTGTTCGTTCAGATCGTCCGTCCGAGCGCACTCTTCGGCTGGGCGCGCGAGCCGTTCGTCTGGGTTTACATCGGTGCGCTTTGGGTCGGCGGTCTGAAGGTGTTCACCGGAACTCTGCTGCCGATCGCCGAAGTCGGGGAGGATGCGATCGTGCTCCGGCCGCTCCATCAGATGCGAAAGAGCACCGTCCCGTGGACGTCGATTCGAGGGACCGAGCAGATCATCGGCGGCGACCGCCTCATCGTCTATCACGATACTCCGCGTGGAATGCGCTTCGTCGCGCTGAACCTGAACCTCGTGAAAGGGCGTCGCGACTTTCTCGCAATGATCGAATCGCGTCTGCAGCGGATGTCATTCGAAGAGCGGATCGTGGAGCGCTCGCGATATCTTTCCCGCCGCACATGAGCGCGAAGTCCGAGATCGAGAAACTGCGTCGCGAGCTCGAGCGGCACAACCGCCTCTACTACCTCGACGCGGCACCCGAGATCAGCGACTACGAGTTCGATCAACTGCTCCGCAAACTGCAGGAGCTCGAGGCGAAGCACCCCGAGCTCGCCGATCCGAACTCTCCGTCTGCACGCGTCGGCGGTGCGCTCATCGGCGATTTCCCGACCGTCGTTCACGACCCTCCGATGCTCTCGATCGATAACGCGTACAACCTCGACGAGCTGCGCGAGTGGCACGCGCGCGTGCAGCGCGGCCTCGGGCACGACGAGATTGAATATGAGGTGGAGCTGAAGATCGACGGCGTGTCGATCGACCTTCTGTACGAGGATGGCGCGCTCACACGCGCCGCAACGCGAGGCGATGGAGTGCGGGGCGACGACGTCACGCCGAACGTCCGCACCGTCCGCTCCCTGCCGCTGCGCATCGACGGCAAGGTCAAGCGCCTCGAAGTTCGCGGCGAGATCTACATTTCGAAATCCGACTTCGCGAAGATCAACGCGGCGGTCGAAGAGTCAGGCGAGGCTCCGCTCGCGAATCCGCGCAATACAGCAGCCGGATCGCTCCGGCAGAAGGATCCGAAGCTCGTCGCGCAGCGCCGCCTCAACGCCTTCGTCTATCACCTCGTCGCCGCAGATGCCCGCCGCGTCGCCTCGCAGTCGGAGGCGTACGAGATCCTCGACAAGCTCGGCTTCCCGCTGAATCCGAAGCGCGCCGTCTGCCCGTCGATCGAAGAGGTTGAGCGATTCATCGCCGATTGGCAGGAGAAGCGTCACGAGCTGCCATTTGAGATCGACGGGATCGTGGTCAAAGTGAATCGGCGCGAGCAGCAGCAGGAGCTCGGCGCCACCTCGAAGGCACCGCGATGGGCGATCGCGTTCAAGTACCCGCCGGAAGCTGCGAAGACGGTCGTGCGCGAGATCCGATTTCAGGTCGGGCGCACCGGAACCGTGACGCCGGTCGCCGAGTTCGATCCGGTGCACATCGGCGGCTCGACTGTGCGCCGCTCGACGCTGCACAACTTCGACGAGGTCTCGCGCAAGGACATCCGCGTTGGCGACAGCGTGATGGTCGAAAAGGGCGGCGACGTCATCCCGAAAGTCACAGAGGTGCTGCTCGATCTTAGGCCCGCGCGAACGAAGAGAGTCGTTCCGCCGAAAGCGTGTCCAGTCTGCAACGAGCCGCTGCATCAGTTCGAAGGGGAGGTCGCGGTCCGCTGCGTGAATCAGGGCTGTCCCGCGATCGTGCGCGAAGCGCTGCTGCATTTCGCCGGACGCAAGGCGATGGACATCGAAGGGCTCGGCGAGAAGGCCGTCGACCAGCTCATCGAGAACGGGCTCGCTCGCGACTACACGTCCATCTACGAGCTTCGGCAGGAAGATCTCGAGAAGCTCGAGCGGTGGGGTGAGACTTCGGCCGCGAAACTCGTCGTGCAGATCGAACGTTCGAAGACGGCCGAGCTGCCGCGCTTCATCTTCGCGCTCGGCATCCGCTTCGTCGGTGAGCGCGCCGCGAAGCTGCTCGCAGAGCGTTTCCACTCGATCGATGCGCTGATGGATGCGACGACCGAACAGCTCATCGAAGTGCCGGAGATCGGTCCGCGCGTCGCCGAGTCGGTGACGTTCTACTTCTCAGTCCCCGCAAACCGCGAGCGAATCGCCAGACTGCAGCGCCTCGGCCTCGCGCCCGTCTTCACGCCATCGAAAACCGGCGACCGCCTGGCGGGGAAAACGATCGTCGTCACCGGAACCCTCTCCCGTTTTTCCCGCGACGAGATTCACAAGATGATCGAGCGGGAAGGGGGAAAGGCCTCGGGATCGGTGTCGTCGAAGACCTCGTATCTCGTGGCAGGGGACGCGGCGGGATCGAAGTTGACGAAGGCTCGTGATCTGGGCGTGGAAGTCCTGAGCGAAGACGAGTTCTTGTTGCTCCTATCCTGAGTCGTTTCCCTATCCTGAGCGAAGCGAAGGATCTACTGATAGCGCTTGGGAGGACGCAGCCACAGGCCCTCGAAACTTCGTTCTCCCCAGCGCTATCAGAGGATCCTTCGCTTCGCTCAGGATACCCCCGGCCCCCCACCCAGCCGCCCGCCCCCCCGGGGAACTACCGCCACGCGAAGACATCCACGTTCGCGCGCAGCCGCAACCTCGCGGTCCATTTGTCGATTTCCTCGGCCAGCCGCGTCGAGCGCAGCGCGGTTCGCAGCTCTTCCCGCGCGGCAGGTGACAGAGTCCCTGACGAGCCGCGCGTGCGGTAGTACTCGTCGATCTCCTCGTTGCCGATGAATACCGCGGGAAGAAATCGCTCCTGGATGTATGCGTCGACCTGCAACTGCCGTTTGATCAGCGCGCGCACTTCATCGAGCGTCAGTTCTGCGCGCGCGACCGCTGCTTCGAACTCCGAGGGGGACGCGAATCGGCCGCGAATCTCGGCGAAGCGTGCCTCGATCGACTCGGTTGGAATCTCCTGCGCGCCGAAGCGCTCGACATCGCGCAGCCTCAGCACCTGGGCGATCAGTACATCGAGGACGTTCCGCCGGTGCTCATCCTCGCTATCTCCCTTTCGAGCGAAAAAGCGAATCTCCACTAATTGCGAGACCTCGCTGACGGTGACGACCTGCCCATCGATGACTGCCGCGATCCGCTCGACCGTGACAGCCCCGGCGGGGAGGGGGAGGAGCAGAGCCAGGAGGAGGAAGAGCTTTCTCATTGATAGCGTTAATCTTGACACTCTCGGAGCCAATTCCTAGAGTGGGGTCGTTGGCACTCGGCTTTGGAGAGTGCCAGCCAGAGAACGATGGTTCAGAAACTCGAGGTAAACGGACACGATCTCGACAGCCGGGCGCGCGAGGTCCTTCGCGAGATCATCGCGCAGCACATCGCCAGCGGCGAGGCGATCAGCTCGCGCTCGCTCGCGCGATGCGGCCGCTTCCAGCTCTCGCCCGCGAGTCTCCGCAACGTCATGGCCGATCTCGAGGATCTCGGCTACCTCCAGCAGCCGCACACCTCGGCCGGGCGCGTGCCGACCGATCGCGGCTATCGTTTCTTCATCGAGCATCTGATGAGCTCCGGCTCGCTGACCGATGAGGAGCGCCATACGATCGACGACGAAGTGCGCTACGTCGGCGAAGTCGATGAAGTGCTGCAGCAGGCCTCGCGTCTTCTCTCGCGGATGAGCGATCAGGTCGGCGTGATCTTCATGCCGACGCTCCTCCAGTTCGTGGTCCGGAGCATGGACTTCGTCCTCGTCGCCGAGAACCGGATCATGTGCGTGATCGTCGGCGCGAACGGGATGGTCGCGAACAAGCTCGTCGAGACCCGCCTCACGTTCTCGCGCGATGAGTTGGAGAAGATCGGACGTTTCATCTCGGCCGAGTTCGGCGGGATGACACTCGACGCGATACGGCGCCGGCTCGTCCGCATGACCGCCGAAGAGCGCGCGCAGCACGACGGGATGATGCAGAAGACGATCTCACTTGGCATCGAGGCGGTCAACGACGTCCTTCCGGTGCACCACGAGCTGATCGTCGAGGGAGCCGCGTCGATCCTCAGCAAGCCGGAGTTTGCCGACGCGCATGCGCTCCGCAGGATCTTCCTTGCGCTCCAGGAGAAAGAGAAGCTGATCGAGATCCTGGAGTCGTTCCTCGACGAGGATGGGCTGCAGATCCTCATCGGCTCGGAGAGCGACTTCACCCAGGTCCACAATTTCAGTATCGTGGCGCGCCGCTACGGAACAGAGTCGTCTCCGCTCGGAATGGTCGGTATCATCGGTCCGATGCGGATGGAGTACGCGCGCATGGCGCCCCTCGTCGACTACCTCGGCAGGGCGCTCAGCAGGAAGATCGAAGAAGAGGAACAGAGGCACTGATGGACGACAAGAAGCCGAAAGGCAACGGGTCCGACGACGACACCTACGTCATCGAGGACACCGGTGATTCGATCGAAGACATCGAGCACGAGATGGAGATCGCGGCGCAGGAGGCGGACGACACTCTCAGCCGCCACACCCACGCTCCGGAACCGGCCGAGGCGCCTGCTGCTCCCGGCGATCCCGGCGCGGCCGAATGGAAGAACCGCTACGTGCGCACCATGGCGGACTTCGAGAACTTCCGGAAACGCACCGAACGGGACAAAGCCGACTTCTTCCGGTACGCACTTGCCGGCACATTCAAGGAGATCCTGCCGGTCCTCGACAATTTCGACCGTTCGCTCGAGCATGCGGAGGAGGGCGACGACTTTCACAGGGGGGTACATCTGATCTACAAACAGTTGTACGACATCCTCCAGCGCGCCGGACTGAAACCGATCACCGAGACGGGCGTCGCCTTCAATCCGAACTTCCACGAGGCGGTCGTCACAGAGGAGAACGCCTCGCTCCCGAACCACTCGGTCGCGGCGATTCTGCAGAAGGGTTACTTCTTGCACGACCGTCTTCTCAGGCCGGCCCTCGTGAAGGTCGCTGTCGGGGGACCGGACGATCGTGATGGTGTAGAGTGAAGTCACAAGCTCAACCGTAATTCTGCATGGCCAAGATCATCGGAATTGACCTCGGCACGACGAACTCGTGCGTTGCGGTCGTCGACGTTGCGACACCGCAAGTGATCCCCAATCGCGAGGGGAGCAGGACCACTCCGTCAGTCGTCGGGTTCACGGAGGACAGCGACCGGCTCGTCGGGCAGATCGCCAAGCGCCAGGCGATCACCAATCCGTTCAACACAGTCTTCGCGATCAAGCGCCTGATCGGCCGCAAGTTCGACTCGGAAGAAGTCGGCTACGCAAAGAAAGTGTTGCCGTATCAGGTCGTCCCCGCTACGAACGGCGACGTGAAGGTAAAGATCCGCGAGCGCGACTATTCGCCGGAGGAAGTCTCCGCGTTCATCCTGATGGAGATCAAGGCGTTCGCCGAGGAGTTTCTCGGCGAGGAGATCACCGAGGCGATCATCACCGTTCCGGCGTACTTCAACGACTCGCAGCGGCAGGCGACGCGCGACGCAGGCAAGATCGCCGGCCTCGACGTGCTCCGCATCATCAACGAGCCGACCGCGGCCGCGCTCGCGTACGGCCTCGACAACCGGCAGAACCAGCTCATCGCGGTCTACGACCTCGGCGGTGGCACGTTCGACATCTCGATCCTCAAGCTCGAAGACGGCCTCTTCGAAGTCCTCTCGACTTCCGGCGACACGTACCTCGGCGGCGAAGACTTCGACAAGCGCGTCATGGACTGGCTGATCGAAGGCTTCAAGCGCGACACCGGAATCGATCTGCAGGACGACCGGATGGCGCTGCAGCGTCTCAAGGAAGCCGCCGAGCGCGCCAAGTGCGAGCTGTCGACTTCGGCCGAGAGCCGCATCACGCTGCCGTTCATCTCGGCTGATGCGTCTGGCCCGAAGCATCTCAACAGCGTTCTGACGCGCCACGAGTTCGAGAAGATGGTCGCCGATCTGATTCAGCGCACGATCGATCCGGTCAACGACGCGCTCAAGTCGGCGGGACTCCGTCCCAATCAGATCGACGAGGTCGTGCTCGTCGGCGGCCAGACGCGCATGCCGAAGGTCATCGAGGCCGTGCAGAACGTCTTCGGCAAGGAGCCGAACCGGAACATCAATCCCGACGAAGTCGTCGCGGTCGGCGCCGCGATCCAGGGCGGCATCCTGCGCGGCGACATCAAGGACATGGTCCTGCTCGATGTGACACCGCTCTCCCTCGGGATCGAGACACACGGCGGCCTCTTCACCAAGCTCATCGAGCGCAACTCCACGATTCCGACCAAGAACTCCCTCATCTTCACCACCGTTGCCGACAATCAGAGCAAGGTCCAGGTTCACGTGCTGCAGGGCGAGCGCGAGTTCGCCCGCGAGAACAAATCGCTCGGCAAGTTCGACATGGTCGGTATCCCGCCGTCTCCGCGCGGCGTGCCGCAGATCGAAGTCAACTTCGCGCTCGACTCCAACGGCATCGTGAACGTGACCGCACGCGATCAGGCGACGGGGCAGTCGACCGGCGTTCAGATCAATCCCGCGGGCGGTCTGAGCAAGGACGAGATCGACCGGATCATCAACGAGGCCTCGGAGCATTCGCGCCTCGACGCGACGCGCCGCGACTCGCGCGTCCTCCAGAACAAGCTGGAAGGGATGATCTACACGAACGAGAAGGTCTTCCGCGAGTTCGGCAAGCTGCTGAGCGAAGGCGACCGCGAGCGCGTGCAGACGGCGATCGATCGCTCGAAGGCAGCGGCCGTCTCGGAAGACAAGCAGGTCCTCAACGACGCGATTTTCGACCTCCAGAACGCTTCGAGAATTCTCACCGGCGTCATGTTGTATAACCCGCTGAAACTCGGAGCTCCCACCGACACATCCTCTTCCTGATGGCAACGACGGAAAAACGCGATTACTACGAAGTCCTCGGCATCGAGCGCGGTGCGGGTCTGGACGAGATCAAGAAGGCTTACCGCAAGCTCGCGCTCAAGCACCACCCTGACAAGAACCCCGGCAACCCCGACGCCGAGGAGCGGTTCAAGGAGGGAGCGGAAGCGTACGGCGTCCTCTCCGATGACGAGAAGCGGGCGCGTTACGACCGCTACGGTCATCAGGGGATGGGTGGGATGGGTGGGTTCGATCCGAATCAGTTCGCCGATTTTGGCGACATCCTCGGCGATCTATTCGGCTTCGGCGACTTCTTCGGAACGGGACGGAAGCGAACGACGCGTCCCGCGCGCGGAAACGATCTCCGCTACGACCTCGAGCTTTCGTTCGAGGATGCCGTCTTCGGCAAGGACGTGACTCTCGACGTGCCGCGCGTCATCTCCTGTGCGACGTGCAACGGATCGGGCGCGAAGCCTGGAACGCAGCCGGTCACCTGCGGTGGTTGCGGCGGTAAGGGACAGATCCGCTACTCGCAGGGATTCTTCGCGGTTGCGAGAACCTGCCCGCAGTGCGGCGGCGCGGGGAAAGTGATCAAGGATCCGTGCGCCACCTGCTCCGGTGCCGGACGCGTGCGCGAAGAGAAAAAAATCGCGGTCAAGATTCCGGCGGGCGTCGACGACGGTTCGAGGTTACGAGTTGCGGGAGAAGGAGAAGCCGGCTGGAACAGCGGCCCCGCGGGCGATCTCTACGTATTCATCTCCGTGACGGAGCACGAGAAATTCACCCGCCGCGATTACGACCTCCATTCCCAGCAGTCGATCAGCTTTACGCAGGCCGCGCTCGGCGCCGAGATCCAGACCGACACCATCGACGGCGCCGAAGTGCTGAAGGTCCCCGCCGGCACGCAGCCCAATCAGGTCTTCCGTCTTCGAAGCAAAGGCGTGCAATTCCTCGACGGCAGCGGGAGAGGCGACCACTACGTGCACGTGTCGGTGCGCATCCCGTCCACGCTGACCGACGAGCAGCGCCGCCTGCTCGAAGAGCTCGCGTCGCTCGAAAACGAGCACCCGCCCGAGCGCGGCGTCCTCGACAAGGTCAAAGACTTCTTCACTCAGTAGAGGTTCTTGGCGTTCTCGGCGCCACGCCAACTCCAGGATTGCATATCGTCCTGAGGAGGAAGACGGCGAAGAGTCCTCCGCGTAAGAACGGTGGCGGGTCCGCGGATCACCGAGGGATGATGAGTTCATGGCCGACCGTCCACCAGGGCTCCTCAATCACTCATCTGGCCGTCGAGGAAGACGTCACAACGGGGACACAGAATAGGCATTGAGCGCGATTCTTTTTCTCTATCGTCACGTCCTCGAAGACCCGATTCCGTGGGTCAAGGATGTGGTGGGGGCGCGCCGTTCCCAGCACGTCCCGGCGGTTTTCACGTGGATGAAGCGCGCCGGTTCACCGATTCGATGACGGGTTCTGCGCGGCTGGTCGTGCAGTTGTTGTAGACGTGCAGACGACGATGATCTACACGCACGTGTTCAACAGGACGGGAGGCCGAGGAGCGCGAAGCCCGCTCGAAACGCTCTGAATGCGACATCCGGGAGCTTTTCATTCAGCCTAACGCAACCGCATTAGGCTGAACGCTGATCAGCCTAACGCAACACCACCGGCGCATTAGGCCGATTCGAACAGGTCGAGAAGGTGATCTGCTAACATGCACCCTGTCTGCGAGTTGAGTGGCAATCCCGAGAGAAATGGCGGATTCCGTGTTTGGCCATTTCGTTTGGTACGTCTAATCAGCTCAGAGACAAGTTAGGCGCCTAAACCCTCGTGAAAGCGCCCGCACTCCTCGGTTTCGCATGTCTCGCCTGGCTGAGCGCGTGTACGCGTCCTGCGGTGCTGTTGAACGCGCCACCGGAACTCGATGGCGCTGAAGTCTTCGTGAACGAGCACAAAGTCGGCGAACTCAAGACCTCCGTGTATTACCGCTGGACCGGTCTGCGCGGAGTGCGAGCCGAAGCCAGCGCTCCTCCTCGGCATGAAGCGAATTTGTCCATTCCCGAACTACGCGAGGGGTCTCACAACCTTCGAATCGCGAAACGCGGATATCGGCACTACCGCGGTACGTTCATCTACCGAGGCGGTCATCTCGAACTCTTCATTCCGGACGAAGCAGCACGCAAGTGGCCGGGGTCTAACTCGCGGTTGCAGCGGACTTCGGCCCGCCGCGACGTTTAGAATAGCTTCACGCTCTGCGCGTGCGGGCCGAAGCCGCTGAACCGCAGGGACGTTAGCGCGCGGGGTCGATGGCAAATCAATCGTCGCAAGAGATGGGTGTTTACTACGCCCCGTCAGACTACCTCGGGACAGGGAAGCGACTCCTTGTCGATGTGGTCGACGTGTTCGCGGCGATCATCCTGTCGCTACTGGCAACTGCAATCGGGTTTTTTGTCGTGACCACCGAGGAGAGCAACGAACTGGTCGTTCTCACCGCATGGTTCGTGGTTTGGTTCGCGTACTTCGTACTCCTCAAGCGCTCTCGCTTTCGTACGCTCGGATACGTCATGGCGCGTGCCCGAATCGTGAACTTGCAAGGCGAGAGGCCATCGATTAGCAGTCTCACGATTCGCTTTCTGTTTGCGATGTTCGGCCCTCTTAACCTCTTGTTCGACCTGTTTTGGATTCCCAGCGATCCTGCTCGGCAGGCCCTTCGCGACAAGTTTGCGCATACGTACGTGATTCGGGGTGATGCCTCGCCCGCCGGATCCGGCGTCGTCACATATGCACCGTACACAATCCTCGGCGGCAGTTTCATTTTCCAAGAAGTGAAGGCTCGGACGTGAGCGCGCGCTAACTCGCCGCTGCACCGGATGCGAACCGCCGCGGCGATTTCGCCGAGAGCTATACTTCAGCGAGTGGCGGTTCGCACCGGTGGGCGGCAGAGCCGTTAGGCGCCAAGACATGGAACCGATGATCTTTGTAGGTACGATCTTCGCGGTAGTAATCGGCTGTCTTCATTTCTGGAACTACCGAAACTTCGAACAGAATCCAACCGCGCGGAAGCTCGCAAACGTGTACCTCGGGCCATTCGGGCGATCCAGTGATCCGAAAGCCGCGTCGCTTCGCACGGCGATATTCGCCTTCGCGTTTGCGGTTGTCATGGTCGTGGTGGGGTTCATGAAAAGGTAAAGTGAGCCGCCGTATCGAAAACAGCAAATCGTCGCCTTGCTCGCGGCTCTCAACCTGTCACCTAACTCCGACGCTGCACCGGACGCGAACCGGCGCGTTGCTGTTTCGCGAGAGCTATAGGTCTTCGCGTCGCCGGTTCGCGCCGGTGAGCTTTGAACGTTGGGCGGACGATCCGGGAGGACACGATGTTCGGAAATCCGCGCACCACACCTCCGATCCGTTCTGCCTGGAGATCGCGCTCGAATTTCCTTCGCTCCGCTGAGGTCGCCGACCACTGAAGCTCTTTCGTAGTAACCGTGCGATCACATGAACGCAGTCCCCATCCCTTGAAAGGAGCATGTAATGTCGAAGGTTGTCGCAATCATGTCAATGTCGCTCGACGGCTACGTCGCCGACCTCAACGATGGAGTGGCCGAAGTGTTCGACTGGTACCTCAACTCGGGCGACGTCGAAATCCACGCCGGAGGGTCGGACCCCATGACCTTCAAGGTGTCCGGGCCGAGCGCCGAGCACCTTCGCGCTCTCACGTCCGGACTCGGTGCCGTGCTCACCGGCCGACGCACCTTCGACGTGGCCCAGGGCTGGGGCGGAAACCACTGGTGGGGACCAGCATTCGTACTTACCCACCACATCCCCGCTGGATGGCCGCGACCCAACTCGACGGTACACTTTGTAACCGACGGCATTGAAAGCGCCGTGAAGCAAGCCAAAGCCGCCGCCGGCGGGAAGTCGGTTGGCGTCCACGGCGCCGACACCATCCAGCAACTGCTGAATGCCGGGCTCCTCGACGAAATCAGCGTCGACGTTGCGGCGGTTCTGCTTGGCTCGGGAGTTCGATTCTTCGACCACCTTGCTG